>CBFGPV010000188.1:0-7782 GCA_965650765.1 uncultured Burkholderiales bacterium
TCCTTCTTGAAGGTCTCTTCGGCAAAGCGGGTGTACTGCTTGCTGTCCATGTAGATGAGTTCCTGGTCGTACTTGGCCAGCACTTCCACATGGTTCGGCATTTCCATCGCTTGCTTGAAGGCGTCATGGATGCGCTTGGTGAGCTTCGGGTCCATGCCCTTGGGCCCGCCGATGCCGTAGGGCGAGGCCTGGACGATGTCCAGGCCCAGCTCCTTGAGCGTGGGCACGTCGGGCAGCTTGGCCAGGCGCTTGGCGCCCCAGGTGTTCAGCACGCGCAGCTTGCCGGCCGTCACATGCGGCATGAAACCGGTCGAGTCGGCGGCGGCCATCAGCTGGCCCCCCAGCAGGTCCTGCATCAGCGGCGCACTGCCGCGGTAGGGCACGTGATTGAGCTCGATGCCGGCCTTCTGGGCGATCTCTTCCATCGTCAGGTGCGGGCTGGTCAGCGCGCCGGTGGAGCCGTAGCTCAGCCGTCCCGGGTTGGCCTTGGCCCAGGCCACGAAGTGCGTCCAGCTCTTGAGCTGGGAGTCGGCCGGCACCACCAGCCCGAAGGCATAGCCCGTGACGCAGGTGATGTAGGTGATGTCCTTGACCGGGTCCCAGTTGATCTTGGTGGTGTACGGCAGGCGGAACACGCCCAGCGGGATCTGAGCCAGCGTGTAGCCGTCGGGGCGGGAAGTCTGCAGCGCCTGGGCCGGCAGCGTGCCGCCTGCGCCCGAGCGGTTTTCGACGACCACGGTCTGGCCGAGGATCTTCGAGGCATTTTCGGCCAGCACACGCATCGTGATGTCGGTGGGCCCGCCTGCCGGGAACGCGATCAGCAGCTTGATCGGCTGGCTGGGATAGGCCTGTGCCGACGCGGCGCCCGGCACACCCAGGGCCACGGCCGAACCTCCGAGCATTTTCAAGACCTGTCGACGTTGCATGGCAAGGCTCCTTAAGGTTGCATGTGTCAATACCGGAGCATTGCACTGCACAACGGACCTTGCCACCCGTGATTCACCTGAAAACTTGTCACTCCAGCGACAACACGTTCTGCATAGCAGCACCGTCAGTGAGCATGGACACGCATCGTCGCCCGACCCGCCCTGACGCCCGAGAAGCCTGTGAGTTCAGCGCGCGTCGGGCGGCCGATTCGCTCGATCCATGCGGCAGAGGTGGCGGAACACGACATCTCATTCGGCCAAGCGCGGCCTAGAGTTGCATCATCCTCACTGCGGAGCGCTGCCATGCTGATCGGTGTACCCAAGGAGATCAAGGACCACGAATACCGCGTCGGGCTGGTGCCCTCGTCGGTGGCGGAGCTGGTGCACCGGGGGCACCGCGTGCTGGTGGAACAGGGTGCCGGCGCCGGCATCGGGCTGAGTGATGGTGACTATGTGGCCGCAGGCGCCCACATCGCCGATGGCGCGGCGCCGATCTGGGCGCAGGCCGAGCTGATCGTGAAGGTCAAGGAACCGCAGGCGCTGGAGCGTGCCCAGTTGCGTGCCGGCCAGACCCTGTTCACCTACCTGCACCTCGCTCCCGACCTGGCGCAGACGCGCGACCTGGTCGCCAGCCGGGCGGTGTGCATCGCCTACGAGACGGTGACCTCGCCACACGGTGGCCTGCCGCTGCTCACCCCGATGTCCGAAGTCGCCGGGCGGCTCGCGCCGCAGGTGGGTGCCCATTGCCTGGAAAAGGCGCAGGGCGGACGCGGCATGCTGCTGGGCGGCGTGCCGGGTGTGGCGCCGGCCGACGTGCTGGTGATCGGCGGTGGGGTGTCAGGCACCCATGCGGCCACGATTGCCATCGGCATGGGCGCGCGGGTGACGATCGTCGACCGCAGCGCCGACGTGCTGCGGCGGCTGGCCGCGCAGTTCGGCGAGCGCATCGCCACGGTCTTCTCCACCCGCGATGCGCTGACCCATCTGGTCGCGCGGGCCGACCTGGTGATCGGTGCCGTGCTGGTGCCCGGTGCGGCGGCGCCCAAGCTGGTCACGCGCGAGATGATCCGCACGATGAAACCCGGCGCCGTGCTGGTGGACATCGCGATCGACCAGGGCGGCTGCTTCGAGACCTCCCGCCCCACCACCCACTCCGCCCCGACCTTCGTGGTCGACGGCATCGTGCACTACTGCGTGGCCAACATGCCCGGCGCGGTGGCGCGCACCTCGACCTTCGCGCTGAACAACGTGACCCTGCCCTTCGTGCTGGCGCTGGCCGACAAGGGCTGGCGGCGCGCGCTGCAGGACGACGTGCACCTGCGTGCCGGGCTGAACGTCTGCGCCGGCCAGATCACCTGCGAGCCGGTGGCGCAGGCGCACGGCATGGCTTTCGTGCCGGCGGAGTCGATGCTCGGTTGAAACGGCCGCGCGCCCGGGTCGCCCCTCAGGCCCGGGTCATTCGGCTTCCATGATGGCCTGCGCCTTGCGCGCGGCATTGAGCAGGCTGGTGCCGTCCAGCGGCGCGAGCGTGGCGGCGGCCGCCACCGCATGCTCGAGCTGTTCGGGGGCACGGAACAGGTAGTGGCAGACAGCCGACAGCGCACAGAACGGCCGGGCCGCCTCCTTGTCCGGCCAGGCGCCGCCGGTCTGCACGACCACGTGGTAACGCACGCAGGTGATGGCCGCCGGCGCCAGCGTCCAGGTTTCGCACAGCGCCGCCCCCAGGGCGTCGTGGCTGACGCCGAAGGCCTGCATTTCCTGCAGCACCAGGATGTCGTCGCTCGGCGCGGCCTTGAGCATGGCCTCGTAGCGGTCGGGCGCGTGCTTGTACATCACCGCCTTGCCGCATTCCTCGAACAGGCCTGCGGAGTGGGCGATGAACGAATCCAGCCCGAGCGAGCGCGCCATCACGCTCATCATCGCGCCGCGGCGGTTGGCGCGGTACCACATCGCGTCGAGCTGCGGCGAGGGCGGAAAGGCCGAGCGCAGGCCCATGCCGTAGGTGATGGCCGCGACCTCGTTGGTGCCCAGGTAGGTGATGGCCTGCTGCACCGTGCGCACCGGCTGGCGCAGGCCGTAGAAAGGCGAGTTCAGCGCCTTGAGCACGGCCGCGGCCAGGGCCATGTCGCCTTCGATCAGGCTGCCCATGGCGCGGAAGTTGACGTCCTCGTCGGCCATCATGAGCGACAACTGCAGCAGCACGTCCGGCTGGGCGGGCAGGTCGATGTTCAGGGAGCGCAGGATGGGATCGACGGGCATGATGCAAGGGCAAGGCGGACTGTCTGTGATCTTAGCTGGAGCGGCCGCGCCGCGCGGCCCGAACTTCGCGACCAATGCACGCTGCGGCGCGGCGGCGGCGTCGTACCATCGACACTCGTCGCACCCTCGCATCTCCCGGACGCCACCATGTGCCAGCTGCTCGGCATGAACTGCAACACCCCGACGGACATCGTCTTCAGCTTCACCGGTTTTGCCACACGCGCCCAGGAACACGCCGACGGGTTCGGCATCGCGTTTTTCGAGGGCCGCGGGGTGCGCCTGTTCGTCGATCACCAGGCCGCCGTGCACTCGCCGGTGGCCGACCTGATCCGCCGCTATCCGATCCGCAGCACGAATGTCGTGGCCCACATCCGCAAGGCCACGCAGGGCCAGGTGGCGCTGGAGAACTGCCACCCCTTCGTGCGTGAACTTTGGGGCCGCTACTGGGTGTTTGCCCACAATGGCGACCTGAAGGGCTTTTCGCCCCGGCTGCATGCCGCCTTCCGCCCGGTGGGCCACACCGACAGCGAACTGGCGTTCTGCTGGCTGATGCAGGAGCTGGCCAAGAACCATGCCTCGGTGCCGACCCCGGAACAGCTCACGGCCACCCTGGCCGAGCTGGTGCCGCAGGTGGCGGCGCACGGGACCTTCAACTTCGTGCTGAGCCACGGCACGGCGCTGTGGGCGCACTGCTCCACCCGGCTGCACTACCTGGTGCGCCAGCATCCGTTTTCGGTCGCCCGGCTGCACGACGAAGACCTGAGCGTGAACTTCGCCGAAGTCACCACACCGGACGACCGGGTTGCCGTGATCGTGACCGAGCCGCTCACGCAAGAAGAGCCCTGGACGGCCTTCGCACCGGGTGAGCTGAAGGCCTTTGTCGACGGGCGCCCGCTCCCCACGGCGTGATGCTCAGGGGCGGTGCAACGGCAGCAGCAGCGTCACGCGGGTGCGGCCCGGCTGCGACACGAAGCTCACGTCGCCGCCCAGACCCTGGGCCCGCTTGCGCAGGTTGCGCAATCCGCGCCCGCCTTCGCCCCGCTCCAGCATCGCCGGCACGTCGAAGCCCTCGCCGTCGTCGATGATGTTCACCTCGACCCGGTCGTCCTCCTTGCGCATCTCGATGCGCACCGTGTGGGCACGCGAATGCTTGAGCACGTTGGTCAGGGCTTCCTGCACGATGCGCAGCACCTGCAGGGCGGCGGTCGGGTCGAGCCAGGGCAGCTGCGGCAGGTCGTCGACATGCCACTCCAGCACGAGGCCGGCCGATTCCAGGCGCCGGCCCAGGCGATAGCGCAGCGTGGCCAGCAGCGTGACCAGGTCGTGGCCGATCGGTTCGAGCGAATCGATCACCAGGCGCAGGTCGTCCACGCACTCGCGCAGCACGGCGGCCACGGCCGGAATGTCCAGCCGCCCCTGCTCGACCAGCACCAGCGAGGACATCAGCGCCGACCCCATGCCGTCATGCATGTCACGCATCAGCCGCTGGCGCTCCAGCAGCATGGCCTGTTCGCGCTCGACCTGCCGCAGGCGCTCATGGTTGCGCTCCAGCTCGGCCGTGCGATCGGCCAGCCGCAGCTCCAGCGAAGCGTTGATGCGCTCGACCTCGTCGATCGCACCGGCATACCGGCGCAGCACCGCATACAGGAAGGCGCCGAACACCAGCAGCGTGGCATAGGGCATCAGGTAGATCGATTCGGGCGTGATGCGCAGGCTCACCAGCAGCAGGTCATGGATGCCCAGTGCGATCGAGATCCACAACGCCACGGCCAGCACGCGCAGCTCGCGCGATCCGTCGCGGAAGGCCACCCAGGTGATGAAACCGGTGGCAAACAGCGATACCGCCGCATTGAGCAGGTGCTGCACGACCAGCCCCTCCCAGGGCAGGATCGGCATCGTGGCGAGCGAGATCGCCACGGTGAAGGCCACCATCACCGACTCGACACCCCGATATCGCCGATGGTGGAAGCGGAAGGCAAAGATGTAGTTGAGCACCATCACCCAGGACAGCGAGGCGTGGGTGAGCCACCAGAACCAGTCGTTGGCCGGCCCCGGGTCGGGGAAGACGACGTGATAGTGCAGGTTGCGCAACCACCACACGGCCGAAGTCAGCGCAAACAGCAGGTAGGCCAGCTCGCGCCGCTGCCGGCGGCGCCACCAGAAGCCGAACGAAAAGATGCCCAGCACCAGGATGGTCAGGCTGGTGACCTGCGGCGCCGTCACCTGCAACAGATAGCGACGGTCGTACATCGGGCGCACGTCGCTCGTGGCGCCCACCCAGATCGACGACATCGACTGCGACTGCCCCTCGCGCCAGGGCAGGCCCACCACCAGCTCGACCTCGACGTCAGTGCCTGGCGACGTGAAGATCACGTCCGGCGGGATCGGCACGTAGATCGGGCGGTTCCACTGGGTCGTCCAGTCCTCGCGGTTGGCCATCAGCACGCGGCCATTGACGTGCACCTCGGCCGGCCCGCCGTTGACCCGCGCGACATACACCGCCAGCGGCGGGGAGTCGCCCCGGGCAGGCAGCGTGTAACGCACGTGGTACCACTGCATGATCCAGCGGCGGTTTTCGGGTTCGCCGCGATACGCCACCCGGGGCTGGGCATCGGGCAGGCTGATCCGCCGCCAGCCCGGCTCGGCCAGGTCGGGCCGCAGCGTGCCGGCCTCGGGCAGGCGGGTGCCCAGTGGCACCACCTGGTACTGGGCCGTCGTGAAATGCTGCAGCGGCGGCGCCGAGCTGCCTGCCTGGGCCCCGGCTGCACCGGCCCACAGCAGCGCCAACAGCGGCGCCAACAGCATCACGGCCGTCAGCGTGACGGCCGTGATGCAGCGGCGAAGATCGCGCTCAGTCGTGCAGCAAGCCCAGCTTGCGCGCTTCATAGACGGCTTCGGACTTCGAATTCACCTGGAGCTTGCGGTAGCTGCGCTTCACGTAGGTCATCACCGTGTGTTTCGAGACGTGCATCATCTGCGCGATCTCTTCATAGGTGAAGCCCTTGGTCGCCATCGTGAGCACGGCCAGCTCGCGCTCGGACAGCACCGGCGCATCGGGCGAGGGTGTCACCCCGGCCGGCACGGCGGCCGTGGCCGCAGCCGGGGACAGCCGGGCGAGCAACTGGCGCGCGATGACCGGGCTGATCGGGCTGCCACCCGCATGCAGCGCACGGATCTGCTCGACAAAGTCTTCCGGCAGGGTGTCCTTCAGCAGGTAGCCGGTCGCCCCGGCCTCCAGCGAGGTGATGACGTGCTGCTCGTCGCCGAACACCGTCACGACCATCACGTCGCACTCGGGCAGGTGCGCCGCGCAATAGCGGATCAGTTCGATGCCGCTGATGTCGGGCAGCCCCAGGTCGACCAGCAGGACGTCGGGCCGCGCGGCCTTGAGCAGCGCCAGGCCGGATTGCCCGTCACTGGCCGCGCCCGCCAGGCGCAGATCGGGAGCGGACTCGATGGCATGCACAAAGGCCTGCCTGAATTTGCTGTCGTCTTCGACCACAGCCACGGATAGTTGCCACATGCCCCGCAGTGTAGGGGTTGGCAACCCTGCGCGGGCGACCGGCAGGGGCCCGCAGCGGGGCTGTCCCATCGAGGCGGGACAGGCGAACCCGGCCCGGCAGCCGCTGCTCAGCCGGCATTCAGCCAGGCGCCGGCTTGGCATATTTGTGCGCGCGCTGGACAATCCCCGGATGACCGCCCGCACGCCGCCCCACATGCCCTCGCCCCCACCCCCGATGCCCGACCTGCGCCAGCCGACCGCCCTGCTGGACCATGTGCGCCACACGCTGGACTTCTACCGCCC
Organism: uncultured Burkholderiales bacterium; assembly: GCA_965650765.1. Lineage (GTDB taxonomy): Bacteria > Pseudomonadota > Gammaproteobacteria > Burkholderiales > Burkholderiaceae_C > Caldimonas. The sequence continues at coordinate 6,991 of CBFGPV010000188.1, forward strand.
CCGCGCCTTCGATCCCGCCGGCGGCTTTTTCCATTTCCTGAAGGACAACGGCCGGGTCTACGACCCGCACACCCGCCACCTGGTCAGCAGCACACGCTATGTGTTCCTGTGGGCGATGGCCGCACGCCACTTCAACGAGCCGCAATACCTCGACTACACCCGCCACGCGCTGGACTTCCTGCACCGGGCGCATCGCGGTGCCGACGGTGGCTATGCCTGGCTGCTCGACTGGCGCGACGGCCAGGCCCGGGTGCTCGACGGCACCCATCATGCGTACGGACTGGCCTTCGTGCTGCTGGCCCACGCCCAGGCGCTGGCCGCGGGCCTGAGCGATGCGCGCGAGGGCCTGGAATCGGCCTACGCACTGATGGAGCAGCGATTCTGGGAGCCGGCATCTCAGCTGTACGCCGACGAAGCCGACAGCCACTGGCATGTGCGGCCCTACCGCGGGCAAAACGCCAACATGCATGCGACCGAGGCCTGCCTCGCCGCGTTCGAGGCCACGCAGGACCCCCGCTTTCTCGACCGCGCCGCCGTGCTGGCCGAATCGGTGGTGCAGCGCCTGACAGCCACCACTGACGGCTTGATCTGGGAGCACTACCACGAGGACTGGACGGTCGACTGGGAGTACAACCGCCACGACCGCAGCAACATCTTCCGCCCCTGGGGCTACCAGCCCGGCCACCTGACCGAATGGGCCAAGCTGCTGGTGATGCTGGAACGCCATCGCCCGCTGCCCTGGCTGCTGCCGCGCGCCCAGGCGCTCTACGACGCGGCCTTCCGGCTGGCCGA
>CBFGPV010000189.1:0-7619 GCA_965650765.1 uncultured Burkholderiales bacterium
GGTTGGGATTGCCATGTGCACGTCTTCGACGGCGCGGCACCGGTGCGCGAAGGCCACTACCGCCCCGTCGATCGCCGACTGCCCGAGATCGAGGCCGTGGCAGCGAAGGAGGGCGTCGGCCACCTGGTGCTCGTGCAGCCCAGCGTCTACGGCACCGACAACCGCGTGCTGCTCGACGCGCTGAAGGTCGAGCCGGCGCGCCATCGCGCAGTGGTCGTGCTGGCCGACACCACCCCCGACACCATGCTTGAAGCCATGCACCGGGCAGGCGCACGCGGTGCCCGGCTCAACCGCGTGTCGCCGGTCGGTGAGGCGGCCGACGCCACCGCCCGCCACACGGCCCTCGCACCGCGCCTGCACGCGCTGGGCTGGCATCTGCAGTGGTACGCCCAGGCCGCCGACCTGCCGACGATCGCCCGGCTGCACCAGCGGCAGAACTCACCGGTGGCCGTGCTCGACCACCTGGCCGGACTGCACCTCGACATCGCGCACGACCCCAACGCCTGGGCGGCCCTGAGCGATCTCGCCGCCGCGGGCGCCTGGGTCAAGCTGTCGGGCTGGTACCGCCTGGGCGACACCGCCCCCTACACCCGGCTCGTACCGGTGGTGCAGCGTCTGGCCTCTGTGTTCGGCGACCGCATGGTCTGGGGCTCGGACTGGCCGCACACCAGTTTTGCCAGGGGCGAGGCGCCCGCCTATGCCCGCCACTGGGATCCCGTCGTGCAGGCGCTGGGCGCGCAGCGGGCGGCACAGGTGCGGGCTGCCGGGGCGGTGCTGTATCGGTGAGCGCACCCAGGGGTGGCGACGCGCCACGGGCTGTGCCGTCAAGCCGGGTCGGCGCTCAGCGCCGCATCGCACCCGGTGCCTGCCGAGATCCAGCGAGTGGCCAGGCGGCGCACCAGCGGCGCCGACCAGCGCAGGCCGCGTGGCAGGTGCCGTCGCGGCGCGTGCAGCAGGCCGCATCGGTACAAGCCTGACGTGTCGACCCACACCAGCGCGGTGCAGGTGCCGCTGCGCCGGTGGCTCACCAGCATGCCCAGCGGGCAGGGCTCGCTGGCGCAGCAGATGCCGCAGCCATTGCAGGCGGCGCCCTCGGGCGGTTTGGCCGGTGCGGCCGCATGGATGTGGATGACTCGGGCGGTCATCACCGGATCATCGTCGCCGCTGCCGCGGCGCAATCGCGGAAAAAGAAGCACCGCCGCCGGTCACTTCAGGGCCAGCGGGACCCTTTCAGTCCGCAGGCCGACCGGCGGGCGCCAGCGGCACCTGCAGGCCGCTCTTGATGCTGTCGATCACCACCTGGGTCGTCATGCGCCCGATCTGCGGCACGGCCGCCATCAGGCGCGCGCACAAGGCGTCATAGGCCGGCATCGACGGTGCCAGCACCACGGCGACCAGGTCCACCTCGCCGGTCACATACCAGGCCTGCTGCACCATCGGTTCCTCGGCCAGCCGGCGGCGCAGGTCGGCCAGCGCCGCATAGTTCTCGCGCTCGATGGCCATGCCGCACAGCAGGGTCAGCAGGCCGCCCACGGCCGCCGGGTCGAGCACAGCCACCTCGGCGCGGATCACGCCCCGCTCGCGCAGCCGCTTGAGCCGGCGCTGCACGGCCGAGGCCGACAGACCGATCTCGCTGGCAATCGCCTCGGCCTTGCAGTGGGCATCGCGCTGCACGCGCGACAGGATGTGCCGGTCGAAATCGTCGATCGCAACGGGGGCTGGGGCATTCATGACGCTGCAGTTTAGGGCCGCGACGCGGCTCAGCCGCGTCCGGCGCGTTAGCGTGCGGCGCCGCCGCGTTGCACCCGGCCCGATTGCGGCCCGGCGGCACGGCGGCTGCCCATACTCGGGCGCATGTCAACGTCTTCAGCCGCTCCCGACACCCACTGGGCCGCCGCCACACGAGCCCTGCATGCCGGCCTGCAGATCGACCCGGCAACCGGTGCGATCGCCCCGGGCATCGCTGCCTCGGTCAACCATGTGTTCACCCCCGGCGAGGCCGCGTTTTCGGCCAGTGGCATCGACGACATGGCCCGGCTGCCCTATCTGTACGCCCGCTGGGGCAACCCCACGGTGCGCCAGCTCGAACTGCGCCTGGCCGCGCTGGAAGGCGCTGACGACGCCCTGGCCACCGCCACAGGTGTGGCCGCCATCGCGGCCATCTGCTTCGGTCTGCTGCGCGCGGGCGACCACGTGATCGTGAGCGACGTCTGCTACGCCGGCGCCAACGAACTGATGCGCCGGCTGCTGCCCGACTTCGGCGTGGAAGTCACGCCGGTCAATCTGTCCCGCCCGGCCGAGCTGCAGGCTGCGCTGCGCCCGGCGACCCGGCTCGTGCATGCCGAAACCCCCTGCAACCCGCTGCTGCGCCTGACCGATCTGCGCGCCGTGTCCGAGATCACGCGAGCGCACGGCGCCTGGCTGTCGGTCGACTCGACACTGGCCACGCCGATGCTCACCCAGCCGCTGGCGCTGGGCGCGGACCTGGTGGTGCATTCGCTCACCAAGTTCATCAACGGCCATGGCGATGCGCTGGGTGGCGCGGTGATCGGCCGGCGCGAACTGATTGCCAGGCTGCGCGCGCGCGCCGGTGTCTACCTGGGTGCCAGCCTGTCGGCCCACAACGCATGGCTGATCCTGCGCGGCATCGACACCTTGTCCGCCCGCATGCGCACCGCGTGCAATACCGCAGGCGTGCTGGCGAACTTCCTGAGCACCCACCCTGCGGTGCGGCAGGTGTCGTGGCCAGGGCTGGCAAGCCACCCTCAGCACACGCTGGCACGGCAGCAGATGCCGGGCTTCGGTGCGGTGCTGACCTTCCAGGTGCAGGGCGACCCTCAGGTCGTGGCCGAGCGGCTGGCCCGCCGCCTGCGCATCGTGCACTACGCGTTTTCGCTCGGCCACCAGCGCAGCCTGGTGGTGTGGCTGGGCACCGAGGACATGATGCGCAGCACCTACGAGCTGCAGGGCGAGGCGCTGGCCGACTACCGGCGGCATGCCGGCGACGGCATCTTCCGGCTCAGCGTCGGCCTCGAAGACCCGGCCGACCTCATCGCCGACCTCGACCAGGCCCTGCGCAACACCGATTGAGCGCCTTGACCTTTCCTTCCACCCTCACCCCACCTGCAACCATGCCCAACGTGCTGCCCACCTCCCGTCGACTTGCGCTGCGCCTTGCCGCAGGCGCCGCCCTGCTCGCCCTGCTGGGCGCCTGCAGCCGCACCGACAGCCCTGCCACACCGGCCGCCGCGGCGCCCGACACACCGGCGCCGGCCGCGCGCGAGCTGGTGGTCGGCACCGACGCCGTCTACGCCCCGTTCGAATTCCAGGATGCCGAAGGACGCATCGTCGGTTTCGACATCGACATCCTGAGCGCGGTCGCCGAAAAGGCCGGCCTCAAGCTGCGATTCGTCAACACGCCCTGGGAGGGCATGTTCAACACGCTGGCCCAGGGTGACCGCGACATCCTGGTGTCGGCCATCACGATCACCGACGAGCGCCGCCAGTCGATGGACTTCTCGCAGCCCTACTTCGACGCGGCCCAGCTCATCGCCGTGGCCAGCGATTCGAAGGTCAGCCGCTTCGAAGACATCAAGACGCTGCACGTGGGCGTGCAGACCGGCACCACCGGCGACGAAGCCGTCTCGAAGCTGATGGGCAAGACCCACCCGAAGCTGCGCCGCTTCGAGTCGACCCCGCTGGCCCTGAAAGAGCTGGAAAGCGGCGGCCTGGACGCCGTGGTGGCCGACAACGGCGTGATCGCGCACTACGTGGCCAACAACAGCGGCGGACGTTTCAAGGCCATCAGCGACCCGGCCTTTCCGGCGGAGCAGTACGGCTTTGTCGTGCGCAAAGGGCAGGCCGAGCTGCTGAAGCAACTCGACGACGGCCTGGCAGCGATCCGCGCGGACGGCAGCTACGATCGCATCCATGCGCGCTGGTTTGGCGCCACCCCGCGATGACACCACCCGCTGATCGCACCGACCCCATCGCAGCCTGGCTGGCGCGGCGCCCGCGCCTGGTGCTCGATGGCGCCCTGGCCACCGAGCTGGAGCGCCGCGGCGCCGACCTGCGCGACGCGTTGTGGTCGGCCCGTCTGCTGATCGAGCAGCCCGAGCTGATCCGTGCGGTGCACCTCGACTACTTCCGCGCCGGCGCCGACGTGGCCACCACCGCCAGCTACCAGGCCAGCTTCGAGGGGTTTGCCCGCCGCGGCATCGGCGCGGAGGATGCCGCCGACCTGATGCGGCGTTCCGTCCAGCTCGCGGTGGACGCACGCACGCAGGCCCTGGCCGAACGACCGCCGGGCGAGGCTCGTCCACGGCCGCTGGTGGCCGCATCCATCGGCCCCTTCGGCGCGATGCTGGCCGACGGCTCCGAGTACCGCGGCAACTATGGCCTGGACGTGCACGCGCTGATGGACTTCCATCGCCCACGCCTGGAGGTGCTGGCCGCCGCCGGGGCCGACCTGCTGGCCTGCGAAACGCTGCCCTGCCTGGCCGAGGCGCTGGCACTGGCCCGGCTGATGGACGAGACCCCGGGCTGCCGCGGCTGGATCAGCTTCAGCTGCCGCGACGGTGAACACAACAGCCAGGGCGAACGCCTGGCCGACTGCGTGGCGGCGATCGAAGCCTACGAGTCGGTCGTGGCCGTGGGCATCAACTGCACGGCACCGCAACATGTGGCCTCGCTGCTGGTGCAGGCCCGCACCCGCACAAGCAAGCCGTTGCTGGCCTATCCGAATGCGGGTGAGGTGTGGGACGCCCAGGCCCGCGCCTGGCGGCCCGGCCCAGCCTGTGCGCACCGGCCCTTTGACGAGCAGGCCATGGACTGGGCCCAGGCCGGCGCCCGGCTGATCGGCGGCTGCTGCCGCACCACCCCGGCCGACATTGCCGCCCTGGTGGCCCGCTGGTCGCACTGATCCGCCGCGCGCGGTGCGATCATCACGGGCATGACCGCTGCCCGTCCCACCCCGGATTCACAGGTGCTCCGGGCCTTCAGTTCGTGCCTGCTCGCGCTGGGTGACGTCACCCATGGCGCCAGCGTGGAGCGCATCATCGAGGAGGCCATGCGCACCTTGCAGCCGCTGGTGCGCTTCGAGCGCGCATGGTGGGGGCAGGTCGCCGCCGGCCGCGCCGAGGCGCGCAACTGGCTGCAGGGGCATATCGGCCTGAGCGCGAGCTTTGGCGAGGAATGGAACCAGCTGGCCAGCCAGGACGACTTCGGGCAGCAATCGATGCAGCAGCTCGGGCAGGTGGTGCGCTCCAGCGAAGAAGACCCTCCCGGTGACGTGCAGCGCTTCAGCGATCGTTATGGCCTGCGCCACGCGATGGCCATCACGGTCGAACTGCCCGGCAGCGGTCTGCTGTTTTTCGTGTCGCTGTACCGCGCCGACCCCGACACGCCGTTCACCGACGCCGATGAAGCGCTCTTTGCCGAGTTCATGGCCCACCTGCTGCAGGGCTGGCGCCGCAGGCTGTCGGCCATCCATGCCCGCCTGGCGCTGCCCTCCTGGGAGGACTTCGCCGTGGCCGACCCGCAAGGCCGCCTGCTCTACCTGGGCCGCCGAGCCACGGCCGAGCTGAAGCGTGCCTTCGCCCACTGGAACGGCTGGGTGCTGCCCCAGGAGCTGACGGCCGTGCTGACCGATCCGAGCGGTCCGGCACGCGTGCCGCCCTCACTGACGGTGCAGCGCGTGGGCACGCTGCTCGCGGTGGCCTGCACCCGCACGGCCACGCGGCGTCTGGGCCTGACCCCGTCGCAATGGAATGTGGCCATGCTGTATGCGCAGGGGCAGTCCTACACCGAGATCGCCCATCGACTCGGCCGATCGCCCGCCACGGTGCGCACCTACCTGCGCGATGCCTACGCGCAGCTGGGCGTGAGCAACAAGATCGAGCTGCTGGCCGCCCTGCACGACGCGGATCGGTGAATTCCCTGCCCCCTCCGCAGTTGCGGAGGGCTCGCAGCGCATGGGCGCCCTATCGTGCCTTCGCGCATCGCACCCGCGGTGCGGCGACAGGAGACACGACCCATGAAGACACGAACGAACGAGCCCCGCAGTCCGCGGGCCTGGCTGCTGGCCGGCGCCCTGGCGGCCACGGTGGCCGGCATGAGCGCCACCCTCAGCGGCTGCGGCGGTGCCGAAGCGTCCACCACCCCTGAACTGCGTGCAGGCCCGCCTGGCGCGAACTTCTGGGACGTCCCGCGCACGGTGCCCGCCGATGCACGCCCGGGCGACATCCACTGGGCCCAGGAACGCAGCGATGCACCGGCAGGTGCCCGCGGGTGGAATGTGATCTACGTCTCGGAGGTGACCCCCGGCCAGCTGCGCTATGTGAGCGGCGAGATCTACCTGCCCACGGCCCCGTCCACCGCACCGCGCGACGTGGTCCTGTGGAACCACGAGACCGCCGGCAACGGCGACGCCTGCGCCCCCTCACGGCGCAACCTGCTGTACGGCGACGGCACACCCCGCGTACCGGGCCTGCCGGCACTGCTGGCCCAGGGCCGGGTGGTGGTGATGAGCGACTACCCCGGGTTGGGCCTGTCGGGGCCGACCTACTACATGGCCGGTGAACCCAACGCGCGTGCATCACTGGACATGCTGCGGGTGGCCCGCAACTTCCCCGAGGCCAACGCATCGACCCGTTTTGCGATGTACGGCTGGTCCCAGGGCGGACAGACCACGCTGTGGGCCAGCTCGATCGCGGGCAGCTATGCACGCGAGTTCCAGCCCGTCGGCGGCGCGCTGATCGCCCCGGCCGGCCGCATCCTCGACCTCACGCTGAATTCCATGACCGAAACGGCGCTGGCCGGCTACGTGATCTCGACGCTGCCCGGCATCCGCAGCCTGTTCCCGACGCTGAAGTACGGTGACTTCCTGACGGTGGAAGGGCTCGAGCAGTTCCCGGCGATGACCGACGGCTGCTTCGACGTGTTCGGCAGCGCCGCAACCGTGGCCGCGCCGTACCGCCCCGATGCACTGTCGCCCGGCAGCCCCTGGCATGCGGCGATGACGCAGGTCGACAGCTTCCGCGCCGTGAAGGAGGTGCCGATGCTGATCCTGCAGGGCGCCCGTGACGACACCACCCCGGTGCGCCTGACCGCCCGCCTGCGCAACGACCTGTGCGCCGCGGGTGCACCGGTCGACTACCGCGAGTTCGCCAGCCTCGATCACGAGTCCATCGTGCCCGTGGCCGACGAACTGGTGCCCGGCTGGTTCGATGCCCGCTTCAAGGGGGCGATGCCGTCGACGAACTGTTCGCCCTGACGGAGCCAGGCCAAGCGCAGGCACATGGACCCGGGGTTCAGCCCCCTCTCCCGCTTGCGGGAGAGGGGGCAGCTCCGGCATCGCACAGCTCCGGCATCGCACATCGGCGACGCCGCACATGTTCACTGGGAGCTTCGCTCCCTCTCCCGCCTGCGGGAGAGGGCTGGGGAGAGGGCACAACGCCCCAAGTCACCTCAACACCCGATCCCCGAGGCGATGCGCAGCGAGCCGAGCGGTATGTCCCCGTCTGTGGCGCCGAGGAGCGCAGCGGCTGCAAGGTTGCCCCGCGCCCAGCGCGGGGCTGGCGAGGACTGTTTGAGCACCGTTTGGCCCGCAGGGCCAAAAA
>CBFGPV010000190.1:0-7604 GCA_965650765.1 uncultured Burkholderiales bacterium
TGTCAGAAAAATCCGAGCGCGTTGGGCGAGTAGCTCACCAGCAGGTTTTTCGTCTGCTGGTAGTGGTCGAGCATGGCCTTGTGGGTCTCGCGCCCGATGCCGGACTCCTTGTAGCCGCCAAAGGCGGCGTGGGCCGGATAGGCGTGGTAGCAGTTGGTCCACACCCGACCGGCCTGGATCGCACGGCCCATGCGGTAGGCCCGGCTGCCGTCGCGGGTCCAGACGCCGGCACCCAGGCCGTAGGGCGTGTCGTTGGCGATCTGCAGCGCCTCGGCTTCGTCCTTGAAGGTCGTGACGGCCAGTACCGGCCCGAAGATCTCCTCGCGGAAGATGCGCATCTGGTTGTGGCCCTGGAACAGCGTGGGCTGGATGTAGTAGCCGCCGGCCAGGTCGCCTCCCAACTGGGCGCGCTCGCCGCCGCACAGCACCTTGGCGCCCTCCTGCTTGCCCAGGTCGAGGTAGGTCATGATCTTGTCCATCTGCATCGACGAGGCCTGGGCGCCCATCATGGTGTCGGTGTCCAACGGATTGCCCTGCCGGATGGCCGCCACCCGCTTGAGCGCGCGGTCGATGAAGCGCTCGTAGATCGATTCCTGGATCAGTGCCCGGCTCGGGCAGGTGCAGACCTCACCCTGGTTGAAGGCAAACAGCACGAGGCCCTCGATGGCCTTGTCGAGAAAGGCGTCGTCCTCGGCCATCACGTCGTCGAAGAACACGTTGGGGCTCTTGCCGCCCAGCTCCAGCGTGGCCGGAATGAGGTTGGCCGCCGCCGCCTGGGCAATGATCTTGCCGGTGGCGGTCGAGCCGGTGAACGCGATCTTGGCAATGCGCTTGCTGGTGGCCAGCGGCATGCCGGCCTCGCGGCCCAGGCCGTTGACGATGTTGAGCACCCCGGCAGGCAGCAGGTCGGCAATCAGCTCCACCAGCACCATGAGGCTGACCGGCGTCGACTCCGCAGGCTTGAGCACCACGCAGTTGCCCGCGCCCAGGGCGGGCGCGATCTTCCAGGCGGCCATCAGGATCGGGAAGTTCCACGGGATGATCTGGCCGACCACACCGAGCGGTTCATGAAAGTGGTAGGCGATGGTGTGCGGGTCGATCTCGGACAGCGCGCCTTCCTGCGCACGCACGCAGCCTGCGAAGTACCGGAAGTGGTCGATTGCCAGCGGGATGTCGGCGTTCAGCGTCTCGCGGATCGGCTTGCCGTTGTCGACGGTTTCGGCATACGCCAGCTTTTCCAGGTGCTGTTCCATGCGGTCGGCGATCCTGAGCAGCACATTGGCCCGCTCGGCCGGCGCCGTGGCGGCCCAGCGGGCACTGGCGGCGTGTGCGGCGTCGAGCGCACGCTCGATGTCGACCTCGCCCGAGCGGGCGGCCTGCGTGTAGACCTTGCCGCTGATGGGCGTGACGACGTCGAAGTAACGTCCTTCGACCGGCGGGACGAACTCGCCATTGATGAAGTTGTCGTAGCGGGCCTTGAAGCTCAGGGGGGCGCCGGCGGCGCCGGGGGCAGCGTATTGCATCGTGTGTCTCCTCGGGTGAATGGCCGCGCAGGCCGGACGGTGCGCTGGGCCGCGAGGGTGTGTACCGGCCGGGCAGTCCGGATCGTTCACACCTTCCGAGGGGGGCGATTGCACAGGACGTGCCAGGCCGGCCTTCCCGCAGGAACGGGCTGATCCTGCGCAAACCGCGGCATCCAGGCAGCGGTGACACTGTGCCGATGCGCGCCAGGCCGGTACGCTGTGCCGGAACGGTGTGTCAGAACGGAACACTCAGGCGCGGGTTTGTGCGCAATGGCTGGACAAGGCCCTTGCCCCCGATAGTGTGGGCAGCGGGATGCCTGCCCCTGCAGGCTGCAGAGCCGGCCACGGCCCCCGAGGAGACGACCCGATGACAGCCCTTGTGCACCCCCCGGCCGCCGGCCCGGCCCCTGCCGGTTTTGCCCCGGCCCCACCTGTGCCGGCCGAACGCGTGCGCGCTGCCCGCCGCCTGTGGCTGGAACAGGGTGCCGTGCCGGGCGCGCTGCTGCCGCCGCTGCTGGCCGAGCGCTGGCAGCGCAGCCAGGCCCACGGCCTGTTGCCCGACGCACGCACGCCGGGGGCGCCACATGCCTCGGCCGCGGCGCTGGCCCGCGCGCTGGACCACCGGCGCACGCTGGTCTCGCATGCACGGCCGGTCATGGCGTTTCTGAACGAACAGATCCGCGACAGCGACAGCATCGTCGTGCTGGCCGATCCTCAGGGCATGCTGCTGCATTCGCTGGGCGACCTGGCCTTTGCCGACCGTGCCGCCCGTGTGGCGCTGCGCCCCGGTGCGATCTGGAGCGAGCAATGGCGCGGCACCAATGCCATCGGCACCGCGCTGGCCGAGGACCGTGCGGTGGTCGTGCACGGCGCGGAGCACTACCTCGAGCGCAACGGTTTTCTCACCTGCGCGGCCGCACCGATCGCCGATGCCGATGGCCAGTTGCTGGGCGTGCTGGACATCTCGGGCGACCGGCGCGGTTATCACCGCCACACGCTGGGCCTCGTGCGTTCGGGCGCCCGCATGATCGAGCACCAGCTGTTCGAAGCCCGGCACGCCGGCGGGCTGAGCCTGCGGCTGCATGCCCAGGTCGAAGGGCTGGGCACGGTGACCGAGGGCCGCATCGCCCTGTCCGAGGACGGCTGGATCATCGCCGCCACCACCGCGGCACTCGAGTTGCTGGGGCTGCATCGCACGGCCATCGGCGCGTGCACGCTGGAGCGTGTGCTGGGCATCGAGCTGGCGACCCTCATGGGCCGCACCGGGGCTGCCAGCCGCGCGCCCCAGCCGCTGCGCCGCCCTGATGGTCAGACGCTGTGGGTGCGCCTGGATCCTGGCCGCACGGTGGCCATGCCAGGTGGGGCCCGGCCATCACCGGGCGGCGCGGCACCACTGCCTGCGGCGCGGCCCCGGGCTGCCGATGCCCTGAGCGAGCTGGACACCGGTGACGCGGCTCTGCAGGTGGCCATCGGCCGCGCCCGCCGGGTGCTGGACAAGCCGATCGCCCTGTTGCTGCAAGGCGAATCGGGCGTGGGCAAGGAGGTGTTTGCCCGCGCCGTGCATCGCAGCGGGCCGCGTCGTGAGCAGGCCTTCGTGGCGGTCAACTGCGCGGCACTGCCCGAGACGCTGATCGAAGCCGAGCTGTTCGGCTACCGTGCCGGGGCCTTCACCGGCGCGAGCCGCGAGGGGGCGCCGGGGCGCATCCGCGAGGCGCACGGTGGCACGCTGTTTCTCGACGAGATCGGCGACATGCCGCTGGCCCTGCAGGCACGCCTGCTGCGGGTGCTGCAGGAGCGGCAGGTCACGCCGCTGGGGGGCGGCAAGGCCATCGATGTCGACTTCCAGCTCGTGTGCGCCAGCCACCGCAACCTGCTCGGCGAGGTGGAGGCCGGCCGGTTCAGGCAGGACCTGTACTACCGCGTCAACGGCCTGGCCCTGACCCTGCCCGCGTTGCGCGACCGCAGCGACCAGCCGGCGCTGGTGGCGGCCCTGCTGCACACGCTGGAACCGCAGCGCCGTCTGGCGCTGGCACCCGAAGTGGCGGCCGCCTTTGCGGCATACCGCTGGCCCGGCAACCTGCGGCAGTTGTCGAACGTGCTGCGCACGGCCTGTGCCCTGCTCGACCCTCACGAGACGCTCATCGAGCGCTGCCACCTGCCTGACGAACTCGCGGCGGCATTTGACGGCCCGCCCGCAGCCAGGCCGGTGCACGACAAGAGCAGTGACCTGCGCGCGCAGGCCCAGCGCTGCATCGACGAGGTCGTGCGCGAGTGCAACGGCAATCTGTCGCAGGCCGCGCGCCTGCTGGGCATCGGCCGCAACACGCTGTACCGCCGCCTGGCGGCCGCCCGACGCACCTGACGCTGCCCCCGCACCCGCTCACTGCGCCAGCCGCTGCGCCACGCGACGCTGGAGCGACTTGAAGATGCGGGCCACCTGCAGCGGCAGTTCTGCCTGCAGAGGCGTGTTGTCCTTGCGCTGGATCAGGGCCAGTGTTTCGCGTGCGGTGTGCTGGCGCAAGGCACGCACCCGCACGCCGGCCGGCGCCAGCAGGCTGGTCGATGCCGGCACCAGCGCCACACCCAGCCCGGCGCCGACCAGATCGAGCACCCCATGCACCGTGCTGGCTTCGTAGCGGATGCGCGGGCTGAAGCCGGCCTGGCTGCACAGGTAGATCGACTGGTCGAAGTAGGCCGGGCCACGGTGGCGGGTGAAGGCGACGAAATCGGCATCGGCGAAATCGCGCAGGTGCACGGCACCGGCCGGGCCGGCGGGCGCCTCGGCCGGCATCACCAGGCAGAAGGGGTCGGGCAGGCTGCATGCCACGGTGAGCCGGGGGTGCCGGGCCGGCGTGCGGGCCAGGCCCGCATCGAGCTGGCCGCTCACGATGGCCTGGATCTGCTCGCTGGTGATCATCTCCTTGAGCTGAAGCTGCACCTGCGGATGCGACTGGCGCAGCGCCCGCACCAGATCGGGCAGCACCGTGGTGCTGGCCGAGGGCACGAAACCCAGCGCGAGCGACTGCACCTGCGGCGCCGAATGCGCAAACCCCTGCAGGCGGGCCGCACGGTCCAGCAGCTCGCGCGCCTCGGGCAGCAGCGCCGCACCGGCCGCGGTGAGGCGCACGCCGCGGGGGTGCCGGGTGAACAGCGCGGCACCGACCTCCTCTTCGAGCTGGCGGATCTGCACCGACAGCGGAGGCTGGGCAATGAAGAGCTTCTCGGCTGCCTGGCTCAGGCTGCCGGTTTCGGCCACGGCGACAAAGTAGCGCAGGTGTCGCAGCTCCATCAGATCAACCTTTCAGATATGGGTCGCATATGCAATCAATCTTTGCAGTATGCCGATGGATCCCCAAGAATGCACTCACCCATCACTCGAAGCAGGAGACAAGCATGAAACGCATCGCCACCCTTTTGCTGGCCCTCGCGGCCGCCACCGCATCGGCCCAGGACTGGCCCGACAAGCCGGTGCGTGTGGTCGTGCCGGCGCCGGCCGGCAGCTCGCTGGACATCATCGTGCGCACGCTGGGCGAGCGCCTGAAGGACCGCTGGAAGCAGCCGATCGTGGTCGAGAACAAGGCCGGTGCCGGCGGCATGCTGGGCATGGATGTGGTGGCCAAGGCGGCCCCCAACGGCCTGACGCTGGGCATCGGCTTCAACGGGCCGGTGGCTTTCGGTCCCTACATGTACAAGAAGATGCCCTATGCCCCGGCCAAGGACCTGGTGCCCGTGGTGCTCACCACCTCCCAGCCCAATGTGCTGGCGGTGCACGCCGGCAACCCGGCCAACACGCTGGGCGAGTTCGTGGCCTGGGCCCGTCAGCAGGGGGACAAGCTGAGCTACGGATCGGTCGGCAACGGCAGTTCGTCGCACCTGTCGATGGAGCTGCTCAAGTCCACCGCGGGTTTCGAGGCGGTGCACATCCCCTACGCCGGGTCGCCGCCGGCGGCCACCTCGCTGGCCTCGGGCGAGACGCAGGCGCTGCTGACGGTGGCCCCGGCCCTGATGCCGCTGATCCAGGGCAACCGGATCAAGCTGCTGGCCGTGACGAGTGCGCAGCGCCTCGAATCGATGAAGAACCTGCCGACCGTGGCCGAATCCGGCTATCCCGGCTTCGAGGCCCTGGCATGGAATGGCCTGTTCGCCCCGGCCGGCACGCCCGGCGAACTGGTGAACCGCATCAATGCCGATGTGAACGCGGTGCTGAAGGACCCGGCCGTGCGCGAGGCCTTTGCACGCCAGGGCCTGCTGATCGGCGGCGGGTCGGCCGCGGAGTTCAAGGCCTTCATCGACAGCGAAAGCCGCAAGTGGGGCGCGATCATCCAGCGCGTGGGCATCACGATCGACTGAAGGAGATGTCATGCTCGCCTTGCGCAAGACCCACCCTGCCGCCGGCCTCGAACTCGTCGAGGTGCCGCCGCCGCGTTGCGACACGCCCGACGAGGTGCTGGTGCAGGTGCGTGCAACCGGCATCTGCGGCAGTGACCTGCATGTCGACGACTGGACCCCGAGCTATGCCTTCGTGGGTGCGTCGCTCCCGGTGACGCTGGGACACGAGTTCGTCGGTGTGGCGTGCAACGGGCCGCTGGCCGGCCGGCGTGTGGTGGTGCGGCCCTCGGTGACCTGCGGCACCTGCGCGGCCTGCCTCGCGGGCGACTTCGACGCCTGCGAGCGCCGCACCGGCCTGGGCATGACCCGCGACGGCGCCTTTGCCCCCTGGGTGAAGGTGCCTGCACGCAACTGCGTGCCCGTGCCCGACGGCCTGAGCGACGAACTGGCGGCACTGGCTGAACCCCTGTCGATCTCGATGCAGGCGCTGCGGGTGGCCGGTGAGGTGCGCGGGCGCCGTGTGCTGGTGCTCGGTCCGGGCACGATCGGCCAGGGCATTGCGTTGCTCGCACGGCGTGCCGGTGCGGCGCAGGTGGTGGTGTCCGGGCGCGACGACACCGCACGCCTGGGTGCACTGCGGCAGATGGGGTTCGAGGATCTGGTCGACGTGGCCCGGCAGCCGCTGGCGCAGGGCCTGGCCGCGCTGACCGGCGGTGCGTCGGTGGACGTCGTGTTCGAGGCCACCGGCGTGCCGGAGACGATCGACGAAGCGCTGCCGCTGCTCAGGCGCAACGGCATCGTGGTCGTCACCGGCATCCACGCGCGCCCCCTGGCGCTCGACCTGACCGCGATGGTGCGGCGCCAGCTCCAGCTCAGGGGATCGTTCCGACCGCCCGAGTCGGACTGGCCGGCGGCACTGGCACTGATGCAGGAGCTGCGTGACACGATGGCGCCGATGGTGAGCCATGTGCTGCCGCTGTCGCAGGCGCTCGAAGGCTTTGCGCTGGCACACGCGCGGCAGGCCAGCAAGGTGCTGATCCGTCCGCAGGCCGGCGCGCATGACTGAGGCGGCCGCATCCCCGGCCACGGCGCTGCTGCTGCTGTGGAACGACGTCGCCACCGCGATGGAGGCCGCCTACAACGAATGGCATGCCGGCGAGCATGTGCCCGAACGACTGACGGTGCCGGGTTTTCTCTGGGGCCGCCGGTATGCCGATGAGCGGCCCGCGGGGCGGCCGCGCTACCTGACGATCTACGGCCTGCGCGATGCAGCGGTGCTCGACAGTGCACCCTACCGTCGGCTGCTGCAGCAGCCCACCCCGGCCAGTGCCCGCATGCGCCCTGCCCTGTGCGCCGTCTCGCGCTGGGTGTGTGTGCTGCAGGGCAACGCGCTCGCCAGCCTGCCGTCCAACGATGCGGGTCTGGCCCTGTGGGTCGGTGAGGACGAAGCGGCCGCGCAGGCGGCCCGGGCCCGGCTGCGCGCGCTCAGGCCTGAGCTGTCGTGCTGGCAGGCCCGGCGTCTGGCAGATGCCGCGCCCCTGCCGTGGCTGGCCCCGGGCCAGGCCCGTGATGACACGGCCGAGGTGCGCGGGTCCTGGGTGCTGGGTGCGGCGGCACCGGACGTGGCACCGCTGGCGGCGCTCGGTGCGCGGTTGTACCGCGCGCTGCCGGTGGCGGGCAGTGCATCGCGCCTGCCACTGATCGACCGCTCGCCTGACGCTTGAGCGGTCGAACGCTGAGCCGCCGTACTAC
>CBFGPV010000191.1:0-7565 GCA_965650765.1 uncultured Burkholderiales bacterium
TTGCGGCCGACGTCGGCCTGCACCTCGCACGACATCGGCTGGGGCTGTTGCTTGAACTTGCGCAGTGCAAACAGCAGGGAGTCGGCCAGGCAGTTGCCGACGGCGGCGGCCAGCAGCTGGACGGGTGACGGGCCGTTGCCCTGGCCGAGCGGCGGTGGCTCGTCGGCGTGCAGGACGGGGATGGACGCGCCGAAGTGCACGTCGAACTGGTAGTCGGTGCGCTGCTGCAGGCGCACGGTCACGGCATCGGTGCTCACTGGGGGGCCTTGTCCATGGGTTCCGGTGACATTCATCCTAGCCTGCGTGCGGGCCGTTCCGTGCGCGTGCGTGCGTCGGCCTTGCGCAAGGTCAAGGTGCTCAGCGCATGAGTTCAAGCAGCCGGTCGAGCCCGCCTTCGTTGATGGCGACCATGGCCTGGGCGCGCACCTTGGGTTTGGCGTGGTAGGCCACCGACAGGCCGGCCGCGCCCATCATCAGCAGGTCGTTGGCGCCGTCGCCGACGGCGATGGCCTGCGATGGTGCGCAGCCCAGGCGCTCGCACAGGGCCAGCAGTTGGCGCTTCTTTTCTTCACCGTCGACGATGTCGCCGAGCACATGGCCCGTCAGGTGGCCGTCGATGATCTCCAGCACGTTGGAGCGGGCGTGGTCCATCGCCAGGCGGTCGCGCACGCGGTCGGCAAAGAAGGTGAAGCCGCCCGAGACGAGCAGCGTGACGAGGCCCGCATCGCGGCAGGCGGCCATCAGCGTCTGGGCGCCCGGGTTCAGGCGCAGTCGCTGCTCGTACACCTCGTGCAGGGCCGCCTCGGGCACACCCTTGAGCAGGGCCACGCGGCGGCGCAGGCTGTCCTTGAAGTCGGTGATCTCGCCGCGCATCGCGGCTTCGGTGATGGCGGCCACCTCGGCCTTCTTGCCCACTGCGTCGGCGATCTCGTCGATGCACTCGATGTTGATGAGCGTCGAATCCATGTCGAAGGCAATCGCCTTGAACGACGAGAGCGTCAGCGGGGGCTCGAAATTCTGGATCACGAGGCCGGGGGAAAAGTCGGTGGGCATGGGCAGCGGGTGGGTCGGGGTTGAAGGGGCAGGGCGGGCGGCTCAGGCGGCAGCGGTGTCGGCCGTGCGGGGTGTGCCCAGCGAGCGCAGCACGTCGCGGATCAACTGGGCGCGGTCCTTGGGCTCGGGCAGGGTGCGCTCGATGCGCAGCTTGTCGTTGCCCGCGAGCTTGATGTGGCGGTTCTTCTGCACGAGCTCGATGATGCGCATGGCGTCGATCGGCGGGTTGGGCCGGAAGGTGATGCTCATCCCGGCCGGTGCGGCGTCGATCTTCAGCACGCCGTAGGGCCGTGCCATCACGCGCAGGCGATGCACGTCGAACAAGGTCTGGCCCTGAGGGGGCAGCTTGCCGAAGCGGTCGGTGACTTCTTCGAGCAGGCCGTCGATCTGGTCGGCACGTTCGGCAGTCGCCAGGCGCTTGTAGAGGTTCAGGCGCACATGCACGTCGCCGCAATAGGCGTCGGGCAGCAGGGCCGGGGCATGCAGGTTGATTTCGGTCGTGACGTTCAGCGGTGACAGCAGGTCGGGCTCGCGGCCGGCCTTGAGGTCGCGCACGGCCTGGCTGAGCATGTCGTTGTAGAGCTGGAAGCCGACCTCCTGCATGTTGCCGCTCTGGTTGTCGCCCAGCACCTCGCCGGCGCCGCGAATCTCCAGGTCGTGCATCGCCAGGTAGAAGCCCGAGCCGAGTTCCTCCATGCTCTGGATGGCTTCGAGACGCTGCGCGGCCTGCTTGGTGAGCCCTTCGACGTCGGGCACCAGCAGGTAGGCATAGGCCTGGTGGTGCGAGCGACCGACCCGGCCGCGCAACTGGTGCAGCTGGGCGAGGCCGAACTTGTCGGCCCGGCTGATCACGATGGTGTTGGCGGTGGGCACGTCGATGCCGGTCTCGATGATGGTCGAGCACAGCAGCACGTTGTAGCGCTGGGCCACGAAGTCGCGCATCACGCGTTCCAGCTCGCGCTCGGGCATCTGGCCGTGGGCGACGGCGATGCGCGCCTCGGGCAGCAGCTCGGCGAGCTTGTTGCGGCGGTTCTCGATCGTTTCGACCTCGTTGTGCAGGAAGTACACCTGCCCGCCGCGCTTGAGTTCGCGCAGCACCGCTTCGCGGATCGTGCCGGTGGACTCGTTGCGCACGAAGGTCTTGATGGCCAGGCGTCGCTGCGGTGCGGTGGCGATGACGCTGAGATCGCGCAGGCCTTCAAGGGCCATGCCCAGCGTGCGCGGGATGGGCGTGGCGGTGAGCGTGAGCACGTCGACCTCGGCCCGCATGGCCTTGATCGCCTCTTTGTGGCGCACGCCGAAGCGGTGTTCTTCGTCGATCACCAGCAGGCCCAGGCGCGCAAACTTGATGTCGGGTGACAGCAGCTTGTGCGTGCCCACGACGATGTCGATCGTGCCGTCGGCCAGGCCCTTGAGCGCCTGGTTGATCTCCTTGCCGCTGCGAAAGCGCGACAGCTCGGCAATCCTGACCGGCCACTGCGCAAAGCGGTCGCTGAGGGTCTGGAAGTGCTGCTCGGCCAGCAGCGTGGTCGGCGCCAAAAGGGCCACCTGCTTGCCGCCGGTGACGGCAACGAAGGCGGCGCGCAGGGCCACCTCGGTCTTGCCGAAGCCGACGTCGCCGCAGACCAGGCGGTCCATCGGACGTGGCGAGACCATGTCCTGGATGACGGCGTGGATCGCGGCGTTCTGGTCGGCCGTTTCCTCGAAGCCGAAGCTGGCGGCAAAGGCCTCGTAGTCGTGCGGCGAGAACCGGAAGGCGTAGCCCTCGCGTGCGGCGCGGCGGGCATACAGGTTCAGCAGTTCGGCCGCGGTGTCGCGCACCTGCTCGGCCGCCTTGCGCCGCGCCTTGTCCCACTGGCCGGAGCCGAGCTTGTGCAGCGGGGCTTCGTCGGCGCTCACGCCGGTGTAGCGGGCAATCAGGTGCAGCTGCGCCACCGGCACGTACAGCGTGGCCTTGTCGGCATATTCCAGGTGCAGGAACTCGCTGGCGCCGCCGTCCTGGCCATTGGACAGGTCGATGTTGACCAGCCCGCGATAGCGCCCGATGCCGTGCTGGGTGTGCACCACCGGGTCACCCACCTTGAGTTCGGACAGGTCCTTGATCAGCGCGTCGACGTTGCTGACCTGCTCTTGCTTGCGCCGGCGGCGCGCGGTGGGCGTGGCGGCAAAGAGTTCGGTTTCGGTGACGAACTGGATCGCGGGCGCCGGTTCCGGCCGCACCCAGTGGAAGCCGCCCGCCAGCGGTGCCACCGTGATGGCAAAGTGCGCGTCGCCAGCTTCGAAGGCCGCGAGGCTGTCGACACTGGGGGGTTCGATGCGGTTGTCGCGCAGCAGCTCCAGCAGGCTCTCGCGGCGGCCCGCCGACTCGGCCACGATGAGCACGCGGTGCGCCGTGGTGCCCACATGCAGCTGCAGTTTTTTCAGCGGCTCGGTCGCGCCACGCTCGGCGGCGAGGTCGGGCAGGGGGCGCGCCCAGTCGAGCGGCTCCTGCCCGCGCACGGCCAGCTGGGCATGCTGGTTGGCCAGGGTGTAGAACTCCTCGGGCCGCAGGAACAGGTCTTCGGGCGGCAGGATCGGCCGCTCGGGGTCGTGCTGCAGGAAGCGGTGGCGCTCGCGGGTGTCGGTCCAGAAGCGCTGCAGCGCCTCGTCGATGTCGCCATGCAGCGCCAGCACGGCGTTGTCGCCCAGGTATTGGTGGACGGTGGCGGTTTCGTCGAAGAACAGCGGCAGGTAGTACTCGATGCCGGCGGTGGCAATGCCGTTGCCGATGTCCTTGTAGACGCGCGCCTTGGTGGGGTCGCCTTCGATGCGCTCGCGCCAGCGTGCCCTGAACTTCGCGCGGGCGTCCTCGTCCATCGGGAACTCGCGGCCGGGCAGCAGTCGCACCTCGGGCACCGGGTAGAGGCTGCGCTGGCTGTCGGGGTCGAAGGTGCGGATCGAGTCGACCTCGTCGCCGAACAGGTCGACCCGGTAGGGCACCGGCGAGCCCATCGGGAAGAGGTCGATCAGGCCGCCGCGCACCGCGTATTCGCCAGGCGACACGACCTGGCTCACATGCGCATAGCCAGCCAGCGTGAGCTGGGCCTTCAGCGAGGCTTCGTCCAGCCGCTCCTTCTGCTTGAAGTGGAAGGTGTAGCCAGCCAGGAAGGCCGGTGGCGCCAGCCTCACCAGCGCCGTCGAGGCGGGCAGCAGCACCACGTCGACCTCGCGCTGGCGCACGCGCCACAGCGTGGCCAGGCGCTCGGAGATCAGGTCCTGGTGCGGCGAGAAGGTGTCGTAGGGCAGGGTCTCCCAGTCCGGGAACACCGCGCAGCGCAGCGAAGGCGCAAAAAAGGCCAGTTCGTCGTGCAGGCGCTGCGCATCCGACGGCTCGGCCGTGATGATGGCCGTGACCTGGCGACGCTCGGCCTGGGTCTGGGCAAAACGTGCCAGCAGCAGGGCGTCGCCCGAGCCGGGCGGGCGGGGCAGCGTGTAGCGCTTGCCAGGGGCGATGGTGGGAATCAGCATGGCTTTCGCAGCAAAAGCAAATCGCCCCGAAGAGGCGGTCCCCCGGGGCGAAACGACCGTCGAATTATAGAATCCGGGCTTTTCCCCGGTGCCTGCGCAGTGATGGATTCCTCGTCTCAAGACCACGCCGGGCCGCCCCTGAGCTGGAGCGCCTCCGACCCTTCGCGCTACTTTGCCCTGGTGCCCTGTGCCGGTGTGGGCGAGCGCGCAGGCGCGGGCGGCCCCAAACAATACGCACACATCGGCGGGCGCAGCCTCGTGGCACACACCCTGGCCGCGCTGGCGCAGGTCACCCGCCTGAGCGGCACGCTGGTCGTGCTGGCGCCGTCCGACAGCACCTTCGAGCAGCATGCGGCCCATCCGGCGTCCTGGGTGGCCAGGGTGGGGGGCGCCACGCGTGCCGAGTCAGTGGCCAACGGGCTGCAGCAACTGGTCGAGATGGGCGCGCAGCCGCACGACTGGGTGCTGGTGCATGACGCGGCGCGCTGCCTGGTGCGGCCCGAGTGGGTGGATGCACTGATCGACGCCTGCAGCGATGACGAAGTGGGCGGCCTGCTGGCGCTGCCTCTGCCTGACACCCTGAAGTCCGGCCATGACGGGCGCTGCACCGGCACGCTGGACCGCACCGACAAATGGCTGGCCCAGACGCCGCAGATGTTCCGCCTGGGCCTGCTGCAGCCGGCGTTGCGTCACGCCGGGGCCACCGTCACCGACGAGGCCAGCGCCATCGAAGCGCTGGGGCATGCGCCGCGGCTGGTGCGCGGCTCGCTCGAGAACTTCAAGATCACGTTTGCGCACGACTTCGAACTGGCTCAACGCCTGCTGGGGACACGTTCATGAATCTGGAAGCCCTGCAGTCATTGCAGTCCCTGCGGATCGGTGAAGGCTGGGACACCCATGCCCTGGTCGAGGGACGCAAGCTCATCCTCGGCGGCATCGAGATTGCCCACACCCATGGCCTGCTGGGCCATTCCGATGCCGATGCACTGCTGCATGCCATCACCGATGCCTTGCTGGGAGCGGCCGCACTGGGCGACATCGGCCGCCACTTCCCGGACACCGACCTGCGTTTCAAGGGTGCCGATTCGACGGTGCTGCTGGCAGAGGCGATGGCGCGGGTGCGCAAGAGCGGGTTCGAGCTGATCAATCTCGATGCAACGATCGTGGCGCAGGCGCCGAAGCTGGCGCCCCACATTCCGGCGATGTGCGAGCGCATCGCCCAGGTGCTGGGCTGCCGGGCCGATCAGATCAATGTGAAGGCCAAGACGGCCGAGAAACTGGGCCCGGTGGGACGCAAGG
The DNA here is from genome assembly GCA_965650765.1 of uncultured Burkholderiales bacterium. Classification (GTDB taxonomy): domain Bacteria; phylum Pseudomonadota; class Gammaproteobacteria; order Burkholderiales; family Burkholderiaceae_C; genus Caldimonas. Next base: position 5,860 of record CBFGPV010000191.1, read on the forward strand.
AATCGATCGAGGCGCGGGCGGTCTGCCTGTTGTGGCGCCGCGGCTGAGCCGCACCGACCTCACGGGGCCTTGCGCAGGCGGATGCGCGCGACCAGCCCGGTGTCAGGTGCCGGCGCGTTGCCGAGCTCGAAGGTGCCGCCCATGCGCAGGATCGTCTTCTCGACGATGGCAAGGCCCAGGCCGGCCCCGGTGGCCGCGGTGCGCGCTGCGTCTCCGCGGAAGAACGGCGTGGTGAGCTGAGAGAGCTTTTCGGGCGGAACACCCGGGCCGTGGTCGCGCACCGTCACGATCACCCACGGGCCGGTGCGTGCGTAGGTGACGTCGACCTGCGCCCAGCCGGTCTCGACGCCACGGCCATAACGCCGCGCGTTCTCGAACAGGTTGCCGAGCACCCGGCCCAGTTCGATCTCGTCGGCCATCACCTTGGTGTCGATCGCCACGCGCGACTCGATGCGGATCTGGCTGGTGTCGCGGAAGGCCGAGATTTCGCGATCGACCACACCGCTCAGGTGCACCGGCACGAGCTTGACCTCACCGGGGCGGGCGTAGTCCATGAACTTGTCGATGATGGCGTCGAGCTGGTCGATGTCGGCCGCCATGAAGCGCTTGGCTTCCTCGTCCTCGACGCTCATTTCGGCTTCGAGCCGCAGGCGGGCCAGTGGTGTGCGCAGGTCGTGTGAAATGCCGGCCAGCATCACGGCACGGTCCTCTTCGACCTTGGCCAACTCGCGGGCCATGCGGTTGAAGCCTTTGTTGACCTCGCGGATCTCGCTGGTGAGGGTTTCTTCGTCGAGCCGTGACTCGTACTCGCCCTCGCGGATGCGGCTCGCCGCAAACGACAGCTGGCGCAAGGGCTGGTTGATCAGTCGGGCCACGCCGGCCGAACCCAGCACCGTGGCCAGCAGGGCAATGCCCACCCAGATGAACCAGGTGCGCCCGGCCACCGGCTGCACGCGGGTCGGGTCGGCCTGCAGCCAGTAGCGATCACCCTCGATGGTGAAGTCGATCCACAGGCCCTGGCGGCCGTTCACGGCCGTGGCGACAACCGTGCTGGCCCCCAGCCGGGAGCGCAGCTCCTGGGCAATGCGGCGCGAGAAACGATCGGCCTCGAACGGTTCGTAGGTGTCCTTGGGCTCGCGGGGGAGCACCTTCACCGATTCCTGGTCGGAGATGGTCTTGAGCAGCGTCACCCGGTTGATGCTGTCGGCATAGCGCAGTGCCGCGCGCGACAGGTTCACCAGGCTGGCCAGCTGCTGGGCCGCCTGGACGGCGCGAGGTTCGAACTCCAGGGCCCGGAAGGTCTGCACCCAGGCAAAGATGCCGAAGGTCAGCAGCACGCCGAGCAGCATGAAGGTGCGCCAGAACAGGCTCAGGGTGACGCGTTTGCGGGCCATGGATGCGGCAAGGTGACGGAGGGTGCCGCGCGGTCCGGCCCTGCGCGCAGGGGGAGGCAACCGTTCGGCCGGCCACGATTGTGCCCGGCCTTGGCCCGCTGCGGGCGCCGCCGACGCGGCAGACCCCGCACCAAGGGGGTGGTGCGCCGCTGGCATGGCTCCGCGTCTTCAGCGGGCAGCCGGTTCAGGCAGCACCATCGGGAACGAACACATAGCCGACACCCCACACGGTCTGGATGTAGCGGGGCTGGGCAGGATCGGGCTCGATCATCTTGCGCAGGCGCGAGATCTGCACGTCCAGGCTGCGGTCGA
>CBFGPV010000192.1:0-7562 GCA_965650765.1 uncultured Burkholderiales bacterium
AGGGAAAGCGCACAAAGCGAAGGCAGAATTGTCCCATGCCGGAGGTCAGCCCACAGCCCAGGAAGGAAAAGTCCGCCGCCCAGAAAGCCCTCGAGAAGCTGGGCCTGGAGCGCGACATCGACTTCGCCCTGCACCTGCCGATGCGCTACGAGGACGAAACCCGCATCGTGCGCCTGTGCGACGCGCGCGAGGGCGACACCGTGCAGGTCGAGGGCATCGTGACGGACAGCCAGGTCAACCTGCGCCCGCGCCGCCAGCTGGTGGTGAGCCTCGACGACGGCAGCGGCACGCTGAACCTGCGCTTCTTCAGCTTCTACCCCGCCCACCAGAAGACGCTGGCCGTGGGTCAGCGGGTGCGGGTGCGCGGCGAGCTGCGCGGCGGCTCGTCGTTTGCAGGCTGGGCGCGCGAGATGGTGCACCCGAGCTTTCGGGCCGTCGACGAGCACACGCCCCTGGCCGAGGCGCTGACACCGGTCTACCCCAGCAGTGCCCAGTTGCCGCAGACCTACATCCGCAAGGCCGTGGCCTCGGGTTTGTCGCGCGCGCGGGTGGACGAGCTGATCCCGCCCGAGCTGGTGCCCGAGGGCCTGCCGGTGCTGCGCGAGGCGCTGCACTTCCTGCATCACCCGTCGCCAGAGGTTTCGCTCGCCACACTGGAAGATCACAGCCACCCGGCCTGGCAACGCCTGAAGTTCGAGGAGCTGCTGGCCCAGCAGCTCTCGCAGATGCAGTCACAGCGCGCACGCGCCCTGCTGCGCGCGCCGGCGCTGCAGGCCGTGCGTGGCGGGCTGCATGAGCGGCTGCTGGCGGCCCTGCCGTTTTCGCTGACCAACGCCCAGCGCCGCGTGGTCGAGGAAATCGCTCACGACATCGCGCGTGCACAACCGATGCACCGCCTGCTGCAGGGGGACGTCGGCTCGGGCAAGACGGTGGTGGCTGCGCTGGCCGCCGCCATTGCGATGGGCGCCGGCTGGCAATGTGCGCTGATGGCCCCCACCGAGATCCTGGCCGAGCAGCATTTCAAGAAGCTGGTCGACTGGCTGGAGCCGCTGGGCGTGACGGTGGCCTGGCTCAGCGGCAGCCGCAAGGGCCGTGGCCGGCGCGAGATGCTCGAACGGGTGGCCGACGGCTCGGCGCTGCTGGTCGTGGGCACGCATGCGGTGATCCAGGACCAGGTCAGCTTTGCCCGCCTGGGCCTGGCGATCATCGACGAGCAGCACCGCTTCGGCGTGGCACAACGGCTGGCGCTCAGGCACAAGCTCGAGAGCCAGGCGCTCGAGCCGCACCTGCTGATGATGAGCGCCACGCCCATTCCGCGCACGCTGGCGATGACCTACTACGCCGACCTGGACGTGAGCACCATCGACGAGCTGCCGCCCGGGCGCACGCCGGTGGTCACCAAGGTGTTTGCCGACGGGCGGCGCGAGGCCGTCATCGCGCGCATCCGCGAGGAGGTCGCCCGCGGCCGTCAGGTCTACTGGGTCTGCCCGCTGATCGAGGAAAGCGAGGCGCTGGACCTGCGCAACGCCACCGAGACCCATCAGCAGCTCGTGGCCGCCCTGCCCGAGCACATGGTGGGCCTGCTGCACGGGCGCATGCCCGCGGCCGAAAAGGCGGCAGTGATGTCCCTGTTCACGGGCGGGCAGATGGCGGTGATGGTGGCCACCACGGTCATCGAGGTGGGCGTGGACGTGCCCAACGCCAGCCTGATGGTGATCGAACATGCCGAGCGCTTCGGCCTGTCGCAGCTGCACCAGCTGCGCGGCCGGGTGGGCCGGGGGGCGGTGGCCAGTGTCTGTGTGCTGCTCTACACCGGGCCGCTGTCGGACACCGGCAAGGCCCGCCTGAAGGCCATGGTCGAGACGGCCGACGGGTTCGAGATCGCGCGGCGCGATCTGGAGATCCGCGGCCCCGGCGAGTTCATGGGGGCACGCCAGTCGGGTGCGCCGCTGCTGCGGTTTGCCGATCTGCAGACCGACGAGCACCTGCTGGGCCCGGCCCGGCGCGCCGCCGGCGTGATGCTCGACCGGCATGCCGCGGCCGCGGCTGCCCACGTGCAGCGCTGGCTGGGCGGCAAGGCCGAGTACCTGAAGGCCTGAGACAGACGCCGCGGCCCGCCGCAGCCGCCCGCAGGCTGCCGCCGGCGTGGGCTGCCGGCCGCTCAGCGCCCCGGCGGCAGCACCGGGAATTCGCTCGTGTAGGGTTCGATGCGCGCCACCTGGCCGGCAAACACCGCCACCCGACGCAGCGGCTTGTGGACCTGGCCGCCGCCATCGCCCCGTGCCACGGCGTATTGCCAGGCGGTCTGATAGCCCTTTTCGGCGAGCTGGCGGGCAAAGGTCTCCAGGGTTTCGGCACTGGCCGGCCCGGGCAGGCCGATCAGCACCTCGTCGCGCGACTGCACCACCTTGAACAAGGCCATGTCCTGGGCTGCTGCCACGCCGGGCTGCATCATCGCGGGTGCCAGGGCACCGAGGATCCAGAGAAGTTTTCGCATGCTTGGGCTCCTGAAGGGTCGGTTGGAATGGCCGCCAGTGTGCTGGACGCGCGTCATCGTAGTGCTTCACGGCGTCGCGATCGCGTTTCATTTGTTGCGCCGCGATGCCCCTTGCCCTATGCCGGGGCGCCAAACAGGCGCACAATCGCATTGTGTTTGCGATAGCTTTTTCCTTTCGCCGCAGCGCACCCAGGACTCGGAGGCCCGCTCCATGACGCTCACCGAACTGCGCTACATCGTTGCCGTGGCCCGCGAGAAGCATTTCGGCCGGGCCGCCGAGGCCTGTTTCGTGTCGCAGCCCACGCTGAGCGTGGCCATCAAGAAGCTCGAGGACGAACTCGACCTCAAGATCTTCGAGCGCGGCGCCAGCGAGGTCAGTGTCACGCCGCTGGGCGAGGAGATCGTCCGCCAGGCCCAGGCCGTGCTTGACCAGGCCTCGGCCATCAAGGAAATCGCCAAGCGCGGCAAGGACCCGCTGTCCGGCCCGCTCAAGCTCGGGGTGATCTACACCATCGGCCCCTATCTGCTGCCCGATCTCGTGCGCAACGTGATCGACCAGGTGCCGCAGATGCCGCTGATGCTGCAGGAGAACTTCACCATCAAGCTGCTGGAGATGCTGCGCACCGGTGAACTCGACTGCGCGATCATGGCCGAGCCCTTCCCCGACACCGGCCTGGCCCTGGCACCGCTGTACGACGAACCCTTTGTCGTGGCCGTGCCCAGGACCCATGCGCTGGCCGGGCGCGAGAGCATCAGCTCCGAGGAACTCAAGCGCGAGACCATGCTGCTGCTGGGCACCGGCCACTGCTTCCGTGACCACGTGCTCGAGGTCTGCCCCGAGTTCGCGCGGTTCTCGAGCGATGCCGAGGGCATCCGCAAGAGCTTCGAGGGCTCGTCGCTCGAGACCATCAAGCACATGGTGGCCTCGGGCATGGGCATCACCGTGGTGCCGCGCCTGAGCGTGCCGCCCGAGCCGCAGCCCCATGTCGTCTACATCCCGTTCACCGGCGCACCGCCCACCCGCCGGGTGGTGCTGGTGTGGCGGCGCACCTTCACGCGCTACGAGGCAATCGCCGCCTTGCGCAACGCCGTCTATGCCTGCCGGCTGGAAGGTGTCACCAAACTGTCGTGAGGGGCGCCGGCTTGTCGTCCGACCCTGCCCCGATTCATTCCCACAGGAGCCCTGCATGGCCAAGTCCAAAGCCAAGACCCCCGCACTGCCGGTGAACATCGGCATCAGTGAAAAAGACCGCGCCGCCATTGCCGCCGGCCTGAACAAGCTGCTGGCCGACACCTACACGCTATACCTGACGACCCACAACTTCCACTGGAACGTCACCGGCCCGATGTTCAACACGCTGCATCAGATGTTCATGACGCAGTACACCGAACTGTGGAACGCCGTCGACCCGATCGCCGAGCGCATCCGCGCACTGGGCTTTCCGGCGGCCGGCTCCTACGGCCAGTTCGCCACGCTCAGCACCGTGCCCGACGCCCCGGCCAAGCCCCCCAAGGCCGACGAGATGATCCGCATCCTCGTCGAAGGGCATGAATCGGTGGCTCGCACCGCGCGCGGCATCTTCCCGCTCGTGGACAAGGCCTCGGACGAGCCCACGGCCGACCTGCTGACGCAACGCCTGGACGTGCACGAAAAGACCGCCTGGATGCTGCGCAGCCTGCTCGAGACTTGAACGGCCTGCACCACACGCCGATGCCCCACGCGCGACGCGGGCCCCGGCACCGCACGGACTTGGCCCTGGCGCCCAGGCCGTATGATCGCCGCGGCCCTTGTCCAAGTGTCTGGCGGCATCACGCATGGCTTGCCGTGTGGTGGTCTCGCACCATGGGGTTCCCCCATGGTTCATTGCATGGAGTGTCCCTCCGGGGCATGAGCCGATCGGCCTGCTGGCCGGGCGGCTCACGCATCACCTGCAGGTTGGACAACGGGCCACCTTTGCGCATCGGCACGCGCCGCGCTGCCCACGGGCCCGGATGACCTCCGTTCGTCACCTGACCGCGCTCGGCATGGCCCGGGCCATGCTCGCCGGCCCCTGTGATGCCGCCGGCCTGGCGGCCCGGCTGAGAGCCTGCCTGGGTGAATCCGCCCCGTGGATGGATCGCCTGGCCGAGCACGTTGCTGCTTCACCGGCCCGGCGCGCCTGGGCCTGGCTGCTGCCCGCCGACCTGGCCGGGCGCATCGAGGCCGATCCGGCCTACCAGGACGCCTGGAGCGCGATCGCCTCGCCTCAGGTGCGCAGACACATCCTCCGACCGGTGGGCGGCATGCGGCCCAGGCCGCTCGGGCTGGACGCGCTCGCGCTGCCGGCGCTGACACATCTCGGTGCGCTCGCCCAATGGCTGGACCAGACACCGCAGGCGCTGTGGCGCCTGTGCAAGCCTTCGGCCTGGCAACGGCGCGATGCCCTGGGCAACCAGCACTATCGCCACCACTTCATCCCCAAGGCGCGCGGCGGCTGGCGCCTGATCGAGGCGCCCGAGCCTTACCTGCAGGCCCTGCAACGGCGCGTGCTCGATGGCCTGCTGTCGCAGGTGCCGGTGCACGAGGCCGCGCACGGGTTCGTGCCGGGCCGCTCGGTGATCACCCATGCATCGCTGCACACCGGACGCGACGCGATCCTGAAGTTCGACCTGGTCGACTTTTTCGGCAGCGTGCGCGCCTCACGCGTGCACGCCCTGTGGTCCACCCTGGGTTACCCGCTGCCGGTGGCGCGTTGCCTGACGCGCCTGTGCACGACGGCCACACCCGAGCCCGTGCTCGGCCGCTGGCGGCAAGACGGCGGCGCCACCTGGGAGCAGGCGCAACGGTTGCGCGACGCCCACCTGCCGCAAGGTGCACCCACCTCGCCGGCACTGGCCAACCTGTGCGCCTTCCAGCTCGATCTGCGGCTGGACGGCCTGGCGCACTGCATCGGCGCGCGCTACTCGCGGTATGCCGACGACATCGTGCTGTCAGGCGACGGCAGCCTGCTGCGCCACGCCGCGCGCATCGAAGCCTGGGTGGCGGCGCTCGCGCGCGATGAAGGCTTCGTGGTGAATCACCGCAAGTCACGCCGGCTGCCGTCGCACCAGCGCCAGCAGGTCACAGGCGTGGTCGTCAATGCAACACCGAACCTGCAGCGCGGCGAGTTCGACCGGCTCAAGGCCGAGTTGCACCAGTGCGCCATACACGGCCCGTCGTCGCAGAACCGGGAGGGCCATGCCGACTACCGCCAGCACCTCACCGGCCGTGTCGCCTGGGTGCGGCAGCTCAATCCGGCCAAGGCCCGGCGACTGCAGTCCTGGCTGGAGCGGATCGACTGGGCGCGCTGAAACCACACCCCGCCGCGCGCGCACGGAGTGCGTCGTTCGCTCTTCGATAATCGCGTGATGCATCGCTTCAACCTCTACCTCCAGCTGATCCGCTGGGACAAACCCGTCGGCACCCTGCTGCTGCTGTGGCCGTCGCTGGCGGCGCTGTGGATTGCCGCCGGCGGCTTTCCCGGCTGGCACCTGATCGTTGTCTACACGCTGGGCACCTTCCTGATGCGCTCGGCCGGCTGCGCGGTCAACGACGTGGCCGACCGCGACTTCGACCGGCACGTCAAGCGCACCGCCCAGCGGCCCGTGACCAGCGGCGCGGTGTCGGTCACCGAAGCGCTGCTGGTGGGGGCGGCGCTGGCCCTGCTGGCCTTTGGCCTGGTGCTGACCACCAACACGGCCACGATCGCCTGGTCGTTTGCGGCCCTGGCGGTGGCGATCTTCTACCCCTTCACCAAACGCTTCTTCTCGATGCCGCAGGCGGTGCTGGGCGTGGCGTTCAGCTTCGGGATTCCGATGGCCTTTGCCTCGGTGCAGGGGGAGGTGCCGGCACTGGCCTGGTGGCTGCTGCTGGGCAACCTGTGCTGGGTGGTGGCCTATGACACCGAATACGCGATGGTCGACCGCGACGACGACCTGCGCATCGGCATCCGCACCTCGGCGATCACCTTCGGGCGATTCGACGTGGCGGCCATCATGCTGCTGTATGCCGCCTACCTGGCGGTGTGGGGTGTGCTGGGCTGGCAGATGGGCTACCGCGGCTTCTACCTGGCCGGGCTGGCCGTCGCGGCGGTCCAGGTGCTGTGGCACTACACGCTGATCCGCCACCGGACACGCGAGGGGTGTTTCCTCGCGTTCCGGCAGAACCACTGGGTGGGGCTGGCCGTGCTGGCCGGTGTGGTGCTGGACGCGGCCTTGCGCCGCGCCGGCTGAACGGGGCGCGGGCGCGCCCCGCGGTCGCTCAGGGGTACAGGCCGCGTTCCTGGCGCGCCATCAGGATGCGCTCGCAGGCCACGGCAAAGGTGGCCGTGCGCAGCGTGACCTTGTAGCGGTCGGCCGTGTCCCAGATCTTGCGCAGGGCATCGACCATGATCTTGTCCAGCCGCAGGTTGATCTCGTCTTCGGTCCAGAAGAAGCTGGAGAAGTCCTGCACCCACTCGAAGTAGCTGACCGTCACGCCACCGGCATTGCAGATGACGTCGGGCACCACCAGGATGCCGCGGTCGGCCAGGATGTCGTCGGCGGTCGGCACGGTCGGGCCATTGGCCCCCTCGAGCACCAGGCGGGCCTTCAGGCGGTTGGCACGTTCGGCGGTGATCTGGCCTTCCAGGGCGGCCGGGATCATGATCTCGCAGTCGACGTCCCAGAAGGCCTCGTTGTCGATGCGCTCGCCGCCGGTGAAGGCGCCCACGCCGCCATCACGGCGCAGGGTGTCCATCAGGGCCCCCATGTCGAAACCGTTGGCATTGAAGATGGTGCCGGTGTGGTCCTGGATGGCCACGACCTTGGCGCCGGAGCCGGCCAGCAGCTCGGCTGCTGCCGAACCCACGTTGCCGAAGCCCTGCACCGCCACGCGGGCGCCGTCCAGGTTCAGGCCGATGCGGCGCGCGGCTTCACGGCCGGTCACGAACACACCCCGGCCGGTGGCCTTCACGCGGCCGAGCGATCCACCGAGGTGGATGGGCTTGCCCGTGACAACACCGGTGGCCGTGCCGCCGACGTTCATCGAGTAGGTGTCCATCATCCA
>CBFGPV010000193.1:0-7550 GCA_965650765.1 uncultured Burkholderiales bacterium
ACCGCACCGAGCCGCCCTTCAAGCTGCAGGGCAGCTACCGCAACATGACCAAGCTGTCGGCGCGCATCACCGCGCTGATGCGCGAGGACGAGCTGGACGCGCTGCTGCGCGACCACTATCGCGGCGAGGCCCAGACGCTCACCACCGGCGCCGAGGAAAACCTGCTGAAGCTGGCCCAGCTGCTGGGGCGCCCCACGCCCGAGGAAGGCGAGCGCTGGCGCGCCATCTGCGATGAATTCGTGCGCCGGCGCAAGCTGGGCGGCGACGACACCGATGGCAGCACACGCATTGCCTCGACCCTGCTCGACGTGGCGCGTGCGGTCGATGGTCTCAAGCCGCGCGAGGGCGAACCCAATGAAGGCCTGAAGCTGGCCGAGGCGGTGCTGGCGATCGCCGTCACCTACCGCAAGATCCTCGTGCCGCTGATCTCGGCCACCGAAAGCCGCATCAAGCTCGACAAGTCCATCCACGATGAAGTCGAGAAAGTGGCGCGCCAGCTCGACGACCTCAAGACCCGCGGCCGGGGCAGCCCGCCGGCCACCACTGACGACACCGCATGACCTCACCCTTGTCCACGGCCGACCTGCTCGTGCAGATCGAACAGTCACTGGCCGACGAACGCCTGAGCGACGACGAGCGCCGCGAGCTGACCCGCGCGCTGCGCGAGGCCAGCCCGCCCGAGGAGGGCCTGCGCCAGTTGCGCAACCGTGCGTTCGAGCTGGTACGCCAGCGCCACGCCGATGCCGACGCGCTGGGCCTGCTGAAGTGGCTCGAAGGGGTGATGCGGGCCTTCGACGTTGCGCGCGCGCCGATCGGCACCGTGCGCACGCAGGCCTGGTTCAGCCCGGGCACCGACTGCCTCGACGCCATCGTCGCCCAGTTGCGCGCGGCTCGTCGCAGCGTGGACATCTGCGTGTTCACGCTGTCCGACGACCGCATCTCGCGCGAAGTGCTGGCGGCCCACCAGCGCGGCGTCGCGGTGCGCCTGCTGACCGACAACGACAAGGAATTCGACCGCGGCAGCGACATCGCCAGCCTGCGCGATGCCGGCGTCCCCACCCGGGTGGACCGCACCGACGCCCACATGCACCACAAGTTCGCGATCTTCGACGGCACCTGGTTGCTCAACGGCAGCTACAACTGGACCCGCAGCGCCTGCGAACACAACGAGGAAAACCTGGTGCTCAGCAACGAGCCCGACCTTGTTGCGCGCTTCACCCAGGAGTTCGAGGCCCTCTGGCGTGCACTGAAGTGAGCCGGCACGGCTCGTGCGGTCGGGCTGTGCGTGGCCTCACGGTGCCCAGCGCCAGGCCGTGACGACCGGCCGGTGGTCATTGCCCAGTCCGTCGACTACCACAGCCTGCACACACTGCCAGCCAGGGCCACCCAGCACATGGTCGATGCGGATGCCATGCCAGCGTGTGAACTTGGTGTGGCCCAGGCCCCAGCCGGCCTGTGAAAACCCGTTCGTGAATTCACCCCAGTAGCGGCGATAGATCGCACTTTCGACCGGCATGTTGAAGTCGCCGGCCACGAACATCGGGCCACTGGCCTGCCGGGCCCAGGCCAGGGCCATGTTCGACTCCAGATCACGCTGGGCCAGGTTGTCCTGCAGTGCCTCGACGCCCGCCAGGCCCAGGTTGCGCAAGGCCACCAGCCCGTCGCGCACGGTTTCGAGGTGCAGGTTCAGCACCTGCACTTCACGCTGCGGCGTCCGGATCGTGTAGCGCACGATCACGCCCGAGCCCCCGAGCTGCCAGACGTCCTGCGGCGGACGGTCTTCGACCCGGATGACGGGGTGGCGGCTGGCCAGGCAGGCGCTGTGGCGCACGTTCACCTGCCAGCCCTCGCGTTCCAGCAAGGGCTGCGCGGCCTGCACGACACTGGCGCATTCCTGCATCACGACCACATCGGCCTCCAGGCGCCCCAGCAGACCGGGCAGGGCTGAGGGGTCGATGGCACCGCCACCCAGGTTGTAGCTGGCCACACGAAGATCGGCCGCGGGCGCTTCAGCGAGCGCCGAGCCCAGCCCCTGCCAGCGCCAGCCCATCACGCCCCACAGCCATACCAGCCCGGCCAGCACCAGCCAGCCCAACTGGCGCCGGTCACGCCGCCACGCCCACAGCACCAGCAGCGGCCAGGGCAGCAGCCACACCCAGCGCGGCGCATACATCACCAGCGTGGCTGGCCACCAGCGGTCGGACAGGCTCCACAGCACCCCGGGCAGCATCAGCATGGCCAGCAGGTACAGCATCACGACGCGGGCAGGCCCGCGCGGGTGGGACACAGAGGCGGTCATCAGAGAAGCAAGTCAGTGAAGAAGGTTCATGACGTCGCGGGTAATCGACGGGCCTGCGGCATGGCGGGAAGATGCCATCAACACGAGATTTTCACCAAGGAGAGTGCACCATGAACGGTATCGACCTGCTCCCGCTCGCTGCGGCCCACCTGATCGGCCTGGCGGCCATTGGATCATGCATCGGCGTGGCCATGTCCGGCATGAAGTTCCTCGAATCGTCGGCCCGCCAGCCCGAGCTGATGAACGACCTGCAGAGCAAGTTCTTCCTCGTGGCCGGCATCACCGACGGCGCCTTCATCATCGCCACCGGGGTGGGGCTGTGGTTCGCGACGGCCAATCCGTTCAAGGGGTGAACGGCATGTGACGCAGGCCAGGCCGCTTGACATCGCCTCACGGCACCGGTTGAATGCAAGCGGCCTGCCGCCCGGGCCACACCGGGCGATGCGTCACTATTCTCGATCGAAGCGAAACACCATGGGCCTGCTGACCTTCAGCATCAACCTCACCCTGGACGGCTGTGTCGACCACCAGGAAGGCATTGCCGACGACGAGACCCACACCTTCTTCACCCGCCTCATGGGCGAGTGCGGGGCGATGCTGTGGGGCCGTGTCACCTACGAGATGATGGAGCGCTACTGGCCGGCGGTGGCCCGCGGCGAGGTGGAGGCACCGGCGGCCGTGCGCGACTGGGCCGTCATGCTGGAGGCCAAGCCGAAGTACGTGGTGTCTTCGACCCGAAGCGACTTCCCGTGGACCGGCAGCCACCACCTCACGGGTGACCTGCAGGCCGGCGTGCGCCGGCTCAAGGAGGCCACCCCGGGCGGCGTGCTGCTGGGCAGCAGCCAGCTCGCACATGCGCTGGATCGGCTCGATCTGATCGACGAGTACCAGTTCCTGGTGCACCCGCGCATCGCCGGCCACGGCCCGACGCTGTACGAGCGCGGGCTGCCCGGCACACGACGGCTCGAACTGGTCTCGGCGCAGCCGCTGCGCAACGGCGCGGTGGCCATGCATTACCGCCGTGCGTACTGAAAATGGAGCTTGCGCCATGACCATCCGACTTGATCACCTCATCGTGCCGTCCAGGGACCGAGTTGCTGCGGCGCGCCAGCTCGCAACGCTGCTCGGTGTGCCCTGGGCTGAGCAGGGAGCGGTCGGACCGTTCTCGCCGGTCTATGTCAGCGATGATCTGACGATCGACTTTGATCAGTGGACGGATGACATTCCCAGGCAGCACTACTGCTTTCGCGTGAGCGAGGATGACTTTCGTGCCATCCTGTCGCGCATCCAGGCGGCCGGCATGGCCTATCGGAGCCTGCCGCACGGTCCGGATGACCACACGGTCAACCCAGCCTTCGGTGGTCAGCTCTTCTACTGGAGCGAACCCGACGGCCATGTCTGGGAGCTGCTCACGGTCAGCTATGAACGACGGCCTGCGCCACAGGCCCCGGGCGACGAAGCCTGAGCGGCTGCGCATCGCCCCTTTCCGACCCCCCAACCGTATGCCACCGCCCCTCATGACCTCCACTCCCCCCTGCGACCTGATCGACACGCTGAAGGCTCGATTCGAGAAGCACATGGCCCGGCACCAGGGCATCGCCTGGGCGGACGTGGCCGCCAGGCTTGAAGCGAACCCGGCCGCGCTCAGGGCGCTGGCCCTGATGGAGGCGTCCGGCGGCGAGCCGGACGTCATCGGCCACGACGGCCAGGCCGGGACGTACATCTTCTGCGACTGCGCGGCCGAGAGCCCCGCGGGACGGCGCAGCCTGTGTTTCGACCGCCAGGCGCTGGACGCCCGCAAGGAGAACAAGCCCAAAGGGTGCGTGTCGGATCGGGTGGCCGAGTTCGGGGCGGAACTCCTCACCGAGTCACAGTACCGTGAGCTTCAGGCGCTGGGTGTGTTCGACAGCAAGACGTCGAGCTGGGTGGCGACGCCCGAGGACGTGCGTGCGCTGGGCGGCGCGCTTTTCTGTGACCGACGCTACGGGCGGGTGTTCGTGTACCACAACGGGGCAGAGTCCTACTACGCAGCACGTGGGTTTCGCGTGCGCCTTTGTGTGTGACCGGCGCACCCGAGGCCGCTCAGACCACCCCATACCAGCGCCGCAAGGCCAGTTGTTCGTGCGCATGTCGTTCGGCGCCGTCGGGTAGCCAGCGCTCGTGGCTTTGTGTCGCGCGCCCCAGAAAGTCCAGCAGGCTCAGATGCCGGCGCAGCACACGATGCAGCCGGTGCTGGATCAGCGGGTTGAAGATGCCGTGACGCGAGAACAGCTGGCGCGGGTTCTTCTTGACCCACAGCCAGGAGCCCATCTCCAGCGTCAGCGGCAGGAACACCTGATCGGGTCGTTGCAGCGACTGCTGGTAGAGGTGATCCCACAGGTCCCCATGCGCCAGGTACTGGTGGCTCTGGGGTTCGAACACATAGCGATGGTGCAGTTGCGTGCGGTCGAAGATGTCGACCAGCGCATGCAGCTCGGCCAGGTGCGCGATCGGGCGGCGAGTGTGGGCATACGGAAACCACAGCCGGTCATGCATGCCGAAGCCCGAATGGCAGTCCAGTGCCAGCGCAAAGCGGCGGCCCAGCAGCTCGCGCGTGACCACCGCACACACTGCCTGGTTCTCGGCCTGCATCGGCGCCTGCGGGGCGCCACGGTACCAGGGCAGCTTGGCACTGAGCCGCTGGCCGCCCACCAGGATGGGCACGCGGTCGAGCGCGTCCACCGGGGCGTTGCGCATCAGGTCCACACCCTGTGCATTGGCGCGGGTGCCCTGCCACATGCCCGCCGGGTTGATGACCGGCATGAACACGAGGCGCAGTGCCTCGAGCTGGCGGCTCAGGCTGTTGTCCCAGCGCAGCCGCTCCACCAGACTGCGCAGGTGCGCGATGACCACGGCCGCGCCGATCCGCTCCAGCCCATGCACGCCGCCAAAAAATCCGATCGCCGGTGCACTGGCCGCGGGCTGGCCCAGGGCCAGCGACAGCACCGGGAATCGCCGTTCACCCACGGCGACTTCACATTCAGTGCGCACCTCCAGGCGGGGGCCGGCCTGCTCGATCAGGCGTTCGAGTTCATCCAGTTCAGGCAGTTCGGAGGGCACGGCAGGCATCGCGGAGCGCAAGGGGCCTGCCCAGCCTAGCGTGCGCGCGTGTCAGCACTGCGACAGGCCGACTTGTCATCGGCCTGTCATGCGGTGGGCTCAGTCTTGGGGCTCCTGCACCGGAGCCCTGGCATGTTGATCGACCGCACACCTTCTCGCACCGGCCTGTGGGCCGGCATGGCCCTGGCCGCTGCAGCCCTGTGGGGCTTGATCGAAGTCGTGGCCCTGGCCCGCGCACGCTGGAGTGCCCGCCTGGGGCGTCCGCGCTGAGGTCGCGGCAAAGCCCGCAGTCGAGCGCACCGCCCACCAGGTCGCGCACGACACCCGAACTGGTAGATTTGCGCTCCAGGCACCGTGATCGCAAGCGGGTGCCCACCCTGCGACACCGCCGAGAGCGCCCATGACCCACTGGATCAAACAGAACCGCGGCTTCCTGATCTTCCTGCTGTGCTTCGGCTTTTTTCGCACCGCCGTGGCCGACTGGAACCCCATCCCTTCCGGGTCGATGCGGCCGACGCTGCAGGAAGGCGACGTGGTGCTGGTCGATCGCCTGGCCTACGACCTCAAGCTCCCGCTGACCGACATGGCCGTGGCCCGGCTTGGCGAGCCGCAGCGTGGTGACGTCATCACCTTCACCTCACCGGCCGACGGCATGCGCCTGATCAAGCGGCTGGTCGGCCTGCCTGGCGATGTGGTCGAGATGCGCGGGGGGGCGCTGGTCGTCAACGGCGTGACGGCCGAGTACAGCGGCTTCGAGCAGGTGGTCGAACCACTGGCCGAGGACATGGCGGTGGCAGGCCTGAGGGCCACCGAGCGGGTCGAGGGCCACGCGCGCACGGTGCAGGTCCTGCCCGGCGTGGCGGCCCGTCGTGATTTCGGCCCGATCGTCGTGCCGGCCGACTCGTACTTCTTTCTGGGCGACAGCCGCGACAACAGCGTCGACTCGCGCTTCTACGGCGTCGTGCCGCGCCGGCTGCTCATCGGCCGGGCCCATCGCATCCTCGTGTCGGTGGACATGCTGAATGACTGGCTGCCGCGCCTGGAGCGGTTCGGCCAGCGCATCGAGTGAGCCGCATGGCGGCAACAGCCAGCTGAGAACGAGTGCATGCATCTGATCCGTCGATCGACCCGGTGGGTGATGATCGTGGCCGGACTGCTGACCTGCAGCATGTTCCATGCGGTCATCGATCCCCAGGCGGCGCTGGTCTCGACCTTCGGGCAGGGCCTGGAGGGCCCGGTGGCCGAAATCGTCGTGCGCAACTGGGGCGCCCTGATCGGGCTCATGGGCCTGCTGCTCCTGTACGGCGCATGGCACGAGCCGGCGCGGGCGATGGTGCTGCTGGTGGTGGGCACCAGCAAGCTCGTGTTCATCATGCTGGTGCTGTGGCTGGGGCAGCCCCTGCTGCAGTTCCAGGTGGGCGTGGCGATCGTGGTCGATGCGGTGCTGGTGCTGCTGTTTGCGGCCGCGCTGGTGGCTGGGCGGACGTCACCGGCGCAGGCAACCGAGTCACCGATGCCATGAAGCAGCCGTCAGGCGGATGGCGCATTGCCCGGAACCCTGCGTTCCTTGCGATTTGAAGGGCAGCCTCAGGCCGCAGCGGATGCCTGCAGCGTGTTCAGCGCGTCCAGCGCCCGCTGTGCCTGCTCGACGGGCACGAAGAGGTGGTCATGGAAGGCCCCGGCCACGACATTGCAGCTGATGCCCGCGCGCCCTAGCGCCGTGGCAAACGCCGCCGTGAGGCCCACCGCCTGGAGGTCGGAGTGAACCGTCAGCGTGATCCATGCCGCCCGGAACAGCACGGACAGGCCAGCCTCGATGGCCCGCGCTTCGGGCAGCACCACGGTCAGGCCTTCGGATTCCGCAACCGTCACCACCACCGACAGGGCGCTGAGGTCGGTGCCGGCAGGCACCACGCAGTAGGCGTAGGTGTCGGCATGCAGGACGGGCTGCATGGACCGCAGCAGCACCGTGAGGTCGGACACAGGACTTGTCATGATGGCTGAAGTCTGACACACCGCCTGCGTGTCGCCCGCAGGGTGACCGTGCTCCGTGTCGGCTGCCTACAATGCTTGTGTCAGCCCCCCGGCTGACAGCGTTCTCAGGGCGGGGTGAAATTCCCCACCGGCGGTATCTGCAGGTCACTGCAGGAGC
>CBFGPV010000194.1:0-7533 GCA_965650765.1 uncultured Burkholderiales bacterium
TGGCGCCCTCAGGTCAACGGTGTCGTGACGACCCTGGTCGAGCTGGTGCAGGGCATGACCCGGCGCGGCCATGAGGTCGAGGTGATCGAGCCGTCGACGTTTCGCCGCTTTCCCTGCCCGGGCTACGCCGAGATCGAGCTGGCCTGGCGGCCGGGGGCGCAGGTGGCGCAACGCCTGGCACAAGCCCGGGCGGACGCCATCCACGTTGCCACCGAAGGCCCGTTGGGCAGTGCGGCGCGTGCATGGTGCCGCCGCGAGGGGCTGGCGTTCACGACCGCCTTTCACACCCGCTTCCCCGACATCCTCACCCAGGCCCTGCGCCTGCCCAATGCCTGGGGCTACGCCTGGTTCCGGCGCTTCCACGCACCCTCGTCTGGCGTGATGGTGCCCACTGCCGGCATGCTCGGCATCTTGCAGCGTCACCGGTTTGGCGCGTTGCGGGCCTGGTCTCACGGCGTGGACCTGTCGCTGTTCCAGCCGGTGCCGGGGGCTGACCTCGGGCTGCCGCGGCCGGTGTTCCTGTATGTGGGGCGGGTGTCCTACGAGAAGAACCTGGAGGCCTTCCTGAAGCTGGACCTTCCCGGCAGCAAGGTGGTCTACGGCGTGGGGCCGCTGCTGGAGCGACTGCAGCGGCAGTATCCGCAGGTCCACTGGCGCGGTGTGGTGCCGCGCAATGAGCTGCCGGCAATCTACAGCGCTGCAGACGCGTTTGTCTTTCCAAGTCACTCCGAGACCTTCGGCCTGGTGATGCTCGAGGCGATGGCCTGCGGCACCCCGGTGGCGGCCTACCCGGTGCCCGGCCCGCTCGACGTGGTGGGTGACAGTGACGGTGGCGTGCTCGACGAGGACCTCGGCCGAGCAGCCTTGCAGGCGCTGGCCGTGCCGCGCGAACGCGCACTGGCGCGCGCCCGGTGCTTCGACTGGGAGGCGGTGTGCGACCAGTTCATCGGCCATCTTGTGCCGGCCCATCCAGCCGCGCGCGAGTGGTTCGAGCCCGCCTGAAGCCGCATGACACCGGCATGACGGAAGGCTGACGCCGGTGTGACGGCCGCGCGCCCGGGCGATGGAGCGTCGCAAAACTGTCATCTCGCGGTCATATACTGATTTTTCATGAGCGCCGAGACCGAACTTCCTCCCACGCCACACGCCCAGTCGCCCAGCCCGCTGGTGCTGCTGAACCGCGAAAGGGCGATCCTCGAATTCAACCGGCGTGTGCTGGCCCAGGCGCGGCGAGACGACGTGCCGCTGCTGGAGCGGTTGCGCTACATCTGCATCGTCTCGTCCAACCTGGACGAATTCTTCGAAGTGCGGTTCGGCGACTACATCGAGGCCTCGCGCCAGCCCGGCGCGGGTGTGTCGGCGCGAGACCTGGCCGACGTGGCCGCTGCCGCGCACGAACTGATCGACCACCAGTACGCCGTCTTCAATGAAGAGGTGATGCCGGCACTGCAGCGCCGCGGCATCGTCATCCTGAACCATGCCGAGCGCAATGCCGAACAGCGTCGATGGGTGGACCAGTTCTTCCAGCGCCAGGTGCGGCCTTTGCTCGTGCCCATCGGGCTCGACCCGGCGCACCCGTTCCCGCAGGTGGCCAACAAGTCGCTGAACTTCATCGTCAAGCTGGGTGGCAAGGACGCCTTCGGACGCGAGAACTCGATCGCCATCGTCAAGGTGCCGCGTGTGCTGCCCCGTGTGATCCGCCTGCCCGACCATCTGGTCGATGACGGGCAAGGCAGCCGCCAGGTGTTCGTGATGCTGTCCAGCGTGATCCGGGCGCACCTGGAGGAGCTGTTCCCAGGGCGCAGCGTCGAGGCCTTCTCGCAGTTCCGCGTCACGCGCGATTCCGATCTGGCGGTCGACGAGGAGGACGTCACCAACCTGCGGCAGGCCCTTCGTTCGTCGCTGACGACCCGCCATTTCGGTCAGGCCATCCGGATCGAGGTGGTGAGCACCTGCCCGCCCGAGCTCTACGGTTTCCTGCTGCAGCAGTTCGACCTGCCGGAGGCCGCGCTCTACCGCGTCAACGGACCGGTGAACCTGGTGCGGCTGAACGAACTGATCGATCAGGCCGACGCGCCGGCGCTGCGATTCGAACCCTATGAGCCGGCCTGGCCGGCCGACCTGCCGCGGCAGAGCTCGTTGATCGAGCGCATCCAGCAAGGTGACCTGCTGCTGCATCACCCCTTCGAGTCCTTCGAGCCGGTGGTGCAGTTCCTGCGCGAGGCGGTGCACGATCCCGACGTGCTGGCGATCAAGCAGACCATCTACCGAACCGGCGCCCAGTCGGTGCTGATGGACCTGCTGCTCGAAGCGGCCCGCCGTGGCAAGGAAGTCACCGCCGTGGTGGAACTGAAGGCACGCTTCGACGAAGAGGCCAACATCAACTGGGCCGAGCGGCTCGAAGCGGTGGGCGCGCAGGTGGTGTACGGCATCGTCGGGCTCAAGACCCATGCCAAGCTGCTGCTGGTGACGCGCCGTGAACAGGGCTCGCGCGGGCCGGTGCTGCGCCGCTATGCCCACCTGTCCACCGGCAACTACAACCCGCGCACGGCCAGGCTCTACACCGATGTGGGCTACCTCACGGCCGATCCTGAACTGACCGCCGACGCCGACACGGTGTTCCAGCAACTGGCCAGCCTGACCAAGGTGCGCGCGCCGCGGCATCTGCTGGTCGCGCCGTTCAACCTGCACCGCCAGATGCTGCGGCACATCGAGGGCGTGGAGCAGGCGGCGCGTGCCGGCGGGCCGGCGCGCATCATCGCCAAGGTCAATGCCCTCACCGACGTGCCGCTGATCGAGGCGCTGGTGCGGGCCGCGCAGGCAGGTGCCGAGATCGACCTCATCGTGCGTGGCGCCTGCATGCTGCCGGCCGGTGTGCCGGGGCTCACCGATCGCATTCGCGTGCGCTCGGTCGTGGGCCGTTTCCTCGAACACACGCGGGTGCTGTACTTCCGCTGGGGGGCGACCGAAAACGACGAGGTGCTCTACCTGTCGAGCGCCGACTGGATGAGCCGCAACATGTTCCGACGCATCGAACTGGCCTGGCCGGTGCGCGACGTGGCGTTGAGGCAGCGGGTGATCGATGAATGCCTCGTGCCTTATCTGCACGACGCCATGGATGCCTGGATCCAGGGCCCCGAGGGGCAGTACGCGCGGGTGGCCACCGACGGGCCGAATGCCCAGCAGGCGCTGATGCAGCGCTACCGGTACTGAGCGGGTGCGCCCCGCACCGCGCGAGTCCGACGATGGACCTCATCCTGTGGCGCCACGCCGAAGCCCAGCTGATCAAGCCCGGGCAGGACGACATCGAACGTGCCCTGACCCCCAAGGGTGAACGACAGGCGGCCCGCATGGCGCAATGGCTCAACCAGCGGCTGGCCGAGTCGACCCGCATCCTGGTGAGTCCGGCCGTACGCACGCAGCAGACGGCACGCATGCTGGAGCGCTCGTTCAAGACGGTGGCGGCGCTGGCGCCCGGCGGCTCGGTGGAGGCCTTGCTGAAGGCAGCTCGCTGGCCGCTGGCCAGCGAGCCGGTGCTGGTGATCGGTCATCAGCCCACGCTGGGGCTGGTGGCGGCCCGGCTGCTTGCACAGGTCGAGCAGCCCTGGTCGGTCAAGAAAGCTGCGGTGTGGTGGTTGCGCCACCGCGAGCGCGATGGACAGTCCCAGGTGGTGCTGCAGGCGGTGCAGGGGCCGGACTGCCTGTAAGGGGCTGGCCCCGCTGCCGCAAGACTGCAGGGCGCAGCTTCGCGGCAGCGCGGTGATGGGCTTACTTCTTGCGACCGGTCTGATTGCCGATCACGCCGCCAACGGCAGCACCGCCCACCGTGCCCACGGCACTGCCGCCGGTGAGCACCGAGCCGGCCACGCCACCGATCGCCGCGCCGACGGCCGTGTTGCGGTCGCGATCGCTCATGCTGGCACAACCCATCAGGGACATCGACAGCAACACGCTGGCGGCAAGGGTGGAGCCCACGCGAAGGGGGGTGCGAACAGGACGGATGGGGTTCATGGCGTTCTCCTTGAATGGGGCCTGCGGTCTGTCTGCAGGGCCTGATTCAAGCTTAGGGGCAGGGCCCGGGCGGGCCCGTCAGCCCGGTTCGGCCGGCGCTGTCGGCGGTGGACTACAGGCCGGGGCCCGCTGAAGCCAGGCCTCGAAGTCTGCCGCGGGCATGGGCGAGCCGGTCCAGCGGCCCTGCACCTCATTGCAGCCCAGGCTGGCCAGGATCTCGAACTGGGCCTGGGTTTCGACCCCTTCGGCAATCACGGCCAGGCCCAGGCTGTGGGCCATCTGGATGATGGCCCGGGCGATTGCCTCGGCGCTGCGGCCCTCGGGCAGGTCGGTCACGAAGGAGCGATCGATCTTGATGCGGTCGATCGGCAGCTCGCGCAGGTGCCGCAGCGAGAAATAGCCGGTACCGAAGTCGTCGACCGACAGCCGCACGCCCAGGTGCTTCAGGCGCTCGAGCTTGCGTCGCACCGCAGGCAGGTCGTCCATCAGCATGCGTTCGCTCAGTTCAAGCTCCAGCAGGTGCCCGTCCACACCGGCGTGCCGCAGCGCATCGGCGATCGAATCGACAAACCCGCTGGACTGGAACTCGACCATCGACACATTCACCGCCACCGGCCAGTTCGCCACACCGCTGTCGCGCCACTGCCGGGCATGGTGCAGCGCCTCGCGCAGCACCCAGCTGCCGATCTGCAGCATCAGGCGCTGCTGCTCGGCTGCGGGCAGGAAGTCATCGGGCTGCAGCAGCCCGCGCACCGGGTGTTGCCAGCGGATCAGCGCCTCGGTGCCGACCACCCGCGCGTCCGACGCCCGCACCTGCGGCTGGTAGTGCAGCACAAGCTGGCCCCGGGTGGCAGCCTGGGACAGCTCGCTTTCGGTCGTGAGGGCCGCATAGGCCGCGTGCACCCGGGCCGGGTCGAAGAACTGGCAGTTGGCCCGGCCGCGCGCCTTGGCAAGGTACATCGCACTGTCGGCATGCTTGATCAGCTCGGCCGGCGTGGCTGCATCGCCCGGGAAGAACGCGATCCCGACCGACGGCGTGACGCTGATGAGCCGCCCTTCGAGTTCGATCGGCACCTCGATGGCCTGCAGCAGCTTGCGCGCGACGTCCTCGACGTCCGAGCGATGCGGGGCATGCGGCAGCAACACCATGAATTCGTCGCCGCCGAAACGGGCTACCCGGTCGGTGCCACGCAGGCACTGCAGCAGCCGCTCAGCCACCGTGCGCAGCAGGGTGTCCCCGGCCAGATGACCCAGCGAGTCGTTGATCCGCTTGAAGTGATCGAGGTCGACGAACAGCAGCGCCAGGCTTTCGTTGGTGGTGCGCGCCTGGGCCATGCGCCGGTCCAGCTCGGCCATGAAGGACATGCGATTGGGCAGCCCGGTCAGCGCATCGTGGTGGGCGAGGTGCTGGATGTGCGCCTGCGCGGCGCGCCGGTCGCGGATGTCGCGCACGATGGTCATGCGCAGCCGCTCGCCGTTGTGCATCATCGAACGGGTGATGAACTCCACGTCGATGCGTTGGCCATGGCGATCGAGCAGCACGCTCTCGTAGGTCGTTTCGCGCTCTTCCTTCATGACCTGCGTGGCCTGCTCGGCATGGTCAGGCGCCACGAACTCCAGCGCGTGGCGCCCGCGCACTTCGTCGAGCGTGTAGCCCAGCAAGGCGCACACCGGCGGGTTGGCGTCGGTGACACGCCCGTCCTTCAGGAAGACGATCCCCTCCAGGCTGGCCTGCATGAACTTGTTCAGGCGGTCCTCGGATTCCCGCACGGCACGCTCGGCCAGCCGGTGGCGGGTGATGTCCGAGATCAGCACGAAGGTGGCGATCTGCTCGCCGCTGTCGTCCAGGTGGGGGACCAGGTTCACCTCGATCCAGTGGTCCGACCCGTCGGCCTGCCGCAGCTGGCGTTCGTAGGACACCACCTCCCGCCTGGCCAGCACGCGGTCCACGTAGGGCTGGATCTGAGCGGTGGCTGCCTCGCCGATCAGTTCCATGAAGGTGCGTCCGACCACGTCGTTCTCGTTCCAGCCGAAGGTCTGCGCGTACTGGCGGTTGGCGAACAGGCAGCGCGAGTCGTGCGTCCGGAAGAAGGCGATCAGCACGGGCACGTTGTCGGCCAGCAGGCGCAACTGCTCGGCCTGGGCGCGCGCCGACAGCTCGGCCAGCTTGCCGGTCGTCACGTCATGGAAATGGCACAGGTACAAGCCCGGGCCGGGCAGCCAGTGAGCCGCACAGTCGAGCCAGCGCGGGTCGGCGACGTCATCGCGCAGTGCCAGCGTGAGGGTGAAGTCGCACCGGCGGGCCAGCAGCTCGAGCATGGCGGCGCGAGCGCCATCGCCCAGGGCGTCGAGCCAGGCGGCGTCGGGGAGGCCGCGGTCGGCCAGATGCAGCGCCTGGCGCAAGGCCGGGCTGAGGTGGTCGGGGCGGGCGTCGCAGTGCAGGGCGGCGACCAGGCCCGGCATCAGCTGCCAGGGCGGGAGGGACTCACCGCGGGGGGTGTCGAATGCGTTGGACATGTGCTGCCGGGTCCGCGGCACGTGCCCCATGCTCGCGCCGTGCGAAGCATCATAGCGGCGACGGCCGCATTGCGGCCGTCAGGATGGGGAGGGGAAGCCCGGTCGCCGCCCGGGCTGTGCGCTCAGGCGCTGTACGAGCCGCGGCTGCGCAGGCCGCTGCCATAGGCGGCGGCTGCATTCTGGGGGGCGTAGACGACGTCCGGGCTGCGGGGCAGCAGCACGTCCATCGCGCGGTCGAGCGCTGCCGTGGCGCGCGCCAGGCTTTCGCGCTGGGCCGCAACTTCGCCAGTGGCGCTCATCAGGCGCTGGCGCAGGGCAGGGGACACCCGCCCGGTGCGCGCGGCATGGCTGAAGACCTGCACGGCTTCGGTCAGAGCGCGATGCAGTTCGCTCGCACACTGCTCGACGGCCACGCTGTCACGCTGGACCAGGGCATGGCCCAGGGCCTGCAGCCGCGCTTCGACGGCTTGCACGGCGGGTTCGAGTTCACGTGGACCGGGGTGGCCGGAGGCGGGGGTGGGTGCAAGCATCACTCGGTTCGGTCAGGAGGTCGAGGGGCGGGAGACGCAATCAGTGCGAAGACGGGGGCGACAGCAGCTCCTGCGCATTGGCAATCAGCTTGTCGGCGATGACTTCGGGCTGCGGACGGAACGTGCCTTCCGCGATCGACTGGCGGATTGCCGCGACCTTGGATGCATTGAATTCAGGGGTGGCTGCCATCAGCGAGGCGGCCGTGCTGGACAGCTTCACCGTGGCACTTTCAGTGGGGGCGTTGCCGCCGGTGGCGGCCGTACCGGCCGATGCAGGCTGGCCTGCGGCCTCGCCCACGCCAGGGCGGCTGGTGGTGGCGGAACTGCCAGCCAGCGCCGTCGTGTCGATGAGGTTGCCGATCTTCATGAGGTTCTCCTTGACCGTGGAGCGGACGCATACACGTCCCACATGATCGTGTTTTCGACCGTGCCCCGGAGAACTTTAGCCGGAATTGCAACTTTTTTTTGCAGCGAC
>CBFGPV010000195.1:0-7418 GCA_965650765.1 uncultured Burkholderiales bacterium
GGCGGCTGCCTGGGCATCCTGATCCCGCCGTCGGTGCTGCTGATCGTCTACGGCGCCACGGCCGGCGTGTCGGTGGTGAAGCTGTATGCCGGCGCGTTTTTCCCCGGGCTGATGCTCGCGGGCCTGTACATCGTCTACGTGATCGTGCTGGCCAAGCTCAAGCCTTCGCTGGCGCCGCCGCTGCCCGAAGCGCAGCGGCAGGTGCCGCTGCCGCACAAGCTGGTGCAGGTCGGTGCCACGGCGGGGCGGCGGGTGCTGCCGGTGATGCTGGCGGCCCTGAAGGGGCGGCGCAATCATGATGTGCCGGCCGGGTATCTGCTGCGCCAGCTTTTCATTGCGCTCCTGCCGGCCCTCCTGTTCGTGGTGGTGGCGACCTGGAGCTACCGCAGCGTGACGGCAGCGCCCGCGGTTGAAGAGAGCTTCATCCTCGAGCCCCTGGGCGGTGGCAGCTCGCCCAGCCGTCAGGACGAGGGCCTGCAGCCGCCGCCCGGCGCCGGTGGACTGGCCGAGCCGGCGGATGAAGGCGGTCTGTCCGAGCCGCCACAGGAGGGCGGGCTGGCGGAACCCCCGCAGGAAGGGGGGCTGTCCGAGCCACCCGGCGAAGGCGGACTGGCCGAGCCGCCCCAGGCTGGCGGACTGGCTGAACCCCCGGGGGCGTCATCGGGCCTGGAGCCGCCCCCTGGTTCGGCGCCCGTCACCGGCGGCAGTGCGCAGGGGGGCGGCGCGGCGCCGGCCGGCTACTGGATCGGCGTTGCCGCGGGCGCGGTCGCGCTGGCGGTGTTCTATGCGCTGCTGAGCTTCACGCGCCTGGAGATCTTCAAGATGCTCCTGGCCAGCTTCTTTCCGCTGCTGATCCTGATCCTGGCCGTGCTTGGATCGATCGTCTTCGGCCTCGCGACCCCGACCGAAGCGGCCGCCGTGGGGGCACTCGGGGGATTCCTGCTGGCGGCAGCGTACAAGCAGCTCAACTTCACGGTCGTCAAGGAAAGCGTCTTCCTGACCGCCAAGACCAGTGCGATGGTGTGCTGGCTGTTCGTGGGCTCGGCGATCTTCTCGGCAGCGTTTGCGCTGCTGGGCGGTCAGGAGCTGGTCGAGCAGTGGGTGCTGAGCCTGAACCTCACCAAGACGCAGTTCCTGATCCTGAGCCAGGTGCTGATCTTCGTGCTGGGCTGGCCGCTGGAGTGGACCGAGATCATCGTGATCTTCATGCCCATCTTCATCCCGCTGCTTGACAACTTCGGTGTCGACCCGCTGTTTTTCGGCCTGCTCGTGGCGCTGAACCTGCAGACCGCCTTCCTGAGCCCGCCGGTGGCGATGTCGGCGTTCTACCTGAAGGGCGTGTCGCCGCCGCACGTCACGCTTAACCAGATCTTCCTGGGCATGCTGCCGTTCATGGGGATACAGATCGTGGCCATCGTGCTGCTGTATCTGTTCCCGGGAATCGGGCTGTGGCTGCCGGAGTTGCTGTACAAGTGAGGGCATGAACGCACCGATCGACTTCTATTTCGATTTCTCGTCGCCCTACGCCTACATCGCCTCGGAGTGGATCGACGCGCTGGCGGCGCGGCATCAGCGCCGGGTGCGCTGGCATGCCGTGCTGCTGGGCGTGACCTTCCAGGTCGCCGAGCTGAAGCCACCGGTGGCGCATCCGGTCAAGCGCGAGTACGTGCTGCGCGACTTCGAGCGTTCGGCCCGCTTTGAAGGGTTGCCCTTCCGGCTGCCCGAGCCCTTCCCGGTGCCCACGCAGAATGCCGCGCGGGTGTTCTGGTGGCTGAGCGACACCGATGCGGAGCGTGCCGTGCCCTGGGCGCGCAGCTGCCTGCGGGCCGGCTTCACGCGGGGGCTGGACCTGTCGAACGTGGAGGTGCTGAAGGCCCTGGCCACCGAGTTCGGGCTGGATGCCGACACGGCCGAGGCGGTCTGGAACGATCCGGTCTGGAAAGAGCGCCTCAAGCACGCCAACGAGGCCGCCGTGGCAGCCGGCATGTTCGGTGCGCCGTATTTCGTGATCGACGGTGAGCCGTTCTGGGGCAATGACCGCAAGGCCCAGATCGAGCGCTGGCTGGCCCAGGGCCCGTTCTGAGGCCCGGCTCCAAGGAGACGACATGACGCTGAAGCAGGGTTACAAGGCACTGGTCGATCGGGCGATGGCCGAAGTCACCACCTACTCGGTCGAGCAGGCGCGTGCGCTGCACGGCCGGCCGGAGGTCTGTTTCGTGGACGTGCGCGATGTGCGTGAACTCGAGCGCGAAGGGGTGATCCCTGGTGCGGTGCATGCACCGCGCGGCATGCTGGAGTTCTGGGTCGATCCCGAGTCGCCCTATCACCGCGCGGTGTTCGCCGAAGACCGCGAGTTCGTGCTGTTCTGCGCCGCCGGCTGGCGCTCGGCCCTGGCGGCCAAGACGCTGCAGGACATGGGCCTGTCGCGCGTGGCCCACATCGAAGGCGGCTACACCGCCTGGAAGGCGGCCGGGGCACCGGTCGCCGACAAGGCTGCCGCGCGGTCGTAAGGCGCACCCGGCGATGGAGCAGCTCGACATGGCCGCGCTGGTCGCCCTGGCGGCCGCGCTCGGCTGGGCGAGCGGCATCCGCCTGTATGCCGTGCTGCTGGTTGTGGGCCTGGCGGGCTGGGCGGGCTGGTTTGCGTTGCCTCAGGGCCTGCAGGTGCTGCAGCACCCGATGGTGCTGGCCGCCAGCGGCTTCATGTTTGTGGTCGAGTTCCTGGCGGACAAGGTGCCGGGGCTGGATTCGCTGTGGGATGGGGTCCAGACCGTGATCCGCATCCCGGCCGGCGCGGCCCTGGCGGCGGCGGTGTTCGGTGCTGATCAGGGCGCCTGGGCCGTGGCCGCGGCCGTGCTGGGCGGCACACTGGCCGCCACCAGCCATGCCACCAAGGCCAGCACCCGTGCGGCCATCAACACCTCGCCCGAGCCCTTTTCGAACATCGGCATGTCCCTGATCGAGGACGGCATCAGCCTGGGCGGCCTGTGGCTGGCCGTGGCCAACCCGGTGGTGTTTCTCGGGGTGCTGGTGCTGGTGGTGATCGGATCGATCGCGCTGATCTGGGTGCTGTGGCGCTTCCTCGCCGGTCTGGTGCGGCGCATCGGCATCATGCTGGGCGCACGGCCGACGGGGACACCGACCTGAGGGGTCGGCCCGGCCTGCGCCGGGTCGGTGCGGGCCGTGCGTGCGTCAGTGGTGCAGACGATGGCCCGTCATGCCCAGCAGGTCCAGTGGCAGCCGCCACAGCGGGGTGACCGGGGTCGTGCTGCGCGCCGGCAGCTTGTTGCCGCGTGAGCGCAGGCGCGAGCTGTCGATGTTGGCCGGCGCAGCCTGGGCTGCGGGGGTACGCACCTTGAACGGCGTGAGCGGCACCGGGCGCACCGGCACGGGCCGGGTGACACCACCGCGGGGCGAGCCCCCCGCCGACGGCGCCGGTTCCGGCGTGGCCTCGGCCAGGGCCGGCGACAGATTGAAGCGGTAGGCGGCTTCCAGCTGGCTCAGGCGCACGAACTGCTCGGCCAGGTGGGCCAGTTCGTCGTCGTCGCTGGCGCGGCACACATTGATGACGTCCAGGGCGTACAGCTCGCGCTGCAGCATCAGGCCGACGTCGATGCCCGTGCCCAGCAGGCGGATCAACGCGAAGTGGATCTTCGTGGCAAGGTGCAGTCGGGTGGTGCTGTCCATGGTGACTCCTGAGCGGTATGGCCGAATTCTTGTCGGGCCTGGCGGGTGGCACCATCCCCAATCCGGTGGAGCACCCCAAACCTTAGGGGGGAGACCGCGACGACGTTACGATGCCAGCCGCGCAGGCGCTCATCCGGATGCGCTGCGCTGACCCATCTGCCCCCTCCGAAGGGGGTATCTGCACAAGAGGAAGACAAGTGGAACAGCTGAATGACCGACCCGAAGGGTTCCAGCGGGTCGCCCAGGCCCTGGCGCAGCTGGGGCACCCCCATGCCCCGGTGTTTCTGGACGTGGCGGCCCGCACCGCCCAGGAAGCGGCCGACGCCTTGTCGATCAGCGTCGGCCAGATTGCCAAGAGCATCATCTTTCGGCGCAAGTCGGACGACAGCGCGGTGCTGGTGATCACCTCCGGTGACAAGCGGGTGGACGAACGCAAGGTGGCCACCCTGGTGGGGCCGGTGGGTCGTGCCGACGCCGAGTTCGTGAAGACGCGCACCGGCTTCACGATCGGCGGTGTCTCGCCGGTGGCCCATGCGCAGCCGCCGGTCACGCTGATCGACCGTGAGCTGTTCCGCTTCGACGTGATCTGGGCGGCGGCCGGGCATCCCAACGGCGTGTTCCCGCTCAGTCCCCAGCAGCTCGAACGCCTGACCGGCGCACCGGTCGAGGACGTGACGCTCGCGTCATGATCTGCCACATGCCTGACACGCCAGCCCCGCCCGACCTCCAGACCGCGCCTGGCCCGGACACGCCGGGCGGCCCGGTCGCGAGCCCGTGCATCAATGTGTGCCGCATGAACGCCACCACCGGCCTGTGCGAGGGCTGCCTTCGCACGATCGACGAGATCGCCGGCTGGTCGCGCTACGACGATGCCGACAAGCGTGCCGTCTGGCTGAGGATCACCCAGCGCCGCGCCTCGGCCAGCCTCACAGCCATCCGGGGGACATCATCGTGAAGCACATCGAGTTCCACCTGGACGTCGTGTCGCCCTACGCCTGGCTGGCCTTCCAGCAGCTGCCCAGGGCCTTGCAGGGGTGTTCCTTCGAGGTGAGCTACCGCCCGGTGCTGTTTGCCGGGCTGCTCAAGCACTGGGGGCAGTTGGGGCCGGCCGAGATCGCGCCCAAGCGTGACTGGACCTACCGCCAGGTGGCCTGGCAGGCGCATCGCCTGGGCATCGAACTGCGCATGCCGGCCGCGCACCCGTTCAATCCACTGTCGCATCTGCGCCTGCTGCTGGCGCACGGCCTGCAGCACGGCCTGCCGGGGCGTGCCAGCCGGTTTGCCTGCGAGACCGTGTTCCGCCGCGTGTGGTGCACCGGCGAGTCCACCGATCACCCGGCCGGGCTGGATGAACTCGCGCTCGCGCTGTGCCCGCAGGACCCGGCCAGCCTGCTCGCGCTGGCCCAGGGCGACGAGGTCAAGGGCTGGCTGCGCAGCAACACCGAAGCGGCGGCGGCCGCAGGGGTGTTCGGTGTGCCCACCTGCGTCGTCGACGGCCGCCACTTCTGGGGCCTGGACGCGCTGGACATGCTGGGCGCCTGGCTGCGCGGTGATGCCTGGTTCGAACAGGGGCACTGGGAAGCCGCGGCACAGGTGCCGTCCGGTGTGATCCGGTCTCGCTGAACCCGGTGTTGCACATCGAGAAACGGCCCCTCAGGGTTGCTCCCTAGTTTGTCAGCGTGGCATCAGCCTGGCGTCAGCCAGCGTTGGGTTCGCGTCAGGGCAGGGTCAGAGCCCTGAACCATAGTTGTCTCCACATGACCGGGCCACCGGCATGCCCCTTCAAAACGGAGACAACAAGCATGGCTACGACTGCAATGGCGTCCAAGGCGCCGATGACGAAGGAGGAGAAGAAGGTCATCTTCGCCTCCTCGCTCGGCACCGTGTTCGAGTGGTACGACTTCTATCTGTACGGTTCGCTGGCGGCCATCATCGCCAGGCAGTTCTTCTCGGGCCTGGATCCGACATCGGCCTTCATCTTTGCGCTGCTGGCGTTTGCCGCCGGCTTCATCGTGCGCCCCTTCGGCGCGCTCGTGTTCGGCCGCCTGGGCGACATGATCGGTCGCAAGTACACCTTCCTGGTGACCATCCTGCTGATGGGCCTGTCCACCTTCATCGTGGGCATCCTGCCGACCTACGCCAGCATCGGGGTGGCCGCGCCGGTCATCCTGATCGTGCTGCGTCTGCTGCAGGGCCTGGCCCTGGGCGGCGAATACGGTGGTGCCGCGACCTATGTGGCCGAGCATGCGCCGCATGGCAAGCGTGGAGCGTTCACGTCCTGGATCCAGACGACGGCCACGCTGGGCCTGTTCCTGTCGCTGATGGTCATCCTCGGCACGCGCAGCGCCATCGGCGAAGAGGCCTTCCAGGACTGGGGCTGGCGCGTTCCCTTCCTGGTGTCCATCGTGCTGCTGGGCATCTCGGTGTGGATCCGCATGTCGATGAACGAGTCGCCTGCCTTCCAGAAGATGAAGGCCGAGGGCAAGACGTCGAAGGCGCCGCTGAGCGAGTCCTTCGGGCAGTGGAAGAACCTGAAGATCGTGATCCTCGCACTGGTGGGCCTGACCGCCGGCCAGGCGGTGGTGTGGTACACGGGGCAGTTCTATGCGCTGTTCTTCCTGCAGCAGACGCTGAAGATCGACGGGGGCACGGCCAATGTGCTGGTGGCGGTCTCGCTGCTGATCGGCACGCCGTTTTTCGTGGTCTTCGGCACGCTGTCGGACAAGATCGGCCGCAAGCCGATCATCATGGCCGGCTGCATCCTGGCCGCAGCCACCTACTTCCCGCTGTTCAAGGCCCTGACCGAAGCCGGCAACCCTGACCTGGCCCGTGCGCTGGCCACCGCGCCGGTGAAGGTGGTGGCCGACCCGAAGGAGTGCTCGTTCCAGTTCAACCCGACGGGCACCGTCAAGTTCACCAGCTCGTGCGACATCGCCAAGCAGGTGCTGGCCGCCAGTTCGGTGAACTACGAGAACGTGGCCGGCACGGGAGTGGCACGCATCATGGTGGGCGACAAGGTGATCGAGTCCTACGATGCCCGCACGCTCAGCGGTGCGGACCTGAAGGCTCGCGATGCCGAGTTCAAGAAGGCCGTGGCCACCGCCGTCAAGGAAGCGGGCTATCCCGCCAAGGCCGACCCGTCCAAGGTCAACAAGGCCCTGGTCGTGGCCATCCTGACGGTGCTCGTGATCTACGTGACCATGGTCTACGGCCCGATCGCTGCGATGCTGGTCGAGATGTTCCCCACGCGCATCCGCTACACCTCGATGTCGCTGCCGTATCACATCGGCAACGGCTGGTTCGGCGGCCTGCTGCCCACCACGGCCTTCGCGATCGTGGCCCAGACCGGCAACATCTACAACGGCCTGTGGTACCCGATCATCATCGCGGTGGTCACCTTCGTGATCGGCATGGCCTTCGTGCGCGAGACCAAGGACCGCGACATCTTCGCCAACGACTGATCCAACGCTTCACGAGGAAGACATCATGTGGAAACTGCTTGCCGGATTCGGCGTCTTCGCGGCCCTGGCCATCTTCATGCTGATGCAGGGAGGTGACATCGACATGGGCGGCGAGAAGCACGGCGCCGAGGCCACGCATGCACCGGTGGCCGAGGCTGCAGCCAGCAAGTAGCCCACAGGCACCTGGCTGATGCGCTGAACTGACGGGTCTGCGCAGCGATGGCGGCACAGTGGCAACACTGTGCCGCTATCCTTTTGGGCACTGTCCAA
>CBFGPV010000196.1:0-7417 GCA_965650765.1 uncultured Burkholderiales bacterium
TGTGCGGCGGGATGTTGGTGGCCATGCCCACCGCAATGCCGGCCGAGCCGTTGACCAGCAGGTTGGGCAGCCGCGTGGGCAGCACCAGCGGCTCCTTCTCGGAGCCGTCGTAGTTGGGGCCGAAGTCGACGGTTTCCTTGTCGATGTCGGCCAGCATCTCGTGGGCGATCTTGGCCAGGCGGATTTCGGTGTACCGCATCGCCGCGGCGTTGTCGCCGTCGACCGAGCCGAAGTTGCCCTGGCCGTCGACCAGCATGTGGCGCAGGGAGAAGTCCTGGGCCATGCGCACGATGGTGTCGTACACCGCCGAGTCGCCGTGAGGGTGGTACTTACCGATGACGTCACCGACGATACGCGCGGACTTCTTGTACGGGCGGTTCCAGTCGTTGTTCAGCTCGTGCATCGCAAACAGCACGCGCCGGTGCACCGGCTTCAGGCCGTCACGGGCATCGGGCAGGGCGCGGCCCACGATCACGCTCATCGCGTAATCAAGGTAGGAGCGGCGCATCTCCTCTTCGAGGCTGATCGGTAGCGTTTCTTTGGCGAACTGAGTCATGCGGTCCCTGGGTCGGCGACGCTTTCCGGCCCCCGACGGGGCGGGCCGGTGCGTGATTGCGGCAGTGCAAGGTGCTGCCAACCGCACATTCTAGAACGGGGCGGATGTGGCACATGCGCAACATCGCCTGCGGGGCTGGTTCGGCCCACGGACAAAAACTTGTCCATGTGACGTGCTATGGCACAATGAATTGTCGGTAGCGAAACGCGCGCGTAACCGCTCGTTTTTTTTCGTCCGTCTGTTTTCAATGGACATTCGCAGCCCGGCTGCGGCTTTTCTTGTGAGGAGAAACATGAACAAACTCAACAAAGTGGCGATGTTGTTTGCCTCGGCTGCCCTGGCCTCCGGTGCGTTCGCACAATCGGTGGACAACTGGCGCAATGTCGACGGCAACGTCTGGAAGAACGGCACGAACGAGCTGTGCTGGCGCGATGCCTTCTGGACGCCCGCCACTGCGGCTGCCAACTGCGACGGCGCTCTGAAGCCCGCCGCCGCTCCGGCGCCCGCACCGGCGGCTGCTCCCGCACCGGCTCCTGCCCCTGGCGCTGCTCCGGCACCCGCTCCTCGTCCCGCTCCCGCCCCGGTCGCTCCGACCAGCGAGAAGGTGACCTTCGCTGCTGACGCCTTCTTCGACTTCGACAAGGCTGTCCTGAAGCCCGAAGGCAAGGCCAAGCTCGACGACCTCGTCAGCAAGATGCAAGGCATCAACCTGGAAGTCATCATCGCCGTGGGTCACACCGACTCCGTCGGCGCCGATGCCTACAACCAGCGCCTGTCGGTGCGCCGCTCCGAAGCCGTGAAGGCCTATCTGGAGTCCAAGGGCATCGAGAAGAACCGCGTCTACACCGAAGGCAAGGGCGAGAAGCAGCCTGTGGCCGACAACAAGACCTCCGAAGGCCGCGCGAAGAACCGTCGCGTGGAAATCGAAGTCGTCGGTACCCGCACCCGCAAGTAATCTGCCTGCAGCCTGGCTTGCCAGGCCCCCCTGCCTCCGGTCACCCGGGGGCAGGCCTCATGACCCCGCTCCGGCGGGGTTTTGTTTTTGCGACCCCGCCTCGGCGGGGTTCTGTTTTTTCGGGCTGACCCCCGTGCCGCCCGGCATGAAGGGCTCAGGGTCGGCCCAGATTGGGCACAATCGCGGCCATGACGCAAACCCTGAATGCTGATCCGCAGGAACTGGCCAAATTCAGCGATCTGGCCCATCGGTGGTGGGATCCCGAGAGCGAATTCAAACCCTTGCACCGCATCAACCCGCTGCGCCTGGAGTGGATCGATTCACTGGTCCGCCTGCAGGGACGGCAGGTGCTGGACATCGGTTGCGGCGGGGGCATCCTGAGCGATGCGATGGCTCGCAAGGGAGCGTCGGTGCTGGGCATCGACCTGGCCACCAAGGCGCTGCGT
Source organism: uncultured Burkholderiales bacterium (assembly GCA_965650765.1). Lineage (GTDB taxonomy): Bacteria > Pseudomonadota > Gammaproteobacteria > Burkholderiales > Burkholderiaceae_C > Caldimonas. The sequence goes on from CBFGPV010000196.1 coordinate 1,958, forward strand.
GTGGCCCAGCTGCATGCCCTGGAAGCCGGCACCGAGGGTGTCGAGTACCGCGAGGTGGCAGCCGAAGCCCTGGCCGCCGAGCGCCCCGGGCAGTTCGACGTGGTCACCTGCATGGAGATGCTCGAGCACGTGCCCGATCCGGCGTCCGTCGTGCGGGCGGCCGCCACGCTGGTCAAGCCCGGGGGCTGGGTGTTCTTTTCCACCATCAATCGCAACCCCAAGGCCTACCTGTTTGCGGTGATCGGTGCCGAGTATGTGCTCAAGCTGCTGCCGCGAGGCACGCACGAGTACGCCAAGTTCATCCGGCCGAGCGAACTCGCCGGATGGGCACGTGACACCGGGCTTGACGTCGTTCAGACCCGCGGCATGGAATACAACCCCTTCACCCAGCGCTACTGGCTGAGTGCCGATACCAGCGTGAACTTCCTGTTCGCCTGCCGCAAGACATGAACATCTCGTCTACTGGAACCCCTGCGGGCCAGCGCCCGTGGCGCGTGCGCACCGTGCTGTTCGACCTCGACGGCACCCTGGCCGACACCGCACCGGACCTGGCAGGCGCCGTCAACCGCATGCGCCTGCGCCGTGGCCTTGACGCCCTGCACGTCGACCTGCTGCGTCCGGTGGCATCGGCGGGGGCGCGGGGCATGCTGCGCGTGGGCCTGGATGTCACGCCCAACTCGCCCGGGTTCGAGGCCCTGCGTGAAGAGTTCCTGAGCGAATACGAGCAGGCGCTCGACGTGGACTCCCGCCTGTTTGACGAAGTGCAGGCCATGCTTGACGCGTTGACCAACGGCGGCCTGAGCTGGGGCGTCGTGACCAACAAGGCCATGCGGTTCACCGAGCCCGTACTCAGCGCGCTCGGGCTGCACACGCAGGCTGCCGTGGTGATCGCAGGCGACACCACACCCCACCCCAAACCGCACCCGGCCCCGCTGCTGGAGGCCTGCCGCCGCCTGGGCGTGGCGGCCCATGAGGCCATCTATGTGGGCGACGACCTGCGCGACGTGCAGGCGGCGCGTGCGGCCGGCATGCCGGCGGTAGCGGCGGGCTACGGCTATCTGGGTGAGCACCCCGACGTGCACGCCTGGCAGGCGGATGCCATCATCGCGTCGCCAGCGGCGCTGCTCGGCCTGCTGGAACTGCCCGGGCGCGTGGTTCGCGTCGACTGAACGCAGGTTGGCGGGTGGACGAATCATCCGCCCCGGCATTGGCCCCGACCCCTGCAAGCGGGCTCGGCCGGTCGTCCGCGTGGCGCACCTTCGCCAGGAGAGGCCCGGTCAGGGTGGCTGTCGTACTGGCAGCCCTGGCCCTGGCCTGGACGGTTATGGTCGGCAGCTGGCTGCCCGGTTGGCTGCTGCCGCGCCTGCAGACGCAGGGCACCGAGGCCCTGGGTGCTCCGGTGCAGATCCAGGCGCTGGCGATCTCGCCCTGGACCTTGCGTGCCCGGCTGGATGGCCTTGTCATCGGCCCGGCCGAAGCGCCGTGGCTGCGCGTCGAGCGCATCGAGCTGAACGGCTCCATCGAGTCCGTCTGGCGCCTTGCGCCGGTGCTCGAGCAGATCCAGGTCAGTGCGCCTGAAGTCTTCATCGAGCGACTGGCGACCGAACGGCTGAACATCAGCCCCGCGATCGAGCGGCTGCGCGACCGTTCGGGCGGTGAACCGTCCGAGCCGGCGCGGTTTTCGCTCAACAACATCCGCCTTGAAGGCGGAACGGTGCGTTACGTCGACCGTGTGCTTGGCAGCGACCACCGCATCGACACGATTGCGCTGGGCATCCCGTTCCTGTCCAACCTTCCCACCCATGTGAACATCGACGTCGAGCCCACGCTCACGGCCCGGGTGGACGGCAGCCCGTTCAGTCTGACCGGGCGCAGCCGCCCGTTTGACGCCGGCATGGTGTCGGACATCTCCATCCAGTGGGACAACGTCGACCTGGCCCGCTGGGCTGCTGCGCTGGCACCGCTGATGCCCGAGCCGGCGCGTGTGCAGGTGGCCCAGGGGCGGCTGTCCCTCGAACTGGCGCTGGCCTTCGAGCAGCCCGCTGCGACGGGCCCGGCGCGGCTGCAGGTGCGTGGCCGCGCGGGCGTGACCGACCTGAAGGCGCAGTGGCCGGCACGCGGCCTCAGCGCCGAGTGGGACACGCTCGACGTACAGGGCATCGATGTGCAGGTGTTCCAGCGCGATGCGACGGTCGCCGCGATCCTCCTGGAGGGCCTGGGCCTGAAGGTGGATCAAGCGGCCGGGCAGGGTGCTGAGCCGGTGCCCGTGGCGAGTGCTGCCCCCCGTGCCGCTCCCCAGGCGGCGCCCGCTGCGTCGCAGGCATCGGCGGCACAGCCTGCCGCCCGCACCGACTGGACCTGGCGCATTGCTCAACTGGTGGTCAATGCGGGCCCGGTGGCTCTGCCTGTGCTGCCCACGGCGCCCGCGCTGTCGGCCTGGCAACTCGATCTGGCCGGGCTGTCGAATGCAACCGACGCGCCAGGGGCCCGGCTCAGGCTGGCGATCACCGGACAGACCTCCGCCCCGTCCGCGGCGCCATCGACACCAGCGCGTACCGCCCGCACGCCCGAGGCGCCGGGCACCGTCACGGCGGAGGGTGAGCTTCATCTGGCGCGCCAGACCTTGCAGGCTCAGCTTCGGGTCAGCCAGTGGCCTGTGGCGCGCTGGTTGCAGCCCTGGCAATCCTGGTTGCCGGTGCGTGTGCAGCAGGGGGTGCTCGATGCACAGGCGGACATCGACGCCAGTGCAAAGACCGTCACCTTGCGTGGCGGACAACTGGACCTGGGGCGGCTGAGCCTGGTGCCGGTCACCGCGCAGGACGCAGCGCCGGGCGCGTCGGTTGATCGCCTTGCGCTGACGCAGCTGCGCCTGCGTGGTCTGCAGACAGGTTTTGACCTGTCTGCCGGACAGCCCTTGCCGACCGAGATCGCGAGCATCGAGATCGACCGGCTCGACACGCGCGCCCAGCGTCTGCCCGATGGCCGCTGGGGCTGGCTGATGTCCGATGCGGCCGCCTCGCCAGGCCCAGCGGCAGCCCGTGATGCCGCGCCTGCGGCAACGTCCCCCGAGCCTGCGGCTTCCGATGCCCGTCCGCAGGCCACCGCACCCGTCGTGAAGATCGCATCCCTCACCTGCTCCGCCTGCCAGGTCCGGGTGGTCGACCGCAGCGTCGAGCCGGCCGTCGAACAGGGGCTGAGCCGTGCCGATCTGAAACTGCGCGGCCTGTCGAGCGATCCTTCCGAGCGTCTGGCGTTCGAGCTCACCTCCGAGGTGACGGGCGGCGGGCGACTGGCCCTGAATGGGCAGGCTCGCCCCGAACCGCTGGAGGTGTCCACGCAGATCCAGGCCAGCGGCGTCGACCTGCGACCGGTGCAGCCGTACATCGACCCTCATGTGAATCTGGTGCTGGCCGCAGCCAAGGCGCGTCTTCAGGGCCGCCTTGGCGTGACGCAGGCAAGCGACGGCAAACTCCGTGTGGGCTACCAGGGCAACGTCGGCCTGGATGAGCTGCGCACGCTGGACAAGCTCACCCAGGCCGATTTCGCCCGCTGGAAGGCCCTGTCGGTCGAGGCCATGAACGTCGACTGGCATCAGGGCGACCTGGTGGCCGACCTGGGCAGCATCGCCCTCGACGACTTTTACGGCCGGGTGATCATCAATGCGGACGGCAACCTCAATCTTCGCGACATCCTGCGGCGCGACCAGGCCGAGGCGCCGCGATCGCTGACCGAACCCGCACCCGCTGCGGCGCCGCCGGCCAGTGGGGCAGGCGCCGCTGCCCGGCCCGATGCCGCCCAGGCCGCACCCACGCGCCTGCGCTGGTCGAACGTGGCGCTGTCAGGCGGGCGCATCGACTTCACCGACAACTTCATCCGCCCGAACTATTCGGCGCGCCTGACCGGGCTGGAAGGCACGGTCTCGTCGGTAGCGTGGAACGACCCCAAGCCGGCAGATGTCCGCCTGAACGGCCGGGTGGACGGCAACGCACCGCTGAAGATCGAGGGCCAGTTGCACCCGCTGGGCGCGCGGCTGTTCACCGACATCCAGGGGGAGGCCCGCGGCATCGAACTGACACGGCTGTCACCCTATGCGGCGCGCTATGCGGGCTACGCCATCGACAAGGGCACGCTGTCGGTGACGGTGCGCTACAAGGTCGACAACGGCCGCCTCGACGCCCAGAACCAGATCTTCCTCGACCAGCTGACCTTTGGCGAACGGGTCGACAGCCCCGATGCCATCAAGGCGCCGGTGTTGCTGGCTGTGGCCCTGCTGAAGAACGGACGCGGCGAGATCGATGTGAACCTGCCCATCTCAGGCAGTCTGGACGACCCCCAGTTTTCGGTGGCGGGCATCGTCTTGCGCGTGATCGTCAACCTGATCGTCAAGGCTGTGACCTCGCCGTTTGCGCTGCTGGCCAGCGCGGTGGGGGCGCCCGATGCTGAACTCGGTCACGTGGCGTTTGCGCCTGGCTCCAACGATCTCGACGATGCCGTACGCGCGAAGCTGGATGCGCTGGCCCAGGCGCTGGCCGAACGCCCGGCCCTGCGACTGGAGGCCACCGGCCGCGCCGACCCGCAGCGCGATGTCGAGGGGCTGCGGCAGGCGCACCTGCGTCGACTGCTGCGTGCCGCCAAGGCGCGCGAGACTGGCCAGTCCCCGGTCGGGCTGGCCATCGAGCCGCAGGAGCGCGAACGATGGCTGGAGGCGGCCTACAAGGCCTCGAACCTGCATGATCGACCCCGCAATGCGCTGGGCCTGCTCAAGGCCGTGCCACCCGCCGAGATGGAGTCCCGCCTGCTGGCGGCCGCACCGGCCGGCCCCGAGCAGCTCACCGCGCTGGCCAATCAGCGTGCCGACCGGGTCAAGGCCTACCTCGTGAACAAGCTCGCACCCGAGCGGGTGCTGCTGACGGCCTCGCGCGTGGAGCCGGGCGCGGCCGATGCGAAGGTGCCGTCCACCGGCGTGGAGTTCGCGATCCGGTAGCTGCGCAGCCTGCGAGCGCTTCGCACCAGGCCGAGAGAAAGAATCGCATCCGGTCGATTGCACCCCCCTTGAAAACGCGCGCATCGATCCGACATACAATCCACTTCCTCTTCTCAGGGGCCGACCTGGTTTCGACGTGGGTGCGGAGTCGGAGCAGGGCATGCCGAGCACCAGTTCGCTCGTAAAACCACTGGAACAAAGTAACTGCGAACGACGAACGTTTCGCCCTCGCCGCTTAACACCGGTGAGCCTCTCAACGGTTGGCCGATAGGCCGGGTCCGCAAGGGCTGAGAGGTCATTCATATCGGCTGGTTCCAAGCTGGGTCACGAGCTGGGGACGAGATCAAGTGACTGGCGGTGTGGGTAGCGTGCTGCTGCGCGACCTGCACCGTGAGAACCAAATCAGACAGCTAAGCATGTAGAACTGTCCGGTGATGGCTTGCGGACGGGGGTTCAATTCCCCCCGGCTCCACCAT
>CBFGPV010000197.1:0-7400 GCA_965650765.1 uncultured Burkholderiales bacterium
ACACCGACTTCGCACCGCGCTCCTTCAGGACTTCGGCCGCCTTCACCAGCGTGCCCGCGGTGTCGATCATGTCGTCCATGATCACGCAGTTGCGGTTCTCGATCTCGCCGATGACATGCATCACCTCGGACACATTGGCCTTGGGCCGGCGCTTGTCGATGATGGCCAGGTCGCAACCCAGCTGCTTGGCAAGCGCTCGGGCCCGCACGACACCACCGACGTCGGGCGACACCACCACGAGGTCTTCGTAGTTCTTGCTCTTCAGGTCCGACAGCAGGACCGGCGAGGCATAGATGTTGTCGACCGGGATGTCGAAGAAGCCCTGGATCTGGTCGGCATGCAGGTCCATCGTGAGCAGCCGGTTCACACCGACGGCTTCGAGCATGTTGGCCACGACCTTGGCCGAGATGGGCACCCGGGTGGAACGCGGACGGCGGTCCTGGCGGGCATAGCCGAAATACGGAATCACCGCGGTGATGCGCCGAGCCGAAGCACGCTTGAGGGCATCGACCATGATGAAGAGCTCCATCAGGTGCTCATTGGTCGGTGCGCAGGTGGGCTGGACGATGAAGACGTCGCGGGCGCGGACGTTCTGCTGGATCTCGATGGCCACTTCGCCATCGGAAAAGCGACCTACCGATGCCTGACCCAGACCCACGCCGAGATGGTTGGCGATCTCCTGGGAGAGGGCTGGGTTGGCGTTACCGGTGAACAGTACGGTGTCGGACAACATCTTCCTCTCCGTCGAGAACTACCAAGTGCAAACGCGCGTGCTGCGCCTAAAACCAGGGAACCTCTGGATCGTCATTCGTGGCGGAATGCCGATCCAGAGGTTCCTGAGAGATTTTGGCAGGGGAGGAAGGATTCGAACCCTCGAATGTCGGAATCAAAATCCGATGCCTTAACCGACTTGGCGACTCCCCTACACAGGCCACCGCTTGCGCGTCAGCCTATAAACGTCGCTTCAGCTTGCAGCCCAACCCCACAAGGGCAGACGCTGCAGGCTGCGACACATGCGACCTTGCCACCCTTGAACCTGCCATTCGGCAGGGAGCGCATCGAGCGCTTCGGGCAACGGGTCGTCTGTGCCGATTCTTGCAAACACCGCGCTGCCCGAACCCGTCATGCGGCTGTTGCCGTAGCGGGCTTGCAACCACTGCGCGGCCTCTGACACATCGCTGCAAAGTGCCTGTGCGGCAGCTTGCATGTCGTTGCGCCCGAAGGCTTCACACCGGTTGCTTCGACCAGTTTGCCGATCGTTTTGATCAAGCGCTGCAGTCTCTGCAAGAAAGACCGCGAGTGTAGCAGCTTTTGTGTCGCGTACCAAGAGGGGGCTTTGAAAAATCGACGCCGTGGGCAGACTCGCCCCGGGCTTGAGCACGGCAAACCGCATCGGCGGCAGGTCGATCGGTGTGAGCCGGTCTCCGATGCCCTCGACCCAGGCCGCCTTCTCGCCCAGGAAAAACGGCACGTCCGCGCCGAGCTGGCGCGCCAGGGGCTGCAGGCGGGCCAGCGGCCAGTCAAGCTGCCACAGGCGATTGAGCGCCAGCAGCGTGGTCGCCGCGTCGGAGCTGCCGCCGCCCATGCCGGCACCCCAGGGCACCTGCTTGTCGATGCTCAGGTCCACGCCCAGGTTGCAGCCGCTGGTGTGCTGCAGCAGCCGGGCCGCGCGCAGGCACAGGTCGTCTTCAGGCAGGCTCGGCCCGAGGTCGTGGCGACGCAGCAGGCCGTCGTCGCGGCGTTCGAAATGCAGCGTGTCGCACCAGTCGATCGGCACGAACACCGACTGAAGGTCGTGATAGCCATCGGCTCGCCGGCCCAGGATGTGCAGGAACAGATTCAGCTTGGCCGGCGCCGGCACGTCATACAGGGCCTTCACGACGGATCGACCTTGGCGCGCACCGTCACGACGGGGGGCGTACGGCGCGTGGCGACGATCAATCCATCGGCCGCCTGGGCCACGTCGACCTGCCAGCCCAACTGGACAAAACCCGGGCTTTCGCCCGCCAGCGCCTCGCTGGGTGCACCCGGCCAGGGTCGGGCCCGCAGCCAGTCGAACAGGGCCGCCACCGGCAGGGTCTCGCCGATCATCTCGTAGGTGAGCGCATCGAGGTCGGTGTACTCGCGCACCTGACCGTCGGCCTGCAGCCACGCCGACCCAGGCTGCCACCGTGCCACAGCCATCAGCGTGCCCAGAGGTGACGACAGGCGCAGCTCACCGCTTGCGGGTTCGCCCAGCAACTCGAACACCGCTGACGAAGATCGAACCGGCTCGCCTGGCTGGACCGGATCGATGCGCACCGCCAGACGCCCCGACATGGCCGAAGACAGCGGCGCCGAAGCCTCGGGCAGCCGCGAGGCGCAGCCCGCAGCGAGCATGCAGGCCCCGACCAGCACCAGGCGGCGACACCAGGCGCGCAGGGTCATCACAGATCCACCTTGAGCCGGGCCAGGGTTTCCTTCAGCACTTCATTCGCAGCGTCGCGATCGCGGGCCTCGCGCCAGACCTTGCGTGCCTCGTCGCGCCGCCCGAGCACCCACAGCACTTCACCCAGGTGTGCGCCGATCTCGGCATCGGGCCGGGCCTGGTAGGCCCGCTGAAGGTGGCGCAAGGCCGACTCCGGCATGCCCAGCCGGAATTCGATCCAGCCCAGGCTGTCGATGATGAAGGGCTCGTTCGGCGCCAGCGTCAGCGCCTTCTGCACGAGGTCGCGCGCCTCGTCGAGCCGCTGGCCCCGGTCGGCCAGCGTGTAGCCCAGCGCGTTGTACGCATGGTAGTGATCCGGCTTGAGCGCCATCACGCGGCGCAGCAGGCGCTCCATCTCGTCGATGCGGTTGATCTTCTCGGCCATCATCGCCTGCTCGTACAGCAGGTCGACGTCGTCGGCAAAGCGCTCGTTGGCCTGGCCAAGCACGCGATAGGCCTCGTCCCACTGCTTGACGTCACGCAGCAGGCTGGACTCGGCCAGCAGCTTGGCACGTGCATCCTGGGGCTCGCGCTCGGGCACCTTGCGCAACAGCTCGCGGCCCGCGTCGAGTCGCCCCTGCTTGGCCAGCAGCGAAGCACGGCGCAGCTGCACGCTCAACGCGCTGTCGGCATTGTCGATGCGCGAAAGCCACTCCTCGGCCCGCACGAAATCGCGCTGGTCCTCGGCCGCCTGGGCCATCAGCAGGTAGGCCTGGGTCAGGCCTTCGGCGCGGTTCATGCCGCCGGCCTCCTCACCTGCACCGGCGGGGCGGGTGTCAGGCTGGGGCTGGGCCTGGGCCAGGTCGAGGTAGCGCTGCAATGCCTCCTGGGCGGCGCGCGGCTGCTTCAGCTCGATGCGCAGTGCCCCGAGGCTGAGCCAGGGCTGAGCCACTTCCGGCTCGAGCCGGGTGGCGGTTTCGAGCTGCGTCGCAGCGTCACCATAGCGCTGGCTGGACACCAGCGTGCGCACATAGGTGAGGCGGATGGCATTGCCCTTGGGATTGGCCTGCAGGTAGTTGCGCACCGTGTCTTCAGCAGCCGGCAGCAAGGACATCAGCTCGAGCGCGAGCAAGGCCGGGCCTTCGGCGGCCGCATCGGCACGCTGGGCCTGCTGGGCCAGCGCCAGCGCGCGTTCGGGCTCCTGGGCCGACAGCCGCATCCGGCCGGTGGTCACCAGCGCCGCCACGCGCGTGTCGGCCTGGCTGGTGTAAGGCAGCAAGGCCTGTTCGATCACACCGGCGAGGGTCTTGCGATCGGCGGCGCGCGCAAAAAACCGCGGCAGCGTGGCGATCGTGCCGGCCCGCTCATCGGCCGGTGTGCTGGCGACCAGCGCACGCAGCGGCTCCAGCGCCTCGGCGGTGCGATTGAGCCCGACCAGCAACTGCGCGGTGAAGCGATGCGCCTCGGCCGACGCCGGGAGCGCCGTGCGCCAGGCCTGCGCCGCGGCCAGGGCCTGCTCGCCGGCACGCGCCTGCAGGGCGATCTCGGTGGCGCGGCGGAACAGCCGCTCGTCACGGGTCTTGCGCGCACCGTCGAGCAGGATTTCATAGGCCGCGCCGGCATTGCCCGAGCGCAGTTCCATCTCGCCGATCAGCAGCTGATAGAACATCGACGCGTCGAGGTCGGAGTTCTCGACGGCGCCGCTGGTCACGCCCGGCTCGACCGCTGCATGGACCTGTGGGGCCAGCCCGGTACCGGCCAGCATGGCGGTCAAGGCAAGCAGACGGCGAAACGGGGCGGCAACGGGCATGAATGACTCCTTGACTGCGTCTGATTCTACGCAGCGCCCATAATTCCCTTCATGCCTGAACTGCCCGAGGTCGAGGTCACCCGCCTGAGTCTTGCCCACCGCATCGAGGGGGCCCGCGTGCTCGACGTGCGCCTGGGCAAGCCGCTGCGCTGGCCGCTGGGCTGTGACCCGGCCAGCCTGCGCGGCGCCCAGGTCGGCGCCGTGTCGCGCCGCGGCAAGTACCTGTGGCTGCCGCTCGACGACCAGGGTCTGCTGCTGCACCTGGGCATGTCCGGTTCGCTCAGCTTTGCGCCGCTGGCCCCACCGCCCGGCCCGCACGATCATTTCGACCTGCACACCGACCGCGGTGTGCTGCGCCTGCACGACCCGCGTCGTTTCGGTGCGGTGGTGTGGTCGGCCTCACCGGCGGCCGACCCAGCCCGCAAGCTGCTGGCCGGCCTGGGAGTCGAGCCGCTGGAGGCCGGTTTCACCGGGGCGCTGCTGCACGAGCGCTTCAGGGGCCGGCGGGTGGCCGTCAAGCAGGCGCTGCTGGCCGGTGACGTGGTGGTCGGTGTGGGCAACATCTATGCGTCGGAGGCGCTGTTTGCCGCGGCCATCGACCCGCGCACGCCGGCCGGGCGCATCAGCCGCGCGCGCTGCGACCGGCTGGCCGAGGCGGTACGCAACACCCTGGCGCGCGCGGTCGCGGTGGGCGGCTCCACGCTGCGCGACTTTCGCGACGCCAACGGCCACAACGGCGAATTCCAGCTCACGGCCCAGGTCTATGACCGCGCCGGGCAGCCCTGCCCGCGCTGCGCCGCACCGGTGCGGCGCATCGTGCAGGGCCAGCGGTCGACGTTTTTCTGCAGCGGCTGCCAGAAACGTTGATCCGCCGCATGGCACCGTTCATGCCGGTGCAATGACAAAACCGTGAAATCCGGCGCCACCTGCGGCCAGCACCGGCGGCCAGGGGAACCACCATGCGCTACCATCCGGTCACCAGACGGGCGGTCTGTTCGTGCAATCGTGCACGCTCGTGCGGCCGGATCGGCCCACTCGCGCACAAGTGGTTACAAACTCCCGCCCCAACGCACCGACGACGACCCCCTCGCCCACCTCCTGCTGCAGTCCATGGCCCAGTCCTTTGCCCACAAGCTCGATGCCCTGGGAGCCTGGCGTGCCGGCCTGGAGCTGCAGTTCCAGGAGCTCGCCCGCTTCCTGTTCGACCATGACCTGCTGGACGAACCCGCCTCCGAGCTGCTCGATTCGCTGCGCCAGCGCCTGGCGGGCGACAAGCTGGTGGTGGCCTTCGTGGCCGAGTTCTCGCGCGGCAAGTCCGAGCTGATCAACGCGATCTTTTTTGCAGATACCGGCCGGCGCATCCTGCCGGCCACACCGGGGCGCACGACGATGTGCCCGGTCGAGTTGAGCTACGACCCCGACGAGCCGCCCTCGCTGCGCCTGCTCGACATCGACACCCGGCTGCAGGGCCAGTCGCTCGGCGAGCTGCGCGAGCAACCCACCGCCTGGCGCCACACCCCGCTGAACGTGCGCCGGCCCGACCTGCTGGCCGAGGCCCTCACCCAGGTGATGCAGACCCGGCAGGTGTCGGTCGACGATGCCCGCAACCTCGGCTTCTGGAGCGACGACCACCCGCAGGACAACCCGCCGCTGGACGACACCGGCCTGGTCGAGGTGCCCGCGTGGCGGCACGCGATCATCAACTACCCCCATCCGCTGCTCAAGCGCGGCCTGGTGGTGCTGGACACCCCGGGGCTGAATGCGATCGGTGCCGAACCCGAACTGACGGTGAGCCTGCTGCCGTCGGCCCATGCCACGGTGTTCATCCTGGCGGCCGACACCGGTGTCACCAAGTCGGACCTGGCCATGTGGCGCGACCACCTCAGCAGCCAGCCGCTGGCGCGCTACGTGGCGCTGAACAAGATCGACACCCTGATCGACCCGCTGAGCCCGCCGGCCGAGGTCGAGGCCCACATCGCCCGCCAGCGCGTGCAGACGGCCCACACGCTGGAGATCCCCGAAGACCAGGTCTTCCCGATCTCGGCCAAGCAGGCCCTGGCCGGCCGTGTGACCGGCGATGCCGACGAACTGCGTGCCAGCCGCATCCTCGACCTGGAAGACGCGCTGGGCCAGCGCCTGCTGCCGCATCGCAAGGAGGTGCTGACCCGCACCGCCGTCGACGGCGCCGCCCAGTTGCAGACCCAGGTGGGTCGCCGCCTCGGCGATCGCCGCCGCCAGCTGGCCGAACAGTTGCTCGAACTGCGCGGCCTGCGCGGCAAGAACAGCGCCATCGTCGGCATGATGCTCAAGCGGGTCGAGGCCGAAAGTGCCGAATTCGAGCAATGCATCTCGCGCGTGCAGGCGATGCGCTCGGTGCACACCCGCATGCTCAAGGACGCCCTGCTCGGCATCTCGACCGATGCCGTGCGTCAGCACACCGAAGCGCTGCAGGACAAGCTGCGCTCGGCCATCCTGAACCTGGGCGCCAAACGGGCCTTCAGCGACATGTGCGCCCAGCTGCGCGCGATGCTCGAGGAAGGCCAGGTCAAGGGCAACGAGATCCACGACATGCTCGGTGCGTCGTTCAACAAGCTCAATGCCGAATTCGGTTTCGGGCTGGCGCTGCCACCGGCGCCCGACCTGTCGCGCTTCATCCGCGATCTCGACCTGATCGAGCGCAACTACATGCAGTACCTGGGCCTGACCCAGGCGCTGCGCCTGTCCCAGCAGCGCTTCATGGAACAGTTCCGCCGCATGCTGGTGTCCAAGCTGCGGGTGGTGTTCGAGGGTGCCAGCGGCGAGCTCGAACTCTGGAACAAGACCGCATCGGCCCAGATCGACTCGCAGCTGCGCGACCGCCGGCGCAACTTCAAGCGCCGTCGCGAATCGCTGGAACGCGTGCGCACCGCCAGTGACGAACTGGAATCGCGCCTGCTCGAAGTCGAATCCCAGGAAGAGCGCCTGCGCGGACTTCAATCCAGGCTGCAAGGCATGGTGGCCGAACTGCAGGCCCGTGCCGCGGGCCCGCTGGACCTGCCCGAAAGCGAACCCGGTGCCTCCGCCGCGGCACCCGCCCTCGCCTGACCCACCCTTGCCAGCCCTGCCCGAGTCGACCCGGCTGCACTTCGCGCCCCGGCTGATCGCCTGGCAGCGTGAGCACGGCCGCCATCGCCTGCCCTGGCA
>CBFGPV010000198.1:0-7315 GCA_965650765.1 uncultured Burkholderiales bacterium
TCGGCCTGTTTGAACAGCGTGTCGAAGTGATCCATCGTCGCGGGGTCGAACTGCGCCGCGCCGATGCTCATCGTCACTGCCGGCGCGGTGTCCGAGGCCGGGTGCGGGATGGCCAGTGCCGCCAGCGCGCGACGCAGCCTTTCCCCGGCGGCCAGCGCACCGGGCAGGTCGCAGATGGGCAGCACCACGGCGAACTCCTCGCCGCCGATGCGCGCGACCATGTCGCCGGCGCGGCCGAAGCTGCCCTGCAGCGCCTGGGCGACGGCCTTCAGGCACTGGTCGCCGGCCGCATGGCCGAAGTGATCGTTGTAGCGCTTGAAGTGGTCGACGTCGCACAACAGCAAGGACAGCGGTTGCCCCGTGCGCTGCGCACGCCGGAATTCGGTGGCCGTGACCTCGTCGAAATGCCGACGATTGGGCAGTCCGGTCAGGGGATCGCTGCGCGACAGGGCTTCGAGCTGGGCATTGGCCTGTTGCAGCGCATGGGTGCGCTGCTCGACCAGATCGGCCAGCTGGTCGCGGTGGGCGGCCAGTTCACGCTCGGCCTGGTGGCGGCGCGACAGGTGATCCGACAGGCTGTCCTGCAGGTGACCGATGCCGCGCGCGAGCTGGCTGAGCTCGTCATTGCGCCGGCTCGATCGCTGCAGCACCAGCGGCCGGTCGAGCGTGTCGGGCGAGAGCTGGTCGACATGGCGCGCGATGTGGCGCACATGGCCGGTCACCATGCGGTTGAACAGCCACATGATCAGCCCGGCCAGCAGCAGCGACTGCACCACCTGCGTCACGATGATCACGCGCAGTTCCTCGCGCAGGCGGGACCACAGCACCCGCTCATCGCCTTCCAGGCTGAAGGCGCCCACCACCTCACGCGCGCCGGCATAGGGCTCATGCGCCAGCTCCCGGTGCAGCGAGGGCACGCGCTCCGAGGCCTGCCAGCCGGGCTGGCGGCGCTCCATGACCTCCAGTTCGCCATTGGCCTGGCGTACCACCACGGTCACGCGGCCGACCGACGGCACGCGCGCGACGCTGTCGACCTGGGTGGTCACGGCTTCGCGGTCCAGTTCCCAGATGGCCTTGGCAAAACTGCGGTGGAAGACCTCGTCGATCTGCGCCAGCTCGGCGGCCATCGTGGCACGGTGCGACTGCCAGGCCCACCAGGTGCGTACGCCCACGGTGGCCAGCGTGAACAGCAGGCAGAAGACCAGCGTGGCCAGCACCAGCCGGGTGGCGATCGATGCCCCGGCCGCCACCGGTGCCGGGCTGGCACGGGCGGACGTGTCGGCAACAGGACCGGCGGGCGCTACAGCCATTTCTTCTTCAGGGTCTCGTAGGTGCCGTTCTTCTTGATGGCCGCCAGGCCCCGCGCGAAGCGCTCGACCACGGCATCGGACGTGCGCGACCCGAAGGCCATGTACAGGCCGTCGCTGCCGCCCAGGTCGGGCAGCGGCAGCGCACGCACCAGCACCTTGGCCGGGTCGTCGCCGGCCTTGCGCGCGAGGTAGTGGGCCACCAGGTCATTGGCCACCCACAGGTCCACGCGGCCCATGCGCAGTTTCTCGTAGTTGTGCTCGTACTTGTTGCTCGACTGCAGGTTGCTGCCGATCGTGAACCCCTTGGACACCAGGTACTGCTCGCCCGCGTCCTCGTTGACCGTGGCCACCTGGAGCCTGCGGGCGTCGTCCAGCCGGCTGAGCTGGACGTTGCGCCCGCGCAGCGAAAACAGGTACCAGTCGGACGGCGCGACCACGCCCACCCACTTGAACATCGATTCGCGTGCCGCGGTGCGCGTGATCGAGTAGATCAGCACGTTTTCATGGTTGCGCGCGATGTCGTAGGCCCGCGCCCAGGGCATGGACTGGATCGGCGGCGGCGCCACGCCGATCTCCTTGAACACCGCCTCGACCACTTCGGTGCTGAAGCCGGTGACCCGGCCGTTCTCGGTCAGGTTGTAGGGCGGGAATTCCTCGGTGACGATGCGCACGGTCGGCTCAGCCGCGTGGGCCACCCCCGGCAGGGCCAGGGTGGCCAGCGACGCCAGCAGGCTGCGGCGAATCGGGGAGGGGCGGACAGTCGTGCGGAACATGGCATCTCGAGCGACGGCGTGCACCTTTGCACGCCTACCGCCTCATCTTCGGCACAAAAGCAGTGCCACGACAGGGGGCGGCGACGCAAGGTGCCCAAGTTTGCACGGTTTGTGCTGTCGCGCGTGCCATTCCGGCGGCGCCGTGGTGAAAAGGCTGAATGTCCGCTGAAAAGCGACCCGCTGGCGCGACGTCCGCGGCGCGTCACATCGCCTTACCCATTGACGGCAATGGACACGATTTCCCGTCACGTTTTTGGGATAAATTTCCCAACATCATGCTCGATCTGCCAAGTATCCAGGGTGTGCTGGCGGCGGCGGTTCAGCGCCTGTTGCGGCCACTCTTTCGCGTGCTGTTGCGCCACGGGATGTCCTACGTCGCATTCGAGGCACAGGCGCGTCGCGTGTTTGTGGAGGTCGCCATGCAGGACTTCACCCTTGAAGGCCGCAAGCCCTCGATCTCACGCGCGGCCATCCTCTCCGGGCTCACCCGCAAGGAAGTGCAGCGACTGGCCGCCTTGCCACCGCATGCCGGCGGCGACCACAACGAGCGCTACAACCGTGCCGCCCGCGTGCTGACGGCCTGGCTGCGCGACGAGGCCTGGCGAGGCCCGGACGGTGAGCCCCTTGCCCTGCCGCTGGACGGTGACGCCGGTTTTGCGGGGCTCGTCAGGCGGCACAGCGGCGACGTGCCGGCGCGTGCGGTGCTGGACGAGCTGGTTCGCGTCGGCGCCGTGCGGCGGCACCCTGATCAAACCGTCGAGCTCGTCGCGCGCGCTTACGTGCCCAGCCAGAGCGTGCCGGACAAGCTGGCCATCCTGGGCACGGACGTGGCCGACCTGATCGCAACGATCGACCACAACATTGCCGACGGCGCTGCGGCGCCGCGCTTTCAGCGCAAGGTCATGTATCACCGCATTCCCGTCGATGCGCTGCCCGCGTTTCGCCGGGAGAGTGCCCGCCAGGGGCAGGCGCTGCTGGAGCGCCTGGACCGCTGGCTGCAGGCGCACGACGATGCACCGGAGCCTGACGCCTCGTGCGACACCTCCCCGGCCTGCGCACGGGTCGGCCTGGGCATCTACCAGTTCGAGGAGCCCGTCGGGCCCTGCTTCCAAGGAAACGCCGGGCCGCCCCAAGTTTCCTTGGCCCCCGCGGGGGGCGGGCTGGGCGCAGCCCGGCCCTGGGGGCGCTTTCAAGGAGACTCGCCATGAAGACATGGTTCAGATCGGCCTTCGTGGCCTGCACCCTGGCGCTCGGGCTCGCGGCCTGCGGCGGTGGGGGTGGTGGCATCGGCGGCACGGGTGTCGACTCGGGAACGATGCGCCTGTCGATCACCGATGCGCCGGCCTGCGGGTTCGACACGGTCCACGTCACGATCGATCGTGTCCGGGTGCACCGCAGCGCCACGGCCAGCGACACCGACACCGGCTGGTCCGAGGTCGTGCTGCAGCCCGCCCGCCGGATCGACCTGCTGACACTGACGAACGGTGTGCTCGAGGAGCTGGGCCAGACCTCCCTGCCGGCCGGCACCTACACCCAGATGCGGCTCGTGCTGGCCCCCAACACGGCGGCGCAACCCCTGGCCAATGCCGTCAAGCCCACGGGTGAGGCCGCAGAGGTGGCCCTGGACACCCCCAGCGGTCAACAAAGCGGCATCAAGCTGGGCATCAACGTCGACGTGCCGGCCGGGCAGGTCGTGGATGTCGTGCTCGATTTCGACGCCTGCCAGTCCGTGGTGAGACGTGGCAATTCCGGGCGCTACAACCTCAAGCCGGTGATCTCGGTCACGCCCGTGCTGTCCTCGGCCGGCATGCGCATCGTGGGCTGGGTCGATCCGGCGATCGCCGGCGCCGACACCCGCGTGTCGGCCCAGTCGGCCAGCCGCCCGCTCAAGGCGACCGTGCCGGACAGCACCGGGCGATTCGTGCTCTATCCCGTGCCTGCGGGCCAGGTCGACCTGGTCGTGAATGCCGCCGGGCGCGTCACCGCAGTGATGACGGGCGTGCCCGTCACCCTGCAGGCAACCACCTTCGTGAACAGCCAGGCGGTGCCCATTGCGCCGTCGCTCGATCCGGCCCCGGCGCGCCCGGTCGGCGGCAGCGTGCAACCGCCGCTGGCCACGGTGCGCGCCCTGCAGAGCCTGACTGGCGGCCCCACGGTCGAGGTCGCCTGGTTCCCGGTCGACGCGGCCACCGGTACGTTTGCGGGGCTGCTGCCGACGTCAGCCCCTGAAGTGGTGCCGTATGGCGTCAACCCGACGGTGATCGGGCTGGTCAGCGACCCAGGCGCGGCGGGCCGGTACCGCGTCGAGGCCGCGCTGGATGCGTCGATCAAGTCGCAGGACATCGATACCCGCCAGCCTGTGCCGGTTGTCACATTTTCTTTCCCCTGACATGGGCGATCATCCGCGATGCAACGGGTGCGCCGACACAATGGAGCCGCCATGAAACAGTCCTTCTTCCGCCGCATCTGTGCGGCCACTGCCACCACCGTCGTGTCCTTGACGGCGCAGGCCGGTCCGGACGTCAGCGTGTCTGTCGGCATCTACCAGCCCGGGGTCTACGGGCGCATCGAGATCGGCAGCCGCCCGCCGCCGCCGGTCATCCTGCCCCAGCCGGTGGTGATCGTGCCGGGGCCGGTGGCCGTGCAGCGGCGTCCGGTCTACCTGTACGTTCCGCCGGGCCACCAGAAGAAGTGGGACAAGCACTGCCACCGGTATGCCGCCTGCGGCCAGCCGGTGTACTTCGTGCAGGAAAGCTGGGTGGTCGAACGCCATCGCGAACACCAGGCCCGCTCGGCCCATCGCCACGACCGGCGCGGACCGCCGCACGGCAAACACGACGGCCACCCCGGCAAGGGCCACGGCAAGCACCGCGACTGACCGAGCCCCCTTTGGCCCCCACCCTGCGACCTCCGTTCATTGACGTTCCCGCCATGAGCCTGTTCCAGCACTACGACCCGGCCGACATCAGTGTCGTCATCTCCGAACTCCTGATCGCCACCGCCGACAGCGCCGATCCGCTGATCGACGGGTCCGTCAATCAGGTCCTGCGCACCTTGCGTGAACGCCTCGGCATGGACGTGGTCTTCGTGTCCGAACTGGTCGACGGCCAGCGCGTCTTCCGCTTCGTCGACAGCGCGGGCGAAACGCCGGTGACGGCCGGCGCGGCGAACCCGGTCGAAGAGACCTTCTGCCAGCGCATCGTCGATGGCCGCCTGCCCGAGTTCATTCCCGACGTGGGCAGCCTGCCCGCCGGCACTGACCTGCCTGCCACGACCGTGCGGGTGGGGGCCCACCTGAGCACCCCGATCCGGCTGAAGGACGGGCGCACCTACGGCACCCTGTGCTGCTTCAGTGCCGAACCCCGCCCCGAACTGCGGCACAAGGACCTCGAAACCCTGCGCCTGTGCGCCCAGCTGGTGGCTCGCAAGCTCGACCTCGCGGCATCGCGCGGCGTGCGCGAACTGGCGCCGGACTGGTCGCTGGAGCCGAAGACGCAGAGCTATTCGTCCAAGGTCTGGGACCTGCCGTGATGCGTTGCGCATGAAGCTTGTCCTGCTGCCCGGCCTGCACGGTACCGCCGAGCTGTTCGCCCCGCTGCGGGCCGCGCTGCCGCCCGAGGTGCCGGTGCAGGTCGTGACGCATGCCACCCGGGCGCCGCTTGCGTATGCCGACCTCGAGCAGCGTGTGCGCATGGACCTGCCGATCGACGAGCCCTATGTGCTGCTGGCTGAATCGTTTGCCGCACCCATCGGGGTGTCTATCGCGGCCGCGCCGTCCGACGCGATGCGCGGGCTGATCCTGTGCGGGGGTTTTGTGCGCAACCCCCAGCCAGGCCTGAGCGGCTGGCTGGCGCTGGCGTCGATGCTGCCCTGGCCACCCTTGCCGGGCTGGCTCACGGTCCGCCTGGTGCTCGGCTCAGCCGGCACGCCCGCGCTGCGCGGCGAATTGCATCGCATCGTGTCGGCCATCCCGTCGCGGGTGATCCAGTGGCGACTGCGATGTGCGGCAGCGGTTGACGTGAGCCGCGAGCTCACGGCCGTGCGGCTGCCGATGCTGTGCCTGCACGGCACCGAGGACCGGCTGGTGCCACCGGCGATGGTGGACCTGATGACGTCCCTGGCACCACGCCTGCGGGCGATCCGGATGCAGGCCCCGCACGGGCTGCTGCAGGCGATGCCGCAGCAGGCGGCCCGTCACATCGTCGAATTCCTGGACCAGGTGAAAGCGACTGAGGTGCGCGATGCGTCATGAGGTGAGTGCTGCGATCGACCATGTCGTGGTGCGGGCCCGCGAGGTGCCGGCGCTGCTGGACCTGTTCGCCGGGGGGCTCGGGCTGCCGGTGGTGTGGCCTTTGCAGGTCGAGTCGTTTGCCACCTATGCCTGGGTGAGCCTGGGCAACACCTGCCTCGAACTGTGGGCGTCCACCGACAACAACGACCTGCCTGCCGGCACGCCGATGCCGATGTTCCATCAGGTGGCGCTCGAGCCGGTGCACCTGGGCCACGCGCTCGAGCAGTTGCAGCGCGATGGCGTGTCCTGCAAGGCGCCGCGCGCGTATTGCACGGCCGACGCGGCCGGCGAACCGCAGGTGAACTTCACCAATGCCGTGGTGCTGGACCTGTCGGGGCCGGCCTGCTGTGTGTTCTTCTGCGACTGGGGGCTGCAGGCGCCGATCGTGCCCTGGCCGCGGGGCCTGGATGCTGCAGCGCGGCGCCGCGACCGGGCCCAGGCCTTCGAGCAGTGCGGCGGCGGCCGGCTCGGGCTGACCGGGCTGCACGAGATCACCCTGGGCGTGCCCGACCTGGCTGCGGCACATCGCCACTGGCAGGCGATCACCGGTTCGGGCGAGGGGCCGCTGCGCGTGGGCACCAGCCCGGCCGGCCAGCCGGGCCCTCCGGTGGCCCTGCGGCTCGTGCAGGCCGAGGGGTTCTCGATCGAGGGGCTGACGCTGGCCACACGGGATCTGGCGCACGCACGGCACGCGCTGGCCGCAGCGGGCCTGCTGCAGGCGCAGGACGGCGGTCGCCCGATGCTGTCGCTGGCGGCCACCGGCGGGTTGCGGATCGACTTTGTCTGAGGGCCCCCAGGGCCGGGCTGCGCCCGGTCCGCCCCCCGCGGGGGTCAAGCAAACTTGGGGCGGCCCGGCGTTTGCGTGAGAGTGCCCCCAGGGCCGGGCTGCGCCCAGCCTGCCCCCCGCGGGGGTCAAGGAAACTTGGGGCGGCCCGGCGTTT
>CBFGPV010000199.1:0-7154 GCA_965650765.1 uncultured Burkholderiales bacterium
GGGGGAGAGGGGGTGTCGCAAACCGCGCCGGTGCCCCCGATGCTGCACTACCCCTCGACCCGCCGCCCCTGCCTGATGATCACGCCCGCCGGGCGTTGCCCGAACCAGTAGGCCAGCTCGGCTGCATCGTCCGCGTCCCACAGCACGAAATCGGCCACACGGCCCGGGCCCAGGCTGCCGTGGGTGGCGTGCAGCCCCAGCGCCTGGGCGGCATGCCGGGTCACGCCGGCCAGCGCCTCGGGGACGGTCAGGCGAAACAGCGTGCAGGCCATGTTGACCATCAGCAGCAGGCTCAGCGTCGGTGAGGTGCCGGGGTTGTGGTCGGTCGACACCGCCATCGGCACGCCCGCCTCGCGCAGGGCTTCGATGGGGGGCAGGTGCGTGTCGCGCAGGGTGTAGTAGGCGCCAGGCAGCAGGACTGCCACGGTCCCGGCCCGGCGCATGGCCTCGATGCCGCGCTCCGACAGGTGCTCGATGTGGTCGCACGACAGCGCGCCGTACTGTGCGGCCAGCGCGGCGCCGTCCATGTCACTCAACTGCTCGGCATGCAGCTTGACCGGCAGGCCCAGGCGCGTGGCGGCCTGGAACACCCGTTCGGTCTGGGCGCGGCTGAAGGCGATGTGCTCGCAGAACGCATCGACCGCATCGATCAGGCCCTCGGCGGCCAGGGCCGGCATCATCTCGTGGCAGACGAGATCGATGTAGTCGTCTGCACGGTCGCGGAACTCGGGGGGCAGGGCATGCGCACCGAGGAAGGTGGTGCGGACCGTGACGCCGTGGTGTTCACCCAGGCGCCGTGCCACGCGCAACTGCTTGCGTTCGTCGGCCAGGCGCAGGCCGTAGCCCGACTTGATCTCGATCGTCGTCACGCCGTCGGCCAGCAGCGCCTGCAGCCGGTGTGAGGCCGCATCGAACAGGGCGTCTTCGCTGGCCTCGCGGGTCGCGCGCACGCTCGAGACGATGCCGCCACCCGCCTGGGCGATCGCCTCGTAGCTGGCACCGGCCAGCCGCATCGCGAATTCGTTGGCCCGCTGCCCGCCATAGACCAGGTGGGTGTGGCAGTCGATCAGACCCGGCGTGACCAGCCGGCCGCCGCCGTCGTGGCGCGGCAGTGCGGCCAGCGAGTCAGGCAGGTCGCGTGCGGGGCCGGCCCAGGTGATGAGCCCGTCGCGCACGGCGATGGCCGCATCGTGCACCGGCGCGGCATCGATGGGGGTGCCTGCCAGCGCGCCGGGTGCCAGCGTGAGGTGGTGCCACAGGCCGTCCGCACGGTCGGCGGTGGCGGCAGGGGCGGTCGGTCGGGGCATGGCAGGTCCTCCTCGTCGGGCTGCGCGGCGGCGTCGGGGCTCAGTGCGCGACGTGGCTGGGCAGCATCGCGGTCAGCGCCTCGGGCCAGTCGCCGCCCTGGGCCCAGTCGCTCATGGCCTGGATGTCCGGGGCGAGCAGACGGTCGGTCTCGATGAAGTCCACACGGCTGCGGATGCGCGCGAACTCGGCCTCGATGGCCGGAGAGCTGCGCAGCGGCCGGTGGAACTCCATGCCCTGGGCGGCGGCCATGGCCTCGATGCCGACCACGGCGGCGGTGTTGTCGGCCATGTCGCGCAGGCGGCGCGCGGCAAAGGTGGCCATCGAGACGTGGTCTTCCTGGTTGGCGGAGGTCGGCAGGCTGTCGACGCTGCCGGGATGGGCAAGCGACTTGTTTTCGGAGGCCAGCGCGGCGGCCGTCACCTGCGCGATCATGAAGCCCGAGTTCACGCCCCCGTCCGTCACCAGGAAGGGCGGCAGGCCCGACAGCCCGGTGTCGAGCAGCAAGGCCATGCGCCGCTCGGAGATGGCCCCGATCTCGGCGATCGCCAGCGCGATGATGTCGGCCGCAAACGCCACCGGCTCGGCGTGGAAGTTGCCGCCCGACACGACCTCGCCGGTGTCGGTGAACACCAGCGGGTTGTCGGAGGCGGCATTGGCCTCGATGGTCAGGACCTTGGCCGCGTGGTGCAGGTTGTCCAGGCAGGCGCCCATGACCTGGGGCACGCAGCGGATCGAGTACGGGTCCTGCACGCGGCCGCAGCCGGTGTGCGAGCTGACGATCTCGCTGCCATCGAGCAGCTGGCGCAGGCCCTGTGCAACGGCGATCTGGCCGGCCTGGCCCCGCGCGTCGTGGATGCGTGCGTCGAGCGGCCGCACCGAGCCCTTGATCGCTTCGA
This sequence comes from uncultured Burkholderiales bacterium, assembly GCA_965650765.1. GTDB lineage: Bacteria > Pseudomonadota > Gammaproteobacteria > Burkholderiales > Burkholderiaceae_C > Caldimonas. The sequence continues at coordinate 2,205 of CBFGPV010000199.1, forward strand.
GCGACAGTGCGCCGGCCATCAGACCGGCGGCGAACACCCGTTCTGCCCGGAACAGGCCCGACAGCGCCAGCGCGGTCGACACCTGGGTGCCGTTGAGCAGCGCCAGGCCTTCCTTCGGGCCCAGCACAAAGGGCTGCAGACCCACATGGGCCATGGCCTCTTTGCCGCTCACGGTGCGCCCGTCGATGCGGGCCGAACCCTCGCCGATCAGCACGCAGGCCAGGTGGGCCAGCGGGGCCAGATCGCCGGAGGCACCGACCGACCCCTTGGACGGAATGCATGGCAGCACGCCCGCGTTGGCCAGGGCCAGCAAGGCGTCGACGATCTCGGGGCGCACGCCCGAGTGGCCGCGCGCCAGGCTGACGGCCTTGGTGGCCAGCACGAGTCGCACCACGTCGTCGGGCAGGTCGGCCCCGATGCCCACGCTGTGCGACAGCACCAGATTGCGTTGCAGCTCGGCCAGGCGCTGCGCCGGGATGATGGTCTGCGCAAGCTTGCCGAAGCCGGTGTTGATGCCGTAGACCACGGCACCAGCCTCGACGATCTGCTGCACCGTGGCCTGTGCGGCCAGCATCCCCGCCCGGGCCGATGCGTCCAGCCGCAATCGGGCCCGCCCCTCGAACACCCGGCGCAACTGCGCCAGGGTCACGGCCCCCGGGTTCAGGACGAGTTCGACGGCGTCGGCAGACGTTGCGGTGGGTGAGGTGGGCTTCATTTGTATGACCTTGTATGGACAGGTTCGGTGAAAGAAGGCGGACCGTGGATGGCAGCGTGGCTCAGGCGGTTGAAGAAGGCAAGCCGGGCGTCAGCCGACGACGGTGCTGCCGTCGGCGCGAAACCGGCTGCCCAGCCGGTAGCGCATGCCCGGGTGCAGGCAGCGGGCCAGCGTGACCGGCACGCCGCGTGTCCAGGTGCGGCGTGTCAGCAGCAGGCAGGGTTGTGTGGTGGGCATCTGCAGCTCGGTGGCCTGCTCGGGTGTCGGCAGGATCGCGTCGACCACATGCTCGATCTCGTCGTAGGGCACGTTGCGCAGCAGGTATTCGGACGGCAGCACCCGGCTGAAGTCCTGGCGGATGAACTCCGGCGCGACTCGAGGATTCACGTAGCGGTCTTCGAGCTGCACGGGGACGTCGTCCTCGGAGTGCACGCACACGCTGTGGAACACCGACTCTCCGGTGCGCAGATTCAGCGCTGCGGCAATGTCCATCGTGGCCGACACCCGCTCGAGCAGCAGCATGCGGCAGCGGTAGTCGTGGCCGCGGGCGCGGATCTCGTCGCCGAGGTTGGCCACGCGCAGCAAGGTGGCCTGGGGCTTTTCGTGCGCCACGAAGGTGCCCACGCCAGCCACACGCACGACACGGCCCTGCTCGGCCAGCTCGCGCAGCGCGCGGTTGACGGTCATGCGGGCAAAGCCGAATTCGGCCACCAGCTCGTGCTCGGACGGCACCCGATCGCCGGGTTTCCAGCTGCCGTCCTGGATCTTGCGCACGATGAAATCCTTGACCTGCTGGTACAGCGCAGCAGGGGCATCGGGCACGCGTGGACGGGTCGACGAGCTCATGGGCCTCGGGATGGGCCGGAGCGGGTGTCCAGCCATGCGGCTAATTGTATAGACAAGTTCATCCGCGCCGCAACCCCGGGTCTCCCCGGAGGAGCCTCACTGCACGGGGATCAGAGGGCGCCAAGCCAGCGGGCCAGCGCGTAGCCGGCCACGCCCAGCACCACGGCCCCGACGATCAGGCCGCCCCGGCCGCCTGTGCGCGGCACCTCGCCCGGGGCCATGTCCCGGCGGTGGGTACCGGGCGAACCCGACGTCGCCACAGGGCGTGCCTCGCCGTGGGCCTCGTGGGCGTCGACCAGGTCCTTGGACTCCTTGAGCCCCAGGCCGGTGTGCTCGCGCACGATCTTGATGGCCTCGATCTTCTGGCCCCGCGCCAGGGCATGGGCCGCTTCCTCGGGCAGGGGAGGCAGGGAGACGGGTTTCATGATGGTGTTGCTCCTGGGCCGGGGCCGATCGTTTGTCGCAAAGGGTCAGCCGCGGCGCAGCCACCACCAGCCCAGCACGACCACCAGCAAGCCGGCGCCGAGCACCTTCCAGAAGGTGCCGAGGCGGGTGGTGTTGCCGTGCGGGAGCTGGTGCTCGTGTTCGCCATGGAACACCCAGGCCTTGATCTGCACAGGCTCGATGTTGGTGGGTTGCTGCAGGCGGATGTCCATATTCACCAGCGTGCCTGGCGCAAAACCGTAGTTGTGGCCCTCACGGCCCAGCACCATCGCGCGGTCGCTGCCCTGATGGGGCAGCCTGAACTTGGCCATGTAGCGGTCGTCGTAGCCGATCACGCTCTTCTGGATCGGGTACGGGCAGCCATTGCTGACCTCGGGGCATTCGATGTCGACCTGGACGATGGCCGACGACTTGGCCTGTTCGTCGATGACCCGGCCGCCGAAGTCGACGATGAGCATCAGCGGGCCCAGGCCGTTTTCGACCTTGAAGCTCCCCAGCGACAGGTCGTGCGAGCTGCGGGGCAGGTGCTTCTCGGTGCGTGTCACCTCATGCGGCTGGATGGCGATGTCGGCCTCGCCCCAGGTCTTTTCGACCAGCATGTGAAGCGGCTTTTTCGGATCCTTGGGCTGCAGCGAGGCGCTCAGCGGGTTGAACTGGGCCAGGGCCGCCAGGGACAGGGACAGGGCCAGGCCGGCCAGCAGCGTGCGGGGAAGACGGGTCATGGTGAGTCGTGGAGTGCGGGTGGTTGCGGGGCGGTGACAACGCGCCGCAGCATACCTGCATTCGGTTGCGCACCCCGCACCGTGCAGGCCTGTGCGCTCACTCCACTTCGAGAAATCGCTCGCCCTCGCTCAGCGGCGGCAGCCGATAGCTGGCCGGGGTGCGTGACAGCTTGATCGGCGAGGCGATCCCGCGGTAGTCGGGCCCGATGTCGACCACCATGCCGCGGTGGGCGGTGTGCGGGTGCGCCAGTGCGGCCGGCACGGTGAGCACGGCCGCGCAGGGCACCCCGGCGCGCACCAGCTCGTCGGCCAGCGCGGGGCCGTCGTGGGAGGCCATCAGGGCTTCCAGTTCGGTCTTCAGCTCGACGCGGTGGACCGATCGCCCCCGCGCGCTGGCAAACCGGTCGTCGCGCGCGAGGCCCGGGCGTCCCAGGTGCTCGCACAGGATGGTGAACTGCCGGTCATTGCCCACGGCCAGGAAGACCGGCACGGTCCCGGTGGCCAGGCTGTCGTAGGGGTAGATGTTGGGGTGCGCGTTGCCCGTGCGCTGCGCGGTCTGGCCGTCGAGAAAGTAGTTGGCGCCGTGCGGATGCAGCAGCGACAGGCCGCTGTCGTACAGCGCGGCCTCGACGAACTGCCCGCGTCCGCTGCGCTCGCGCTCGTGCAGTGCCATCAGCACGCCCAGCGCAGCATTCAGGCCGGTGACCATGTCGACCACCGGCAGCCCCACACGCAGCGGTTCGCCGCCGGCCTCGCCGTTGACGCTCATGATGCCGGCCAGCGCCTGGATTGCCGCGTCATAGCCGGGCAGTCCGCCCAGCGGGCCGTCCGCCCCATAGCCCGACACCCTGCAGTGCACCAGGCGTGGAAAGCGCTCGGCCAGTTGCGCCTGGCCGATGCCCCAGCGCTCCATCGTGCCGGTCTTGAAATTCTCGATCAGCACGTCGGCCTCGGCCAGCAGGCCCAGCAGGGTCTCGCGGTCGGTGGGGGTGGTGAGGTCGAGCCGCATCAGCCGCTTGTTGCGGTTCAGCCCCAGGTAGTACGAGGCCACGCCCGACGCATTGAACGGCGGGCCCCAGGTGCGGGTGTCGTCCCCTTGCGGGGGCTCGATCTTCAGCACGTCGGCGCCATGGTCGCCGAGGATCTGGCCGCAGTACGGACCACCGAGCACCCGCGACAGATCGACCACACGGATGCCCGCCAGGGCGCCTGGAGCAAGGGGAGCGTTCATGAATGCCTCGTGAGGTGAAGGCTCAGTCTATCTGGGCGCCGGAACTCAGCACCACGCCACGCCACTTCGCCACCTCCGACTGCATGAACCCCGCCAGTTGCTCCGGCCCCGCGCCTGTCGCCATCTCCAGGCCCTGCGCCTGCAGCGTCTGACGGACCTCGGGTTGTCGCAGCACCTCGGCAAACGCACGGTTCAGGCGCTCCACCGCGGCGCGTGGGGTGCCGGCCGGCGCAACGATGCCGAAAAACACCGACACGTCAAAACCGGCCAGGCCCTGCTCGGCCACGGTGGGCACCTCGGGCAGGGCCGACGAACGGGTGGCGGTGGTCACGCCGAGGGCGCGCAGCTTGCCGCTGCGGATGTGCGGCAGTGCGGTCAGCACGTCGGTGAAGGTCATCGTGACCTGGCCGCCGAGCAGGTCGGTCAGGGCCGGGCCGGTGCCCTTGTACGGCACATGCAGGAAGTCGGTGCCCGCGGTGTTGTTGAACAGCACGCCGGCCAGGTGCGACGACGCCCCATTGCCCGATGACGCAAAGCTGAGCTTGCCCGGGTTGGCGCGGCCGTGGGCGATCAGTTCCTGCACCGATCGTGCCGGCACGCTGGGATGGACGACCAGCACATTGGGCAGATGCCCGATCTGGATCACCGGCGCAAAGCTCTTGAGCGGGTCGTAGTTGAGCTTGCGGTACAGGCTGACGTTGATGGCCAGCGGCCCGGAGGTGCCGAACAGCAGCGTGTGGCCGTCACGTTCGGCCCGTGCCACGGCCTCGGCGCCCAGGTTGCCGCCGGCACCGGCCTTGTTCTCGACGATGACGTTCTGACCCAGCGGGCCCTTGAGCGCATTGGCCAGGGTGCGTGCCATCGCGTCGGTCGGCCCGCCCGGGGCAAACGGCACGACCAGGCTGACGGTGCGGCTGGGGAAGTCGTTGGCCAGCGCGATGGCCGGGGCCAGGAGGCTGGCCGTGAGGGCGGTCAGCACAGTGCGGCGGGTG
>CBFGPV010000200.1:0-7143 GCA_965650765.1 uncultured Burkholderiales bacterium
GCCACCACCCTGTCGATCGTGGCGGTGTTCCTGCCCATCGGTTTCATGGGCGGCATCATCGGCAAGTTCTTCCACGAGTTCGGCGTGACCATCGTGGCCGCCGTGCTGATCTCGATGTTCGTGAGCTTCACGCTCGACCCGATGCTCTCCAGCGTGTGGCACGACCCGGCGATCCACGCCGAAGGCCAGCCGGTGGAGCGCCGCTCGCTCTACGACCGCACGCTTGGCCGGCTGACCGGCGCGGTGGACCGCTTCTCGCACTGGCTGGGCGACACCTACCAGGACATCCTGGGCTGGTCGCTGCGCCACCGGCTGGCGACGCTGGCCATTGCCGCGGGCAGTCTGGTGGCCAGCTTCGGCATCCTGCCGCTGCTGGGCACCGAGTTCGTGCCCAAGGCTGACTTTGCCGAGACCTACGTCAGCTTCTACACGCCGATGGGCTCGTCGCTCGAAGCCACCGAGGCCAAGGCACGGCAGGTCGACAGCATGCTGCGCGAACTGCCCGAGGTGAAGTACACGGTGGCCACGCTGAACACCGGCTCGGCCCAGGGCAAGAACTATGTCAACGTCTACATCCGCCTGGTCGATCGCAAGCAGCGAGAGCGCAACGTCGACGAGATGTCTGTGCCGCTGCGCGAGCGCCTGGCACGCATTCCCGGCATCACCGTCACGCAGGTCGGCCTGCTGGACGCCGTGGGCGGCAACAAGCCGATTTCGCTGTCGGTGCAGGGCACCGACCTGCGAGAACTCCAGCGCCTGACTGATCGCCTGACGGCCGAACTGCGCAATGTGCCCGGCCTGGTCGACCTGGACACCAGCATGAAGCCCAACAAGCCCACGGTGGACGTGCAGGTCCGCCGCGACGTGGCCTCGGACGTGGGTCTGGGCGTGGGCAGCATCACCAGCGCCCTGCGCTCGCTGGTGGCCGGCGTGACCGTGGGCAACTGGCGCGCGCCGGACGACGAGAGCTATGACGTCAAGGTGCGCCTGACCCCGCAGGCACGCGACACCGTGGGCGATCTCGAGCGCCTGGGGCTGTCGGTCGGACAGAACAGCGACGGCAGCGCGCGCATCGTGCGGCTGTCCCAGGTGGCCGAGGTGAAGCCTTCTTTCGGGCCGAACCAGGTCAACCGGCGTGACCTGAACCGCGAAGTCGAGATCACGGCCAACATCTCGGGCCGCTCACTGGGCGAGGTCTCGGCCGACATCCGCCGCGTGGTCGATGCCATGGCGATGCCGCCGGGCTACCGCACCACCTTCGGCGGCTCGACCAAGGACATGCAGGAGTCGTTCAGCTATGCGCTGTCGGCGCTGGCCCTGGCGGTGATCTTCATCTACATGATCCTGGCGTCCCAGTTCAAGAGCTTCCTGCAGCCCATTGCGCTGATGTCCTCGCTGCCGCTCACGCTGATCGGGGTGGTGCTGATCCTGCTGGTGTTCCGCTCCACGCTGAACATGTTCTCGATCATCGGCGTGATCATGCTGATGGGGCTGGTCACCAAGAATGCGATCCTGCTGGTGGACTTTGCGAACCGGGCGCGCGCCGGCCACAGCGGCGAGGGGCTGGACGGGCAGCCGCTGTCGCGCAACGAGGCTTTGCTGCTGGCAGCACGCGTGCGCCTGCGCCCGATCCTGATGACCACGCTGGCCATGGTGTTCGGCATGGTGCCGCTGGCTTTCGCCCTGTCCGAAGGGGCCGAGCAGCGTGCCCCGATGGGCCAGGCGGTGATTGGCGGGGTCATCACCTCGTCGCTGCTCACGCTGGTCGTGGTGCCGGTGATCTATTGCTATCTCGACGATCTGTCGGCCTGGCTGCGCCGCCGTTTCAGCGCGAGCCCGGCCCCGGTGAGTGGCGTCAACCCCGCCGCCGGTGAGGCGAAATAAAATGCTGGATTTCCCGCATCGCACTCACCTCAGGACGGCTGCCATGAACATCGAACAAGCCCGCTTCAACATGATCGAACAACAGATCCGCACCTGGGAGGTGCTGGATCCGTCGGTTCTGTCGCTGCTGGCCGTGGTCAAGCGCGAAGACTTCGTGCCGGCCGCCTACCAGGCCATGGCCTTTGTGGACATGGAGGTCCCGCTGCCGTGCGGCCAGTGCATGCTGCAGCCCAAGGTCGAAGCGCGCCTGCTGCAGGACCTGGCCGTCGCACGCCACGAGAAGGTGCTCGAAATCGGTGCAGGTTCGGGCTTCATGGCCGCCCTGCTGGCCCACAAGGCCCAGCGGGTGATCACGCTGGACATCCACCCCGAACTGGCCCGCCTGGCCGCCGACAACCTCAAGCGCGCCGGCATCACCAACGCCGAAGTCCGCCAGGGTGATGGCTCGCGCGGCACGCTGGCCGAAGGCCCGTTCGACGTCATCCTGGCCTCCGGTTCGGTGGCGAGCGTCCCCCAGGTGCTGCTCGACCAGCTCAAGGTCGGCGGCCGGCTGGCCGCCATCGTGGGCCAGGATCCGATCATGCGCGCGGTCATCGTCACCCGCACCGGCGAGCGCGAATACCGCACCGTCGAGATCTTCGACACCGTGGCACCGAGGCTGGAAGGCTTCGAGGAGCCGCCCAAGTTCACCTTCTGACCATGCAGCAACTCCCCGTTCGCGACATCCATGACCTGATCGCCAACGCCACACCGGACAGCCGCCCCGTGCTGCTGGATGTGCGCGAACCCTGGGAGTTCGAGCTCGCGGCGATCCGCCTGCCGCAGGCGGACACCGTGCTGATTCCGATGGGCCAGGTGCCCGAGCGCCTGGCCGAGATCGACGCTGCGCGAACGATCGTCTGCGTGTGCCACCACGGCATGCGCAGCCTGCAGGTGGCCCATTTCCTCGAACAGCAGGGCTGCACCGAGGTCATCAACATGCACGGTGGCATCGATGCATGGTCCCGCGAGATCGACCGCTCGGTGCCCCGCTACTGACTCGTCGCCCCGCCGCCGCCAGAGCCCAGCCGCCTGCCCCTCTTCCCGCTCGAACCCCAGACCCAGGACACGACCATGCCCGTGCGTATCGACCCGCCCTTTCGTCCATCGGCCGCCCTGCTGCGCCCGCACCCCATGCCGGCGTGGCGCCGCATGGCGCTCGGGTTGAGTCTGCTGGTGCTGACGGCCGGCCAGGCCAGCGCGCAAAGCCTGCTTGAGGTCTACGAGGCAGCACGCAGCTACGACGCCACCTACCTGGCAGCCCGCGCCCTGGCGGAATCGGCCACCTACAAGGCCGCCCAGTCGGATGCCCTGCGCCTGCCCTCGGTCGGCCTGGCCGCAGGCGCCACACGCACCGAACTCGACCCACCGGCCGGGCCCGACCGCTCCGGCAACAACGCCCAGGTGGCCCTGAGCGCCAAGCAGCCGCTGTTCAACCGGGCCAATGCCAGCACGATCGACCAGGCCGGTCGCTCGCTGGCCATCGCGCAGGCCGATCTGCAGGCCGCCGAGCAGGAACTCATCGTGCGCGTCGCCCAGACCTACTTCGATGTCCTGGCGGCCCAGGACACCCTGAGCACCGCCCGTGCCAACAAGACGGCGATTGCCGAGCAGCTCGCCTCGGCACGCCGCAACTTCGAGGTGGGCACTGCAACGATCACCGACACCCGCGAGGCCCAGGCGCGCTTCGACCTCGCCACGGCCCAGGAAATCGCGGCCGAGAACGAGTTGCGCACCCGCAGCATCGCACTGGACCAGCTGGTCGGCCGCAACGGTGTGGCCCCGCGCCCGCTGCAGGCGCCGGTGGCGCTGCCGCCGCTGGCCAGCAGCCCGGTCGAGGAGTGGGTCACGCTCACTGAAGAAGCGCCGACCGTGCGCAAGGCCCGCCTGGCACGCGAAATCGCCGAACTCGAGACCGACAAGGCCAAGGCAGGACACCTGCCCACCGTCGATCTCGTGGGTTCGCTCAGCACCGCGCGCAACACCGGCTCGATCCCCAAGCTGCAAGGCACGGCAGGCAATTCCAACACCGCCACCCTGGGCGTCCAGCTCAACGTGCCGCTGTTTGCCGGTTTTGCGATCCAGAACCGTGTGAAGGAAACCCTGGTGCTCGAGGAAAAGTCGCGCAACGACCTCGAGGCAGCCCGCCGCGCCGTGGCACAGGGCACACGCCAGGCCTACTTCGGCGTTCAGTCCGGGCAGGCCCAGGTCAAGGCCCTGGAAGCAGCCGAGGCCTCGACCAAGCTGGCACTCGAAGCGACGCAGCTCGGCTACCGTGTGGGGGTGCGCGTGAACCTGGACGTGCTGAACGCACAGACCCAGCTCTTCTCGACCCAGCGCGACCTGGCCCGTGCACGCTATGACGTGCTGGTGGGCAGCCTCAGGCTGCGCCAGGTGGCCGGCCAGTTGCAGCCCGCCGATCTGGCGCCGATCAATTCGCTGCTGGCGAAGTAAGCACGCCCGAAGGCCGCAGCACGGCCGCGATCCGGCGGGCCATGGCGGCCGCTGCCCCGCGGTGCGCCGCCGCAAAATGCGTGGCCGCGGCTGACATCTCGCGCAGTTCGCTCGTCCCGAGCAGCGTCTGCGCAGCGGCCACAGCCGCCTCGCAGCCTTCGACACGGCGCGAGGCACCCGCCTGCAACGACAGCTCGGCCGCCTCGGCAAAATTGAAGGTGTGCGGGCCCATGATCACCGGGCACCCGCAGGCCGCTGCCTCGATCAGGTTCTGCCCACCCAGCGGCGCAAAGCTGCCCCCGAGCAGGGCCACGTCGCCCAGGGTGTAGTAAGCGGGCATTTCGCCCATCGAGTCGCCCAGCCAGACTTCCGCCGCCAGGTCCTCGGCGCCCGGCTCGGCACCGGCCCAGCCACTGCGCCGGGCCAGGCTCAAGCCCGTTGAGCGCACGAGCGCCGCAATCTCGTCGAAGCGTTGAGGGTGTCGCGGCACAAGGACCAGCAGGGCTTGCTGGCGCCCTGGCGCCGCATGGCTGGCGAGGTGTGCCTTCCAGGCCGCCAGCAGCGGGGCTTCTTCGCCTTCGCGCGTGCTCGCCGCCACCACCACCCCGCGCTGGCCGGCTGCGTGCACCGCCTCGCGCCAGCGCCGGCCTGTGGCCATGGCGGCTTCCGAGGGGGTCATGTCGAACTTGAGGTTGCCGTGCACCTCGACCCTGCCCGCGCCGACCCGGCGCAGCCGCCGTGCATCGTCTTCCGTCTGTGCCAGCACCAGCGAGATCGACTGCACGGCCGGGCGGATCACCGCGGCCAGCCGTTCAGCCTGGCGCGCGCTGCGCTCGCTCAGCCTGGCATTGGCGAGCACCATCGGCACGCCATGCATCTGGGCCGCATGCTGCAGATTGGGCCAGACCTCGGTCTCCATCAGGATGCCCACCTGCGGTCGGAACTGCTCGAAGAAGCGCCGCACCACCGCCGGCGTGTCATACGGCAGCCAGGCCTGCCGGTCGCCCGGCTGCAGCAGCGCCGCGCCCGCTTCGCGTCCGGTGGCCGTGCCGCAGGTCAGCAGCAGGCGCATGCCGGGCAGCTCCTGGCGCAGCGCGGCAATCAGGCTGCCGGAGGCCCGGGTCTCGCCCAGCGAGACCGCATGCACCCAGACCCAGCCCGCCGTACGCCCGCCCCGATAGTGACCCAGGCGTTCGGGCACCGCATGGCGGTACAGTGGCTCGCGCCGGCCGCGCCACCACAGCTTGACCAGATAGGCCGGCGTGAGCGCCTTGAGCATCAACGAATAGGCCTGACGCGCCAGGCCCCGGCGCCACGCCATCATGGCCGCAGGCGGCTCAATGCCCGGCCCCGAACTCGGCATCGGGCTTGACGGCCTTCAGGGCCGCGACGAACTGCGCCCGGATGCGCTCCAGCGCCTCGGGCGTGGTGCCTTCGAAGCGCATCACCAGGACGGGCGTGGTGTTGGAGGCCCGGACCAGCCCGAAACCATCGTCGTACTCGGCACGCAGCCCGTCGATGTCGACCACCTCGCGCGCACCGTCGAAGCGCGCTGTCTCGCGCAGGCGCTGGATCAGGCGGTGGTGTTCGCCTTCGGCGCAGGGAATGTTGAGCTCGGGCGTGCTGTGGTTTTCGGGCAGCGCGTCGAGCACGGCGCTCGGGTCGGCGCTGCGGCTGAGGATCTCCAGCAGGCGTGCTGCGGTGTAGGTCGCATCGTCGAAGCCGTACCAGCGTTCCTTGAAGAAGATGTGGCCGCTCATCTCGCCGGCCAGCGGGGCGTCGAGCTCCTTCAGGCGGGCCTTGATCAACGAATGGCCGGTCTTCCACATCAGGGGCACCCCGCCGGCCGCACGGATCTCCGGCGCGAGGCGCTGGGTGCATTTCACGTCAAAGATGATCGTGGCGCCCGGGTTGCGCGAGAGCACGTCGCGCGCCAGCAGCATCAGCTGGCGATCGGGGTAGATGTTGTGCCCGTCGCGCGTGACCACGCCCAGGCGGTCGCCGTCACCGTCGAATGCCAGGCCCAGCTCGGCACCGCTGGCCTGCACTGCGGCGATCAGGTCGCGCAGGTTCTCGGGCTTGGAGGGATCGGGATGGTGGTTCGGGAAGGTGCCGTCCACCTCGGAATACAGCTCGATCACCTCGTTGCCCAGGGCCCGCAGGATGGCCGGGGCCGATGCCCCGGGGATGCCATTGCCCGAGTCGACCACGATCTTCATCGGGCGGGCCAGCTTCACGTCGTCGACGATGCGCCGGGCGTACTCGGCGCCGATGTCCAGTGACGACACCCGGCCTTCGCCCGATGCGTAGTCTTCCGCCTCGATGCGCTGGCGCAAGGCCTGGATCTCTTCCCCGTAGATGGCCTGGCCGGCCAGCACCATCTTGAAGCCGTTGTAGTCCTTGGGGTTGTGGCTGCCGGTCACCTGGATGCCCGAACGGCAGCCCAGGGCCTCGCGCGTGGCGGCCACGTAATAGGTCATCGGGGTGGTGACGGCACCGATGTCGAGCACGTCCACGCCGGTGGACGTGAGCCCGCGCACCAGGGCGGCCACAAGAGAGGGGCCGGACAGGCGCCCGTCGCGCCCGACCACCACGGTGCGCTCACCCAGGTGGCGCGCTTGTGTACCAAAGGCACGGCCGAGGTGCTCGGCCACCTGTTCGTCCAGCGTCTGGCCCACCACGCCGCGCACGTCGTAGGCTTTGAAGATCGATGCGGCAATCTGCACGGTCTCTCCTTGGAATGTTGCGGGCATTGTAGGGATGCCG
>CBFGPV010000201.1:0-7117 GCA_965650765.1 uncultured Burkholderiales bacterium
GGCGAGCAGCTGGGTGGCATCGAGCGTGGGCACAGGCAGATCGTGCAGGACCAGCGGGATCTCGGTGCAGGCCAGCACCAGGGCGCGTGCCCCGCGGTCGATCAGGCCCTGGGCGGCATAGCCCAGCAGCTGGGCGCCGCGAGCCAGGTCGCCGGCTTTCACGGCATGGATGCCGGCATCGACGTAACGCTCCTGGGCCTCGGGCAGCGGGTCGATCCAGGCCATGCCGTCGGCGCCGCCGGCGCTGCGGGCACGGCGTGGATACAGCCCGCAGACCATGGTGGCACGGGTGCCGAGCAGGCCGACCGGCCAGCCCGCGCCATCGCCTGTGGCCGCGGCGTCCCTGGCCTGCAGTGACCGCAAGGCCCGCAGCACCGGGTCCACGATGTGCAGCACCGGAATGTCCACGGCCGCCTGCACGGCCTCGTGCCACAGGTGCGCCGTGTTGCACGGGATCACGATCACCGCGGCGCCGCCATCGCGCAGTGCGCGGGCATGCTCGATCAGTGCCGGCTCGGGCGACGGGCTGCCGCCCAGGATGCTCGCGCTGCGATCCGGGATCTGCGGCATCGAGCGGATCAGCAGCGGCAGGTGATCCTGGTCGCGCCGTGCCGGTGTGGCCGCCACGATCTTGTGGTGGAAGTCCGCGGTGGCTGCGGGCCCCATGCCGCCGAGCACACCGACCACGGGCAGGGCCCGGCTGGCCGCAGGCTCGGGGTCAGGGCACGGCGCCAGCGCAGCGCTTGCACCTGCAGGCAGGTCGGTGTGCATGTCGCGGCTCAGAGGTTGGGCTTGTCGCTCGGCGACTTCAGGTGCTGGCGCAGCTCGGCACTCATCGGCACATTGAGGTTGACGCCGCGCGGCGGAATCGGCGACTGAAACCACTTGCTGTAGAGCTTCTCGAACTCGCCGCTCTGGATGGTCTTCACCAGTGTGGCGTCGACCAGCTTCTTGAAGGCCGGGTCGTCCTTGCGCAGCATCACGGCGTAGGGCTCAACCTGCAGGGCCTCGCCCACGATCGCCCAGTCCTGCGGGTTGCGTGCATTGGCTGCCTGGCCGTACAGCAGGATGTCATCCATGCCGAAGGCGGCAGCGCGGCCGGACTCGACATACAGCAGGGCGTCGGCATGGTCCTTCGCGGTGACCAGCGGGGTGTCGAGCTTGCGATCGAAGATGTACTTGCGCAGCACCTGGAAGTTGGTCGTGCCAGCGGTCGTGACCAGCGGCTTGGCGCCCAGGTCCTCGACCTTGGTGATGCCGGAATCCTTGCGCGTCAGCAACCGCGTGCCGGTGTAGAAATGGTTGATGCTGAAGGCGACCTGCTGGGCCCGGGTGGTGTTGTTGGTGGTTGAGCCACATTCGATGTCGATGGTCTTGTTCTGCAGCAGCGGCATGCGGTTGGCCGACGTCACCGGATGCATTTCGACCTTGATGTCCGGCCGCTTGAGGTGCGTCTTCACGGCCTCGACGACGCCGCCGCACAGGTCCATCGCAAAACCGACCGGACGGGTGCCGTCGAGGTAACTGAACGGCACCGAGGCTTCGCGATAGCCGACGTGGATCGTGCCACTGGCGGCGATGCGGTCGAGCGTGCCTTCCTGGGCCTGGGCGGTGGTGGCTGCCATGCACAGGGCGGCCGTCATCAGGTGCAGCGGGGAGAGTGGAGTCTTCATGGCGAGTCCTCGGTTGATGGATGGACTCAGTCTAGGAACCGTGCGCCTTCGCGGCAAATCGGAATATCGCCAGCAACCATAAGTCCAGCTTATGGATTGAAGTGGTGCATGCGCACCGGGGAAGGGCGTGCCCGGGGCAGGGTCCGGGTGTGCTCAGGCCGGCAGCGGCTTGCCGTTCACGATGCCCTGTACCACCTGCCGCAGGCAGTCGATCAGGTGCGCCGATGCGGCCACTTCGTCGCCTGCCAGCGGGCGCAGGGCATTGAGCTGCACCGGCACGGCCGGCTCGATGCGCAGGGCCTTGAGGCCCTTGTAGGTGCGCCCGGCCAGCGTGAACTCGTCGATGATGGCGGGTCCGAAACCGTACTCGGCCAGCGACAGTGCCGCCTGGTAGGTCTGCACCGTGATGCCGCCCACGAACTGCACGCCCAGGCGGCTGGCCACGTCGTTGAGCACGAAGCCGATGGGGTCCTGCGGATGGATGCGGATCACCGGCAGGCCCGACAGCTCGGTCAGCGCCAGTGTCTTGCGCCGTGGGGGCGGATCGGCCATCAGGCACATCATGTGACCGGTGGCCACCGGTGTTTCGATCACCGACGGGTGGGGGTGCGTGCCGTAGACGATGCCCAGATCGCCCTCGCGCAGGCCCAGCGCCACGACGATGTCGCGCGAATGCAGGGTGCGGATGCTCAGCGGGATGTCCTTGAACTTGCGGCGAAAGCGGCGCAGCGCCAGCGGGAACACATGACTGGACAGCGAGGGCGGGATCAGCACGCGCAGCTCCTGCTGCGCGCTCTGGCGCAGGTTGGCGGCCAGCGTGCGAACGGCGTCGAGTTGCGAGAAGAGCTTGTCGACCTCGGAGTACAGCGCCAGCGTCTCGCGCGTGGGCACCAGGCGGTTGCCCGAGCGATTGAACAGCAGGTAGCCCAGCTGCATCTCGGCATGCTGCAGCGTCTGCGACACGGCGGGCTGGCTGACGTTGAGCAGCCGGGCTGCGCCACTCAGTGAGCCGGCCACCATGATGGCGTGAAGGACCTCGATGTGCTTGAGCCGCATGCTGTCTCCGGTGCGTGGGGCGCTACCAGCGCCAGGTCCAGATCAGGTCGACCGAATTGTCGGCGCCGGCCTGGGCACGCACGGTGAAGCGCTGCGCCACCCGGTAGATGAGCTGCCAGCTCCCGGCGGTGGCGTTGAGCGAACGCTCGTAACCGACGTACCAGCGCTGCGAGATCTGTCGGCCCAGGCTCACGATGGTCTCGCTCACGCCACCGGCCTCGTCCTGGCGGATGCTGAGCTGGTCCAGGCCCAGCGTGCTGCTCAGCTCGGCGGTGGGGGAGTCGCCCTCACCGGCCAGCAGGGCCAGCACTGCACGTTGCAGCAAGGCCGATTCGGTGCGTCCGAGCTGGCCGGGCGCGCGGCCCAGCACGAGCCACGACAGCTTGTCGGTGTCGCTCATCTCGGGCTCGGAGAACAGCCGCACACGCGGGCTCTGGGCGGTGCCGCCCACGGCGACGCCGACGCGGATGTCGGTGTTCGGCCGGGTGGCCTCGATGTCCAGCCGGGGGTTGTCGGGTGTGCCGACAAAGCTGATGACCCCACGGTCGATCGTCAGCTTCTGGCCGTAGGCGGCATAGGTGCCGTCGACGGTGCGGATGTCACCGACCAGCGTCATGCGCCCGCCGGGCGTCGTGAGGCGCAGGTCACCGGCCAGGCGGGTGTCCAGGCCGCGCCCCTTGAGTCGGAAGCGTTCGCCCAGGTCGAGGGCCAGGTTGAGGCTCACGTTGCGGCGCACCGGCGGGCGTGCGCTGTCCTGCGACGAGGCAGGTGGCTCGTCGGTGCGCCGCACCACCACGTCGTCCGACAGGCTGGGTGCGTCCGAGCGGGAGATGTCGTACAGCCCTTCGTCGACCTTGAAGCGGCCTTCGGCCTGGAAGCTGGTGGCGTCGAGTTTCACCTGGGCCTGGCCACTGGCGGTGACGCGGCGGTCGACCCGGCTGAGCAGGGCAAACCGTTCAGCCACGAGGCGCAGCTCGGCCCGCGGCTCGGCGCCGAAGCTGGCGCCGCCCTCGACACGCGCCGTGCCTTCGCCCGCACTGGCACGCAGGGTCTCGATGCGTGCGGTGGGCCCGTCCAGGCGGATGTCCACCTCACCGTCGCGCAGGTGCACGCCTGCCAGCATGTTGCGTGCGGTGAGGTCACGCCCGCGCACCTCGCCGGTGTACTCCGGGGCCCCCATGCGCCCGCCCACACGGGCCTGGGCCTGCAACTGGCCGCCCAGGCGCCAGCCGGCAGGCACCCAGGCGGCCCAGGTGGCCAGGTTGTCGACCTTCACCTCGATGCGGCCGTCCAGGCTGGCATCAGGCCGCGGCCACATGGCCTGTGTGTCGGTGCGCACGATCTGTTCGCCTTGCACCGTCCCGAGGTTGCTGCCCGTGACGGCCTGCGTGAAGCGCCAGGTGCCCTCGCGTGCCGTCAGCGCCAGGCGCAGTTCGCTCAGGCCCAGGCGCTCGACCAGGCCGGCTTCCTCGATCTGCAGGTCGCCGCCGGTTCGGGCCAGTTCAACGTCGGCACTGAAGGTCGGGGCGCTGCGCAGGTTCACGCTGGCCGTCATCTGCAGGTCGCCCGACCAGCCGAAGTTCGGCTGCAGCTCGCGCAGCAGCGGCGCCACGGCCAGGGGTTCGAGTTCGGCGCGCGCTTCGAGCACACCGGGTGCACCGGCAATGGCTTCCTGCCAGACGATGCGGCTCCAGCGTACGGTGGCCCGCTGGCCCGAGGCCTGCAGCAAGGCCCGCCCCTCGGTGAGGCTCAGCCGCTGGGGCAGGGCAGGCGTGCGCGCGTCGCCCGGTCGGCCGCGTTGCCATTCGGCGCCGACATCGCGCACGCTGAGCCACGGCGCAGGCGTCTGCGCACGGGCACCAGCCACGGGCGCCGGCCCCACCTCGAGCTGCTCGAGCCTGCCCTTCCAGCCGGTCAGATCGGTCAGCAGGCTGTCGGCCTGTGGGGCACTCACGCCACCGCGCAGTGTGAGTTCGAGCTGGGCCGATTCCTCTTTGGCCGGCGTTGGAGTCGGCGCTGGAGTCGGTGCAGGTGGTGCGCCCGTCCCCGCTGCCGACGGTCGGGTGGAGGGTGCGGATGCCGCGCCCTGCCGTCCCCAGGGGGCGGCAAAGGGCGTGGCTCCCGTCAGGCGCAGTTCGTGGGCCAGACCGGTGCCTGACAGCGTCAGCGTGGCCGTCGGCACCCGGCGCGTGCCGAGCTGCACGTCGCCCAGGCGCAGCGTGGCCGACTGGTTCGCGCGTGCCGGCAGCGCCAGGGCCCAGCGGCCTTCGAGCGAGCCCACGCGGGTGTCGGCCCAGCGCAGATCGCTGGCACTGGCCTGACCGGTGGCGGCGAGCTGTTCCCAGCGGCCGGAGACCTCGCCGCGGGCGCTCAGCCGACCGCCGGGCTGGGGGCGTTCGACCCACCAGCTCAGCAGGGGCGCCAGGCGCTCCAGCGCTGGCGCCTCGATCTCGACGCTCATCGCACTGTCGGCCGGCGCACTGCCGGGCGAGCTGCCGCCATGCATGAGCCGGCCCTGCCATGCCAGGCGCTGGTCGGCCAGTGTCAGGCGGCCCTGCGACACCAGGCCCGATGTTGCCCCCTCGGCCTGCAACTCGCCTTCCAGGGGCAGCCCGGCGATCCGGCTGTCGCGCAGTGCGAGTTGCAGCTTGCCGCCGATGCGGCTCCACGCGGGTGGCGTGCCCGCAGTGCGTGTGCCTGCCGATGATGCGGGCGCGGGTTGCCATGTGAGGTCGGCTTCGGCCTGGCCGGTCAGGCGATGCGTCTGGGTGCGCCAGGGCGACCCGGCGGGCCCCGGCCACCACAGGGCCGGGTCGAAGGCCTGCCAGCGCGAGCTGAGCTGGACGGCATGCCCGCCTCGGGCCGTGGCTGCCCAGGCGCCGGTGGCGTCAAGCGTCGCGTCGCCGGAGGCGGCCCGCAGTCGGGTGAGGCTGGCGCTGCCGGCCGACACACGGCCTTCGAGTTGCAGCGTCACGGTGCGCCGTTCACCGGCGGTGGGCACCTGGCCCCTCAGATCGGCCTTCAGCTCGATCGGCCAGTCGGACATCGGCGGCACGGTGCTGCCCGCGCCGGCAGGCGGCGCGGATGACGCTGCCGCGCCGGGGGTGGGGGCCGCGACCAGGTTCACCGGGCCCGACAGCGTGACCGCCGGCGCCCGTTCGTCGAGCTGCCCGGGTTGCAGGCCATCGAGCGTGAGGTCGGCCTGCCAGCGCTGCGGCAGCCAGCGGCCGCTGCCCGTCACCACACCGCCTGGCGCACGGGCCGTGCCGAGTTCCAGCCTCAGGCGATCGAGCAACACGCCCTCATCAGGGTCGCCTGCACGCCCCCGGGCCTGCGCTTCGAGCCGGCGCACCGGCAGGCGTTGCAGGTCCCAGCGGTCGGCGAGCGGGTTGTCCAGACGGATGGTCACGTCGAGCGGCAGGCCGCTGCCGGTGCCCGGGTTGCCAGCGTCACTGCGCAGCGCCACGCGCACGTCGCCGCTCAGTGCGGTGCGAGGCGCCGCGTCACTGAAGGCGGCGAGGTCGAAGGCCTTGAGCGCGGCGTCGAGCTGATCGACCGGTTGCGCCGCGAAGGGCGTGACGACCGCCTGCGCGTCGAGCGACTGGCCCTGGGCGCGCACGGTGGCGCCCACCTGGAGGCGCGCCAGCGGCCCGTCGGCCTGGGCTTGCGCTGACCAGCCGAGTTCGCCGTCGGCGGCGGGCACCCGCTGGGCGATGGCCACCCGGGCCTGGGTCGTGAGCGGGGCGTCGCTGAGCACGCCCGCCTCGCCTTGCAGGCGCAACCGGCCCCAGTCGACCTCCAGCTGGTCGATGCGGTGGCGCTCGCCGTTGTCGCCGCCGAGGTCGACCCTTGCCTGCAGCCCGCGCAGCGGTTCACCCAGACCCGGGAGCAGCAGTTCACCGATGCTCAACCGCTCGACGCGCAGCAGCACCGGCAGACGCAGTGTCTGCGGCGGCTGCAGGGGCGGGTCGGGTTCGGCAGACGGTGTGGTCACGACTTCGATGCGCTCGACCGACAGCGACTGCCATTCCAGCCGTGCGAGGATGCCCGGCAGTGCACTGCGGCTGAGCTGCAGGCCGCGCCAGGCGGGGCGTTCCAGCACGATGCGCTCGTCAGGGTGTTCGGCCGACCCGAGGTCGACCACGATGCGGCGCGCGCTGAAATCGCCCAGCAACGGCCCGTCAGGCTCGGTCACCGTGACCTTGGGCAGCCAGGCCAGCAACCGCGCCGTGCCGGTGGCTGTCGTGACCGCACTGACCAGTGCCAGCAGCAGCCCGGCCACGAGCACCAGGGGGATCAGGAGGCCGAGTGTCCAGCCCAGCCACGAGCGGCGGCGTCGGCGCGGCGCGCTGGATGGTGCCCGCGCAGACGTTGGTGCAGGCGTTGGT
>CBFGPV010000202.1:0-7072 GCA_965650765.1 uncultured Burkholderiales bacterium
ACCCCTCCTCACCCCATCACCGACACCTGCGCAATCCCCGCATCCACCGGCAGATGCTGCCCCGTGATGCCGTTGCTGTCCTGCGCCGCCAGGAACAGCACGGCGCGCGCCACGTGGCCCGGGTCGAGGCGGTACTTCAGACACTGGGCGTCGAGGAAGCGCTGGTCTTCGGCCGGGTCGCGGTGCAGTGCAGTCTGGCGTTCGGTGACGATGGCGCCGGGCACAACCGCATTGACGCGGATGCCGCGTTCGCCCAGCTCACGCGCCAGCGTGCGGGTGAGGCCGAGGATGCCGGCCTTGGCCGTCGTGTAGCCCACCAGTTGCGGTCGCCCGCGCATCCACGACACCGATCCGAGGTTGATGACCGACCCGCCGCCCGCCTGGGCCATGCCCGGCGCGACGGCCTGGATCGCAAAGAAGTAGTGCTTGAGGTTGAGCGCGAGCCGGTCGTCCCAGAACTCGGGGGTGACGTCCTCCATCGCATGGCGGTCGTCGCGCCCGGCGTTGTTGACCAGCACCTGCACCGGGCCTTGTGCGGCCACGGCCTGGGCGATGACCGCCTGGTAGGCGCGCGCATCGCGCACGTCGCAGTGGGTGTACCAGGGGCGGTGCCCATGGGCGGACTGCAGGCGGTCCTGCAGTGCGGCTGCGGCGGTGTCGTCGATGTCGACAAAGGACAGGCGGCTGCCCTGGGCGGCAAAGTGCTCGAGCAGGACCGCACCGATGCCGCTGGCCGCACCACTGATGAAAACATGCGCATCGCGCAGGCTGGGATAGACGGCAGTGGAAGCGGTCATGGCAGGAGGTGAGACTCAACCCCGGTAGTACGACACCGGCAGGCCGGCCACGTCCACGCGCAGTTGCAGCACGCAGCCGGCCAGCGGCTGGGCCGCCAGTTCGTCGGCGGGGCGCTTTTCGCGGGAGGTGGTGATGTAGAGCGTGCGCAGGTCGGCCCCGCCAAAACACGGCATCGTGGCACAGCGCACCGGCAGCCTGATCTCGCGCAGCACCTCGCCGGCCGGCGAGAGCTGCAGCACCCGCGCGCCTTCGAACATCGCGACCCAGTAGTTGCCCTGGCTGTCGACGGCCGCACCGTCGGGCCGGCCGCCGTAGGTGTCAAGTGACTGGCCTTCGCGGCGCGGTTCGAACTGCATGAACACACGCCGGTTCGACAGCTCGCCGGTGTCGAGATCGAAGTCGAACGCCTGGATGCGGTGGGCCTTGGTGTCGGACCAGTACATGGTGCCGCCGTCGGGGCTCCAGCCCAGGCCGTTCGAGACGGTGATGCCGTCGGCCCGGCGCATGACCTGCCCGTCGGTGCCCAGGCAGTACAGCGCGGCCAGCGGCGGGTCGCGCGGCTCGTAGATCGTGCCGCACCAGAAGCGGCCGGCAGGATCGCACTTGCCGTCGTTGTAGCGCTCGGTGGCCGTCTCGTAGGACGGTGCCTCGATCAGCGTGCGCTCGCCGGTGGCCGGATCGAAACGCCAGAGCCCGTCGCGCATGCCCAGCACCAGCCCGCCGGACAGCGCCGGCGCGCAGCAGGCGACATCGGTGTCGAAGGCCCAGGTGTCCAGCTGCTGCGTGGCGGGGTTGAAGCGATGCAGCTTGTGGCCGGGGATGTCGCAGTAATACAGCACCTGCTCGTCGGGGTGCCACATCGGCGACTCGCCCAGCAGCGCCGGCTGGCCATGGGCAGCGGTGATCACTTCGCTCACGCGCGCACCTCCAGGATCTCGAGCTTCATCCAGGCGCTGGCGGTGGCGCCCGGTGCCAGGGTCATCATGCCGTGGGCCTCGGGCTCGGGCATGTTGAGGGCATTGTTCGCATGGCTGACCGGCTCGACCGCATAGAAGTCCTGCAGCGGCGGGGTGTAGACCACCAGGTGGGTGAGCGACGAGGTGAGCCGCAGCGAAAAATGCTCGTCGCGCAGCTTGGCCGTGCCCTGCCAGCCGGTGAAGCAGTGGTCATAGTCGAGGTGGGCCACGTCGGCATCGATGCTGTGCTGCGGCACATGGCGCACCGGCAGGCGGGTGTCGTCGGTGTCCCAGCGTCCGCTGACCTCGGCATGCAGGCGGCTGCGGCTGCGCTTGGGGAAGTACGGATGCCAGCCCAGGCCCATGGGTGCGGGTTCGTCGGCACGGTTGGTGACCGACAGGCGCAGCGACAGGCCTTGTTCGTCGAGCGACACGAACTGGGTGGCCTCGAAGGCGAACGGCCATTCGGCGTCGCCCGTGTGGGTCAGCAGCAGCTCGGCCTCGCGCGCGTCGTGCCGGACCACGCTCCACGGCCGGGTGAAACCCACACCGTGCAGCGAGTGCGGCGAACCTTCGAAGTTGGGCTGCGTCGTGCGCTCCTGGCCCCCCCACGGAAACCGGCAGTGGCCGATGCGGTTGGAATACGGCACCAGCGGGTAGCAGCCCGACGAGCGCGCCCGGGTCAGGCTGGCGGCGTCGGCGCTGCGCAGCACCGGGTGGTCGCGGTGCCAGAAGCCGGCAATGGACCCGCCCACGTCGGGGCGCAGGGTGAGCGTGAGGGCGCCCGCGCCCAGCTCAATGGCTTTGGATGATCCAGTCATGTCCCTCCTGGGATACGGTCAGGCCGGCGCCCGGCGGTGTGTGCAGCATGGACACCGGAGCGCCGACCGGGTTGAGTCGAACAGCTTCGGATCCTACGCCGGTACTGCCGGGTAACCGCGTGACACCGACCCAGGCATTTCCCACCCCCGGCAGGCCAAAGGCCCACCATGACTCGATCGGGGCGTGCCAGTCGATCTCGCGGGTGGACTGCACCGCCCGCCCCAGCGGCAGCACATGGCCGGCACGACCGTAGACGGCCGCCCGCTCCAGCGGCACGGTGACCTGGTGCACTGTGCCGGCCTCGTGGCGCGCGCCGGTGAAGAGGTCGTACCAGGCACCACCACCGTCGGCCTCGTGCGGGAAGTACACCGTGGCCTGCCCGCCCGCGCGCGTGACCGGCGCCACCAGCAAACTCGGCCCGAACAGGTACTGCCCCTCGAAGCCACGCGCCGCCCGGTCGTGCGGGAAGGCCAGCGCCATCAGCCGCATCAGCGGCAGGCCGGTGCGCACGGCCTCGTCGCAGGCGGCGGCGATGTAGGGGATGAGCCGGTAGCGCAGTTCGAGCCAGTTCCGGCAGACCGCTTCGATCGCCTCGCCGAAGGCCCAGGGTTCGCGCAGTCCGATGCCGTGGTAGCGCATGTGCGAGCTGAACACCGCCTGGGCCGTCCAGCGCACCATCAGCTCGGCCGTGGGCTGCTCGCGGCCGTAGAAGCCGCCGATGTCGGTGGCGTGATATGGCACGCCGCTGGCGCCCAGGCTCAGCCCGCCACGCACGCTGGCAGCCAGGCCTTCCCAGTCGCTTTGCGGGTCGCCGCCCCACTGCATGGGCAGGCGCTGCGATCCGATGAAGGCATCGCGCGCCCACACCATGGGGTGGGCATCGGCCGGGTCGTCGCCATCGCGGCGCGCATGCAGCGCGGTGGCCTCGTAGACGCAGCGGTTGTAGAGCAGCGGGTAGACGTTGTGCAGGCGCCGGCCGGTGTCGCCGTTGGCAGCGACCATGTCGTCCTCGACCTGCTCACCGAAATCGCTCTTGATCACGTCCACGCCGAGGTCGAACAGGTATCGGTGCTGGTCACGCCACCAGGCATAGGCCTCGGGGTGGGTGAAGTCGATCGCCCCTGAGGGCTGCAGCGGCGTGAGCACGCTGCCGAAGGGGCTGTCCTTCGGGTTCTTGACCCACTCGAAGACATAGGCGTCCCCGGCCGGGTTCTTCAGCAGCCAGCCGCGGTCGGCGAGCGTGCGGAACAGCGGCGAGTGGATCGACACATACGGGTACTCCCACACGCACAGGCGCAGCCCACCGGCCTTGATCGCGGCGATCTGGCGGGCCGGGTCGGTGAAACGGGCCGGGTCGAGCTGCCAGTCGACACGGGTGCGGGTGTCCCAGGCGGCGCGACCGTCGAGCGTGATCACATCGCAGGGGATGCGGCGGCGACGGATGTCGGCGGCCACCTCGGCGCATTCTTCGGGCGTGCGGTAGTAGGCCCGGCTCATCCACAAGCCCAGGCCCCAGCGCGGCACCGGCGCCGGGTGGCCGGTGAGTGCCGCATGGCGTTGCAGCACGCCGGCGGGTTCGGCGGCCACGGTGAAAAAGACGTCGAGCGGATCGTCCTCGCATTCGATCACATGGGTGCGGTGCGACCACTGCGCCAGCCCCACGCCATGCTGCACCACCGCCGGGGTGTGCACCAGCACGCCCCAGGCGCCCGCGCCATGGCCCGGGCTCCAGGCAAACGGGATGTTCTTGTACGACAGCTCGGTGTTGACCCCCAGCGCGTCTTCGGTGCGCCCGCGGATGAGCTGGCCGCGCCGGTTCAGCGCACCGAACTTCTCGCCCAGGCCGTAGACCGGCTCGTCGCTTTCCAGCGCCAGGCCCAGCACCCAGGTCGTGACACCGTCCTCGCGCAGCACACCCAGCGGCGGCACCCGGGTGTAGCCGCGAAAGTGCTCGTCGGTGGTGGACTGCAGCACCAGCCGGCCGGCCCGCCACAGGCGAAAGCGCAGCGGGGCTTCCAGCACGTCGAAGGCGCAGTCGCCGGCCGTGATGCGCCAGCCGTGATCCACCGGTGCCACGTGCGATGCCATGTGGGCCTCGGGCGTGGCCAGCAGGCCGTAGTCGGGCCGCTGGCCCTGGCCGGCGCGCAGGCGGAACACACCGACCGCGTGCGCATCGATGCGCAGGGTTTCACCATCCACCGCGAAGGTGGCGCCATGGGCATCGGAAGACACCAGTTCGAGCTGGTCGAAGCGGCGGTAGCGGTGCGGGTCGAAGGGTCCGAACTCGGTATGCATGGTCTTGTGCGTTTGGGTGGGTCAGCCCTTGAGGCCGCCCTGGGTGAGTCCGCCCACCACGCGCTCCTGGAAGATCGCGATCAGCACCGCGATGGGCACGATGGCCACGATCAGCGCGGCCGAGATGATGGGCCAGGGAAACGTGAACTCCCCCTGGTAGAGCGTGATGCCCACTGGCAGCGTGCGCATCGACGCGCTGGCGTTGAGCGACAGCGCCAGCAGGAATTCGTCCCAGGCGTTGACGAAGGCCAGGATGCCGGCGGTGAACACCCCTGGCGCGGCCAGCGGCACGACCACTCGCACGAGTGCCCCCAGGCGGGTGCAGCCGTCGATCATTGCGGCGTTTTCGAGGTCGCGCGGGATGCCCTGGAAAAAGCTCACGAGCACCAGCGTGCACACCGGCAGGTTGAGCACGATGTAGGGCAGCACCAGCGCGGTGTAGGTGTTGAGCAGGCCCAGCGAGCGCATGGTCTCGAAGATGGGCACGAGCAGCGTGACCAGCGGGAACATGCTGGACGCCACGATCGCGGTCAGGATGAGCTGGCGGTGCCGCAGGTTGAGCCGTGCGATCGCATAGGCGGCAAAAGCCGACACCACCAGCGAACTCACCGTGGCCAGCGTGGCGACCAGGGCGCTGTTGCCCAGGTACAGCAGCAGCGGCTGGTCGGTGAAGGCCTGCACATAGTTCGACAGCGTCGGATTGGCCGGCCACCAGGTGATGGGCTTGCTGACGAGTTCGGTCTCGGTCTTCAGCGAGGTGAGCAGGATCCACACGGCCGGGAAAAAGCCGTTGAACACCACGATGATGCCGGCCAGCAGGCGCAGGCTGCGGCCTTCGAGCGCACCGTCGAACAGGGGTTTCATGGGCGCCTCACTCCTTGCCGATGCGCTTGAGGTACACCGCCGTCACGATCAGCGACAGCACGAACATGAACACCGCCAGCGTCGAGCCATAACCGACGTCGAGGTAGTCGATGGTGGTCTTGTGGATCAGCATGGCCAGGGTTTCGGTGGCATTGCCCGGGCCGCCCTTGGTCATCGTGTAGGGGATGTCGAAGGTCTGCAGTGCGGTGATGGTGCGGAAGATCAGTGCCACGATGATCGACGGCATCAGCATCGGGATGGTGATCTGCCAGAACTGCTGCCACTTCGAGGCGCCGTCGACCTCGGCCGCCTCGTACAGCGATCGCGGGATCATCTGCAGCCCCGCCAGCAGGATCAGCGCCATGAACGACGAGGTCTTCCAGATGATGGTGATGCAGATGGCGGCAAAGGCCCAGTTCGGCCGCAGCAGCCACATGGTCTGCTCGTCGCTGCCGAAGCGGCGCAACACGTCGTTGACCACACCGTACTCGGTGTGGAAGAACCACGCGAAGATCAGGCCGGCAAACGACAGCGGCAGGGCCCAGGGCAGCAGCAGTGCCAGGCGCACCGGCCAGCGGCGGCGGAACGGCAGGTTGGCCAGCAGGGCCAGGCCCATGCCCACCACCAGCGCGCCGGGCACGGTGATGAGCGTGATCAGCACGGTGTTCCAGGCCGCGTTCCAGAACTCCTTGTCCTGCAGGACAAAACCGTAGTTCTCGAAGCCGACAAAACGCGCGCTGGCACCGCCCGAGAGTCGCAGGTCGAAAAAGCTGTTCCAGATCAGCTTGCCGATCGGGTAGACAACGATCAGCGCCAGCAGGGCAAAGGCCGGGGCCAGCAGCAGGAAGGCCAGCGTCTTTTCGCTCGGGTCCTTCAGGCGGTCGGCCAGGGTCAGGCGTGGGCTCATGATGGGGTGTCCTCGCGCGGCGCCAGCGCGGCGCTCAGGTGCAGCAGAACGCCGTTCAGGTGGGTGAGTACGTCGTGGTTCCAGTAGCGCAGCACGCGGTAGCCCTGCTGCGCGAGCCAGGCGTCGCGATGCCGGTCGCGCGCGCTTTGGGCGTGCTGTCCGCCGTCGAGTTCCACGACCAGGCGGTGGGACAGGCAGACGAAGTCGACGGTGTAGCGGCCGATGGGGTGCTGCCGGCGAAACTTCACGCCCAGCTGCTCACCGCGCAGGGCACGCCAGAGTGCGCGCTCGGCGTCGGTCAGGTGGCGCCGCAGGTGGCGCGCAAAGGCGGTGCGTTCGGCGGGCCATCGGTGCATGGGCGGAGCAGTGCGGTGCGGGTCGGGGCGCACATTGCACCACCGCACCCCCACCCCTGCCCTCCCCCTGGTGA
>CBFGPV010000203.1:0-7062 GCA_965650765.1 uncultured Burkholderiales bacterium
CAAGGAAACTTGGGGCGGCCCGGCGTTTCCTTGTGAGCGGTTGCTCACACGCCTGGCCTCAGCCCGACGTCACCTCGGCATGACAAGCCGGTAGCGCCTCGTAACAAGGTAAAGAATCGATAAAGCTGCCCACCGATCGCCGACACGATGCGTTAATCCGGCACGGCCCCACATCACGGGTCTGCAAGGAGAAAGCAATGAACCGACGAGGCATCTTTGCCACCCTCGCGCTGGGTCTGGCCAGCCTGGCTGCCGCACCGGCCCATGCCGACAAGGTGTACTGGTCCATCGGGATCAACACGCCCAACGTGAGCACCACGGTGTCCAACGGCCGGCACGTGGTGGCGTATCCCCCGGCACCGGTGGTGGTCTATCCGTCCGCGCCGGTGGTGTATCACCCGCCGGTCGTGTACTCGCCGCCGCCGCGCGTGGTGTATGCCCCCCGCCCGGTCTACTACGGGCACCCGGCACCGGTGGTGGTCTACAAGCATGGCCGCCACAAGCACCGCCACTATGACCGCAACGGCCATCGTCACGGTCATGGTCACTGGCACGGCCATCGTCGCGATCGCGACTGAGCGCCATGGCCCCGGGCCGGCGCCTGATGCGGCCGGGCCCCTTAAAGCAGCGCGGGCGCCGTCATCGACGGCGCCCGCTGCCTGAAATGATTCCCGGGCAACACCCTGCATGCCACCCGGCGCCCGTCGGGGGCGCCGCGTGCAGCGGGTGCACCGGACTTACCAGTTGTCCGAGCGGGTCAGCGCATCCCACACACCGGGGCGCGCGCTGTAGACGCTGATCACCCCGTAGTACTGCTCCCCGTTCTGGTTGAACCGCACCGAGTTGGTCACCGGGGCGAGCGCGTCGATGCGCTTGAGCTCGGCGGTCAGCTTCTCGCCATCGGTCGTGCGGCCGCGCTGCATTGCCGACACCAGCACGAAAACCGCGTCGTAGGCATAGTGTGCCCCGTACACCGGGTCGCCCTTGTAGGCCGTGCGGAACTTCTCCAGGAAGGCCTTGCCCTGCACGAACTCCCGCGCCTCGATGATCGGCGAGGTGGCGAACACGCCCTTGATGGGCTGCGGCTTGGCGATCAGCTTGTCGGTCTTGATCGTGTCGCCACCGAGGATCTGCATGTGCGACATGCCCGACTTGGCCAGCAGGTCGATCAGGGCCTGCACCTGGAAGTCGGCCAGTGTGGTGACGATCACGTCGACCTTGGCGGATTGCAGTTCAGGGATCAGCGCCGCGAAGTCGGTTGTCTTGTCGTCCAGCGACTTGCGAACGGTGACCTCCTTCTTGAGCAGCTTGATCTGCTCGGCGGCGCTATCGGCCAGGCCCTTGCCGTACGGCGTGTTGTCGTCGATCACCGCATACGACTGCCCGTTGAGCGTGCGTGCCGCGTACGAGCCCATGGCCTTGGCCTGCAGGGCGTCATTGGCGACCAGGCGCAAGGTCGTGGCATGGCCGCCCTGGGTGTATTCGGGCTTGGTCGAGATCGCCAGCTGCGGAATGTTCTCGGCCGCATAGAGCGGGGCCGCTGCAATGCTGACACCCGAGTTGAGGTGGCCCACGACGGCGGTCACGCCCTGGTCGATCAACTGCTTCGCAGCCTGTTTGCCGGCTTCGACATCGGCCTTGTCGTCGGCGGACACGACTTCGAGCTTGACCAGCTTGCCGTCGATCTTCACGCCCTGCCGGTTCAGGTCGTCCACAGCGAGTTGAACGCCGTTGAGCATGTCCTTGCCCAGCGAAGCCAGCGGGCCGGACATGGGCTGGGCCACACCGATCTTCACGGTGTCGGGGATGGGGGAGCAGGCACTCAGGCCGGCCAGTGCCAGGGCAACGCTCAGACCGGTGGCAAGTTTGAGCAAACGACGGGACATGGAGATTCTCCGAGAGCAGGGTTTGGGCGTGACAGGACTGTAGGAGCGCCGATGCTGCGATGGAGCAGGATTCGCGCCCGCCCCGCCGCACAAACGAAGGTTATCCGACACTTGTGTGACAGGATGTTCGGACAAGCCCGGGATCTGCGGGTTTTCCCTCGCCTGATTCAGCGGTCCGTCAGGCGCCATGCACAGTGTGCGTGCGCGGCGCCGGTGCGGCACGCTACATCGCCTTGAAAAGGTGCGCGTACAGTCGGCTGACGGGCAGCCGCTCAGGGCGGTCGCGCAGGCTGAGGTGGAGCTTGCCGGTGTCGTCCCGGGTGACGACACCGATGGCTGCCGCGCGCACCACCACGCTGCGGTGGACCTGCCAGAACTGCCGGGGGTCCAGCCGCGGCAGGATCTCGCGCAACGCGGTGCGCAACAGGTATTCATGCCGAGCAGTCAGCACCCGCACGTACTTGTCTGCTGCCTCGAAGTAGACCACCTCGTCGATGTTCACCATGTGGATGCTGTTGCCCACGCTGGCCTGCAGCACCGTGAGCGGCGCGTCCGCCGGGCCCGGCGGCTGGGCCGGGCCGGCGCGAAGCAGGCCCTGAAGCTGCGCAAGCGTGCGCTCCAGCGCGCTGTCCGGGCTGTCCGTGGCGCTCGCTGTGCGGCGGCGCTCAGCCAGCATCTGCGCCACTCTTGCGCAGCAGCGCGCCAGCCGCTCGGTCTGGACCGGCTTGAGCACATAGTCGATGGCCTGGGCCTCGAAGGCCTGCATCGCGTACTGGTCATAGGCCGTCACGAACACGATCAGCGGGAAGGGATGGTCGTCCGGCCAGTCCTCGGCGAGGGCCTGGGCGGCCTCCAGCCCGGACTGACCGGGCATGCGGATGTCAAGAAAGCACACATCCGGTCGCAGGCGCAGCGCGGCGTCGACAGCGGCTGCGCCATCGCCGACGCAGGCTGCGATGCGCAGCTGAGGCCACAGGGCGGCCAGCTCGGCCTGGAGGGCCTGGGCCAGCAGGGGTTCGTCTTCGGCGATGAGTGCGGTGGCGGGCGGGTGGGTCATGTCAGGTCTCGATCGGGATCTGCAGCGTGGCCACGGTGCCCTGACCGGACTCGGCTGCGGCCAGCGTGAGCTGCGCGCCTGCGCCATACAGGGTGGCGAGTCGCTGGCGCACCTGGGTCAGGCCAAAACCGCCGGCGGCGGCGTCCGCCGGGCTGCCAGGGCTTGCTCCCAGGCCGACGCCGGTGTCGTGCACCTGCAGCACAAGCACACGCCCCTCACGCCTGGCTGTCACATCGATGCGCCCTCCCTGCAGGCTGGGCTCGATGCCATGCTTGATGGCATTTTCGACCAGGGGTTGCAGCAGCAGCGTGGGGACCGGCAGGTCGGCCAGATCGGCTGGCAGATCGAGGTGGCATTGCAGTCGGTTGCCCATGCGCACCTGCATGAGGTCGAGGTAGTCGGCCGTGCGCGAGAACTCGGCATGCAGCGGATGCCGGATGCTGCGCGACGCGCTCAGCGTGGCCCGCAGGAAGGCGATCAGGCGATCGAGCATCGCCTGTGCGCGCGGGGGATCCAGGGCGATCAGCACGCGCAGGTTGGCCAGGGTGTTGAACAGCATGTGGGGTTCAAGCTGGGATTCGAGCAGCTTGAGCTGGGTCTCCGCCGCCAGGCGCCGGGCTTCCTCCGCCTGGGCCACATGGTGGGCGAGCAGGCCGCGCGAATAGTAGTAGTAGCTGAAGCTCACGCCGGCCATCACCGTGAAGCCCAGGATCGCCAGCAGTGCGCGTGGGGACTGGCGCGCCAGCTCCCAGGTCGAGTTGCCGCTGTACCAGTCGCCCACGGCGGTGCCGGCAAGGTAGCCCAGCATGATGCCGCCCAGCACCAGCGCCGGTGCCCGCCAGCCCGTGGGAAAGCGCTGGGCGCGTGTGGGCACGAGCCACACGCGCCCGCCGTCGATCAGGCACCAGGTCGACAGTGAGATCGCCAGCGAATAGACCCACTGGTGGTCGAAATCGCGATACCCGTGAGCCAGCCACATGCCCAGCGCGATCACATTGCCGATGACGAACACGATCGAGGCGCGCACGGCCAGCACGCGGGCCTGCGCGGCGTAGGCTTCGGCCCGGCTCACGACGGGCTCCGGCATTGCCGGGGGCGGCAGGGTGGGCAAGGGGGTTTGCGAAGACATGGGCTCAGACGATACCGAGCCAATGGTGCCAGACCAGGCGGCCCAGGTAGCGATTGGGCAGCAGCGCAAAGCTGCCGGCCAGCACACAGCCGCCGACATAGGCCGACCACATCGACAGCCGATGTGCGGCAATGCGTCGGTGCGCAATGTGCCAGATGCCGCTGCCCACGCCCAGAAAGGTCATCACGGTGAGCAGGTGGATCGGGGTGTAGCCGGCGATGTTGGGCAGGCGGTAGTCGCGGATGAACAGGCTGCTCACGGCGGCGGCCAGCATCAGGGTGACCCAGGCATATCCGGTGGCGCGATGCAGCCGTGACCCTTTGCGGGCCGTCAGCGCGAACGGACCCAGCACGATGGCGCAGGTGGCCACGATCAGGTGGAACGAGATGGCAGGCGACAGGCTGGCGAGTGACATGGTCGAAGGCGGTGGGGTGGCGATGGCCGCACTGTGCCGAGCTGTCCGCAGGCTGCCCAGCGCGGCGGGACGAAGCGCCGCGCCGAAGGTGCGAAACGTCGGGTGGCGGGCGTGAAATGCAGCCGATCGGGTCCGGCACGTGGCGCCGCTGCGGTGGGTCAGCTGCCCTGCAACCGCTGGCGCAGCGCCTCGATACGCTGCCGGTTCACGCCCAGGTCGCTGCGCCCCAGCCGGGATGCCGAGCGCACGTGGATCACGCCCTCATCGGCGGCGAGCAGGAACTCGGCGTCGTCGACGAACCTCAGCCAGCGGGTGGTGTAGGTCACATGGAGGTAACCCGGCTCGCGGTGCACGATGGTCGCGCCCGGCGTGGCCGCGATGGCCTCGGCCAGCCGGTCGAAGGCGGCCTGCGGATCGCCTTGCAGCGGCAGCGGAGCGATCATCGCCTGTTCGCGCATCGGGTGCTGCGGATACAGCCGCGCCTGGCTGCTCACGCTGTTGGGCGTGAGCGACGGCGGCTTGAGGCGCCCGTCGCGCACGCCCAGATCCTCGGGCATGCGGCCCTGCAGCGCGCCGGACAGGACCGCCGCGACGGCCAGGGCCAGGCAGCCAAGCAGTGCCCAGAGCAGGTGGATGGTGCGCATCGGGCCGTGGTGCGTGCCAGCCTCAGCGCCGCTTGCCGCCACCGAGCAGGCTGCCGAGCACCCCGCGGATGATCTCGCGGCCGACGCTGCTGCCGATCGAGCGGGCCGCCGACTTCGCCAGTGCATCGACCACCCCTTCGCGGCGGCCACCGCGCGGCCCGGTGGAGCCGAACAGCACGTCACCCAGGCCGCCGAACATGCCCGACCCCTGGGAGGAGGGCTGGCCTGCCGGGCGCTGGCCGGCCGCCTGTTCGGCTTCCCGTGCGAGGCTTTCACCGGCATTCGCCGATTCATTGGCCCGGCCGCGCAGCTTCTCGTAGGCCGATTCGCGGTCGACCGTCTTTTCATAGACGCCAGCCACCAGGGACGTCTTCACCAGGGCGCTGCGCTGCTCGGGCGTGATC
Source organism: uncultured Burkholderiales bacterium (assembly GCA_965650765.1). Lineage (GTDB taxonomy): Bacteria > Pseudomonadota > Gammaproteobacteria > Burkholderiales > Burkholderiaceae_C > Caldimonas. The sequence goes on from CBFGPV010000203.1 coordinate 5,536, forward strand.
GGGCCGATCTGGCTGCCGGGCGGCAGCACGAACACCCGCTGCGTGACGCTCGGGCGGCCCTTTTCGTCGAGAAAGCTCACCAGCGCCTCGCCGACGGCCAGATCGGTGATCGCCGCTTCGATGTCCAGGCCCGGATTGGCGCGCATCGTGCTCGCGGCACTCTTGACGGCTTTCTGGTCGCGCGGTGTGAAGGCCCGCAGCGCATGCTGGACGCGATTGCCGAGCTGGGCCAGCACCGTGTCAGGCACGTCCAGCGGGTTCTGCGTGACGAAATACACGCCGACCCCCTTGGAGCGGACCAGACGCACGACCAGTTCGATGCGCTCGACCAGCGCCTTCGGTGCATCGTTGAACAGCAGGTGGGCCTCGTCAAAGAAGAACACGAGCTTGGGTTTGTCGAGGTCGCCCACCTCGGGCAGGGTCTCGAACAGTTCGGACAGCATCCACAGCAGGAAGGTCGCGTACAGCCGTGGCGCGTTCATCAGCTTGTCGGCCGCCAGGATGTTGATCACGCCGCGAGGCTGGCCGTCGACCCGGTCGGTCTGCATGAAGTCGGCGATGTCCAGCATCGGCTCGCCGAAGAAGCGGTCGCCGCCCTGTTCCTCGATCTGCAGCAGGCCGCGCTGGATTGCGCCCACGCTGGCCGCGCTGATGTTGCCGTATTCGGTCGTGAATTCCTTCGCGTTTTCGCCGACGTACTGGAGCATGGCGCGCAGGTCTTTCAGGTCGAGCAGCGCCAGCCCGTCGTCGTCGGCGATCTTGAACACGAGCGACAACACCCCCTGCTGGATCTCGTTCAGGTCCAGCATGCGGCCCAGCAGCAAGGGGCCCATGTCGGAGACCGTCGCCCGCACCGGGTGGCCCTGCTCGCCAAAGACGTCCCACAGCGTGGTCGGGCAGCGCGTGGGCTCGGGGGGTGTCAGGCCACGGTCCTTCAGGATCTGGGCCACCTTGGCCGGCAAGGCGCCTTGCTGCGAGATGCCGGTGAGGTCACCCTTCACGTCGGCCATGAACACCGGCACGCCGATGCGCGAAAAGCTCTCGGCCAGCGTCTGCAGGGTGATCGTCTTGCCGGTGCCGGTGGCGCCGGTGATGAGGCCGTGGCGATTCGCCAGCGCCGGCAACAGATGGCACTCGGTCTCACCGTGCCTGGCAACAAGGATGGGGTCGGCCATGGGTCCCTCGGGTCGGAGCGGTAAAATTGCAGTCTATCCAAGAATCAGGCACATCCCGCGGCCGGTTCCACCACTTGCCGCCGGGGCGCGGCGACGCACACTCCAGGAGCTTTCTGACCATGGCCGGACATTCCAAATGGGCCAACATCCAACATCGCAAAGGCCGCCAGGACGAGAAGCGCGGCAAGGTCTGGACGCGTGTGATCCGGGAAATCATGGTTGCCGCCCGCCAGGGAGGGGGTGACCTTTCCGCCAATCCGCGGCTGCGGCTGGCCGTGGACAAGGCCAAGGCGGCCAACATGCCGGCCGACACCGTCAAGCGCAACATCGACAAGGCCACCGGCAACCTCGA
>CBFGPV010000204.1:0-7024 GCA_965650765.1 uncultured Burkholderiales bacterium
AACCGGACAAGCGTGTGGTCATCAACGAACTGGTGTGTGAAGGCTGTGGCGATTGTTCGGTGCAGTCGAACTGCCTGTCGGTCGAGCCGCTGGAAACCGAATTCGGCCGCAAGCGCCGCATCAACCAGAACACCTGCAACAAGGACTTCTCCTGCGTGAAGGGCTTCTGCCCGAGTTTCGTGACCGTTGAAGGGGGCCAGCTGCGCAAGCCCAAGAAGGAAAAGCGCGGCGACCTCTCCACCCTGGCACCGATCCCCGACCCGGTGCTGCCGGTGGCCGAGCAGGCCTGGGGCATCGTCGTGGGGGGTGTGGGTGGCACCGGCGTGATCACCATCGGCCAGCTGCTGGGCATGGCTGCCCACCTCGAGGGCAAGGGGGTGGTGACGCAGGATGCCGGTGGCCTGGCCCAGAAGGGCGGCGCGACCTGGAGCCACATCCAGATCGCCAACCGGGCCGAGGCGATCCACACGACCAAGGTCGACACCGCCAAGGCCGACCTGGTGATCGGTTGCGACCCCATCGTGGCCGCCAACAAGTACACGCTGGCGGTGATGCAGCCCGGGCGCACCTTCGTCGCCCTGAACTCGCATGGCACACCGACCGCGGCCTTCGTGACCAACCCGAACTGGCAGTTCCCGTCGGGCTCCTGCGAGTCGGCGATCCAGTCGGCCGTGGGCGCGGGCCTGGTGGGTGCCTTCGACGCCGAGCAGGTGGCCGTGCAGATGCTGGGCGACTCGATCTACACCAACCCGCTGATCCTGGGCTATGCATGGCAGAAGGGTCGCGTGCCGCTGAGCCACACCGCCCTGATGCGCGCGATCGAGCTCAACGGCGTGCAGGTCGACAACAACAAGGCCGCCTTCGAATGGGGCCGTCGTTGCGCCCATGATCTGGCAGCCGTGCAGGCGCTGTTCAAGGCCGCCCAGGTGATCGAGTTCGTGAAGAAGCCGTCGCTCGACGAGATGATCACGCGTCGCGTGGACTTCCTCACCGGCTACCAGGACAGCGCCTATGCCAGCCAGTACCGCAGCTTCGTCGAGCGCGTGCGCACGGCCGAGGCGCCGCTGGGCAGCACCCGGCTGAGCGAGGCGGTGGCGCGTTACCTGTTCAAGCTGATGGCCTACAAGGACGAGTACGAAGTGGCCCGCCTGCACACCGACCCGGCCTTCACGGCCAAGGTGGCCGGCATGTTCGAAGGCGACTACAAGCTGGTGCACCATCTGGCGCCGCCGATGATCGCGAAGAAGAACAACAAGGGTGAACTGGTCAAGCGTCCGTTCGGCCCGTGGATGCGCAGCGCGTTTTCGGTGCTGGCCCGCCTCAAGGGGCTGCGCGGCACCGCCTTCGACCCCTTCGGCCGCACCGAGGAGCGCCGCACCGAGCGCGCGCTGATCGGCGAATACAAGGACAGCATCGAGGAAGTGCTGAGCGGCCTGAGCGCCGAGCGGCTGGCACTGGCGGTGGACATCGCCCGCATCCCCGAGGACATCCGCGGCTACGGCCATGTGAAGGAGCGCCACCTGAAAGCCGCGCGCACCCGCTGGGCCGAGCTGATGACGCAGTGGCGCAGCGGCGCCAAGGCGGCCCAGCCTGCCCGGGCAGCCTGAGCCTCGTTCCACGCCTGAACACGGGGGCTGCCACGGCAGCCCCCGTTTGCGTTCAGGCCCGCGCTCTGGCCCGCGCTCTGGCCCGCGTTCCTGCCCGCCGCGTGGCCGGCGCCGGGTCTACAGTGGCTTGCCCGCGCTGGTTTCCCAGCACTGCATCAATGTGTTGGACGGCCGGGTCTCGTCCACCAGCTTGCGGGCCGTCTCGATGCCGGCCACCGGCAGGCCGCGCGGGTCGAGCAGGCCGATCTGCACCAGCACGCTGGCCTGGTCCCAGTAGATGTGTTCGTGGCACAGCTTGTCGCCACGGAACTTCACGATGGCCACCAGCGGCACCTCGACATAGCGGCCGGTCGGTGCGATGCCGGGCAGCATCCAGTCGATCTCGATGCTGTGGGTGAAGCAGAACAGCATCTCGTCGACGATCTGGCTGGCACCGATGGTGCGCGAGATCGGCACCAGCTTCGTGTCGGGCGGGTTGTTGTCGACGAAGTGGTACTTGTAGAAGCGCTTGAGCGCGTCGTGCCCCACGCCGCCGGTCATCGTGGGAATGTGGTTGACGTAGGGCTGGGCCACCATCGTGGCCATGGTCGCGTCGACGTCGCGGGTGGCGAACTCGTGCTCGCAGTGCTTGTCCCACAGGGCCGACAGGTCATGTTGCGGGCCGATGGCCTGATGGAGCGCCGCGATCGTGCGCTGATGGGCCATCGCCGCCGACGGCTTGTCATGGTGCGGCGAGGCCGGGCGGGCAAACGCATGGTCCACGCCAGGGTAGACGTACAGCTCGGTGCCGGGCCGCCCCTGCAGCCGCGCGATGATGGCCTCGCGGGCCTCGGACGGGCAATAGGCGTCCTGCTCGGCAAAGTGCAGCACGAGCCGCCCGCGCATGCGCCCGGCCTCGTCGAGGTGCTGCTCGATGCCCACGCCGTAGTAGCCGACCGCCACCTCGACATCACTGCGACAGGCGGTGAGGTAGGCCAGCTTGCCGCCCAGGCAGTAGCCCACACAGGCCACACCGCCCGTGCATTCGGGTTGCTTGCGCAGGTGCGCCACCGTGGCAGCGAGGTCGTCGACCCCGCGGTCGACGTCGAAGCCCTGGAAGAGCTGGAAGGCCTGCTGCCATTCGGCCTCGCTGTAGCCCAGCTCGATGTCGCGGCCCTGGCGCCAGAACAGGTCGGGCGCCAGCACGACATAGCCCTCTTCGGCGTACAGCTCGGCCAGCTCGCGGATGTGCTCATTGATGCCGAAGATCTCCTGGGCCAGCACCAGGCCCGGGCCGCGGCCCCCCCGAGGCAGTGCCAGGTAGGCGCGGAAGTGCCCGCTGCCATCGGCAGCCGGGATCTGGATGTAACGTGAGGTCATGGGGGACTCCGGAAGGTGGGGGTCAGCGGAAGCTGCCGCGGTGAAAGACCAGCGCCTCGGCCTCATGGACCGCATGGGTCTCGACATGGCCGATGAACAGCGTGTGGTCCCCGGCGTCGATCGCATCGCGGGTGCTGCAGCCGAACCAGGCCAGGGCCCCGTCGATCAACGGCAGGCCCCGCCACGGCTCGCGCAGGCGCACGCCGTCGAACTTGTCCGGCAGGGCCGAGTTGGCAAAGCGCCGCGCCAGGTCGGCCTGATCGGCCGCCAGCACGTTGATCGCAAAACCCGGGGCGGTGCGGAACACCCCCAGGTTGGGCGAGCGCCTCGCCAGGCTCCACAGCACAAGTGCCGGCTCCAGCGACAGCGAGGCAAAGGAGTTGCAGGTCAGGCCCACCGGCCGGCCCTCGGCCGTGCGGGTGGTGATGATCGTGACACCGGTGGGGTAGTGCCCCAGGGCATGGCGCAGGGCCCGGGCGTCCGTCCCGGGCGAGGCCGCCGATGCCGTGGTGGTGGGGGTGAGGGTGGGGGTGGTGTGGCTGGCCGTGTGCATCGTGCCTCCTCAGGCCGCGACGGCCATGTGGTCCTCGATGAAGCGCTCGCATTCGACCGGATCGGCCCACCACGGGAAAAAGCCAGGCGGATGGTCGAAGTTGTTGGCGATCGTCGAGGCGATCGACTCGCACTGCCCGGCCACCGTCAGCAGCTTCAGGATGTGCTCGGGCGGTGGGGCCAGCAGCATGTTGGTCCAGCGCGTGACGTGCTGGGCATAGGCCCAGTAGTGCTCGAAGGTGGCCTGCATCCAGGCCGCATCGAAGGGGACGTCGCCGCGCGCCACGATGGCGTCGTGATAGGCCTTGAAGCACTTGGTGGCGTTGTTCGAGCCCTGGCCGGTGATCGGGTCGTTGACCACCACGGCATCGCCCATGCCGAACACCAGCCGCCCCGAGGGCAGGCGCCCCACCGGATGCCGCACCGTGGGGGCGAACCGCCCGGCCAGCACCCCGTTGGCATCGGTCAGCTCGACCCGGCGGCAGCGCTCGGCCTCCCAGGGCAGGAAGCGCTCGAGCACCTCGCGGCTGCGGGCGAGATGGGCCTCAGGGCCGGCCACATCGCCGAAGCAGTCGAGCGGGCCGCCCGGCACGCCTTCGAACACCATGATCTCGCACGGCCCGCTGAGCGTGAGCGCCGGGAACACGAAGTACTCGCCCACACCCGGGATGAGGTTGAAGCACACCCGCGAGAACGGCGTGCGCGGGGTCATGCCGTGCACGTAGGTCAGTGCGAGCGCCCGCTGGGGCGCGGCATAGAGGCTGCGCTGCGCATCGCGCTCGAACAGGCGCACGATCTCGCCCTTGCCGGCCGACACCACCACCAGGTCGTGGCTGGCGGCCAGGGCCTCGAGTTCGTCCACGCCGGCATCCTGGATGCGCAGGTCCCCGCCCAGGGCGGCAAAACGCTCCATCCACACCGGCATCTTCAGGCGCTGGTCCACCGCCTGCGCCGGACGGTGCAGCCGGGCGGCCCAGTCGATCAGGCGTTCACCGGGTTGGGCCGGGTGCGGCACGGTCAGGCCGATGCCCTCGACGGGCGGGCAATCCGCCTCCCACTGGTTCAGACCGAGGTCGCGCTCGATCTGCAGCGAGGTGTCGAACATGCACTGGCTGGACATCACCTTGCCGGCGCGAATGTCGTCGGGCGACCGGTTGGACACCAGGGTGACGTGGTCACCTCGCTGTTGCAGGCTCAGCGCCAGGGGCAGGCCGGACTGGCCGGCCCCCACGATGGCAATGCGTCGTGTCATGGGAGTCTCCTCTTCTTTCAGTCCATCAGTTGGGGAATGGCCGGCACGCGGCCTTCGGGGCCCATGGCGCCGTAGCCGCCGTCCACCGCGTAGTCGGCACCGGTCACGAAGCTGGCACCGTCCGAGCACAGGAAGGCGACGACTGCCGCCACCTCGGCCGGATCGGCCACCCGGCCCAGCAGGTGGAAGGGCGCGGCCACGCGGTCGGTGCGGGCGCGGTCGCCCTGGGTCAACTCGTCCATCAACCGGCACCAGGTCCAGCCAGGCGACACCGAGTTCACACGGATGCCGTCGGCCGCGAAGTCCATCGCCATGTTGCGGGTGAGCTGCACCAGGGCCGCCTTGGACACCGGATACAGCCAGCGCCCGGTCTGCGCGACGCGGGCGGAGATGCTGGTGAAGTTGACGATGGCCCCACCACCACGGCGCACCATGTGCGGCTGCACCGCCCGCGCGAGCATCACCGCGCTCACCAGGTTCACGTTCAGCGCCGTGAGCCAGTCGGCCCGGCCGGAGCGCGGACCGTCGTCCAGGTAGGTGCAGGCCAGGTTGACCAGCAGGTCGACGCCGCCCTCGCGCTGCGCGACCGCGTCCACCGCGGCCGCCATGGCGGTGTCATCGGTCAGGTCCACCGCGTGAAACGCGACGGCCCCGCCGTGGGCACTGGCCACACGGTCGCCACCGGGGCGGTCGATGTCGAACAGCGCCACACGCGCGCCGACTGCGTGCAGGGCGGCGACCACCGCCGCCCCGATCAATGTGGCGCCGCCGCTGACGATCGCCACCTTGCCTTCGATGCCTTTCATGCTGCCTCCTGGTCGCAAAGGGATGGAGGCAGTCTCGCGATGCTGCACTGCGATCGGCTATCCGGGCACTGCAGCCGCTATCCGAAAACTGCAAGAGATCGACGCCGACCTGACACAAATCCGCTGGGCAGCGCAGCGCGACACGAGTAGATTGAGATGCATCAACCCGACATGGACCCCCGATGAGGCAGGCAGCAGCCCCGACCGGCGAGCACACCGCCAGCGCATTGCGCTCGGCGTGGCTTGCCGCATCGGGGGTGCATGAGCTGTTTGCGACCGACGACCCCGAACACGCCCAGGAGACGGTGGGCCGTGTGTTCCGGCCGCATCGGCTGGCCGCGGCCGGCGGCCCGCGGCACATGCACGCCGCGATGGACTACCTGCCGGTGGGCAGCCTGAGCCTGAGCCGGCTGCGTTATGGCTGCGCGGTGGACATCCTGCCCGGTCCGCTGGAGCGCTTTTACCTGATTCAGATTCCGGTCAGCGGCGGGGCGCACATCGAGACCAGCCAGGGCCGGGTCGACTCCAGCCCGGCCTGTGCGTCGCTGCTGTCGCCGCAGCCCGATCTGAGCATGCGCTGGAGCGAGGACAACGACCAGATCATCCTGCGGCTGGACGCCGACCTGGTGCAGCGCTACTGCGCCAGCTGGTGCGGTGATGCCCGGGTGGCCGCGCCGGTGTTCGACCCTGCGCTGATGCTGGACCGCATGCCGGCCCTGGGCGAGCTGCTGCTGTCGCTCGTGGGGCTGGCCGAACGCGGCCCGCCGGCCACCGAAGGCCTGTCGCTCGTGCAGCTGCAGTACCGACTGCTGGCCACGCTGCTGAGTGCGCAGCCGCACTCACTGCAGGCCCGGCTGGGTGAGCAGTGTCCGCCGCTGGCGCCGCGTTACGTGCGGCGGGTCGAGGACTACCTGGTGGCCCATGCCCAGGAGCCGATCACGCCCGAAGCGCTGGCCGAGCTGGCCGGTGTGAGCGTGCGCAGCCTGTTCCTGGGGTTCCAGCGCTACCGCCGCATCAGCCCGATGAAGTTCCTGCGCGAGGTGCGGCTGCACCGCGTGCGCGACGAGCTGCTGCTGGCCGCCGCAGGCACCACGGTCACCGACGTGGCGCTGCGCTGGGGCTTCTTTCACCTGGGCCGGTTCGCCCAGGAGTATCGCGAGGCGTTTGGCGAAACGCCTCGCCAGACGCTGGCCCAGGCCACGCGCTGAAGCCGGGGGTTCAGAAGGTGTGAATGAATCCGGCGTGGCCGAGCAGGCCACCCGGGCGTGTCGGGTCAAGGCGCAAAGCACAGCCGTAGCTCGAGCTACGGCGCGCATTTGCAACGCCGAGCCGGTGCGTTCGGGGGGATTGAGCGGGCATGGCGGGTTCGTTCACACCTTCTCAGCGCACCGGCTCCCAGCCGCCGCCCAGCGCCTTGAACAGCGCCACCGAGGCCGACAGCTGGGCCT
>CBFGPV010000205.1:0-6957 GCA_965650765.1 uncultured Burkholderiales bacterium
CTGCCCGACCTCGACAGCCCGCTGCTGGGCATGGACGTGCTGGGGCGGCTCAGGCTGACGCAGCACCAGGGTGTGCTCACCATCGACACCCGGGGCATCCCCCCGTGACGCCTCGCGCGCCAACGCCTATCCAGAGCGCAGCGCGGGATGCACAATGATCTGCAGTCATCGCGAACAACACGAGGAGAGATCATGAGCGACCCCCTGCAAGGCATCGGCAAACTGGTACCCGGCTTCGACTTCCTGCAAGGTCTGGTCAAGAACGCCGGTTCGGCGCTGCCGAACTTCACGCAGTGGGTGGCCCCGACCCTCAACCCCGAGGAGCTGGAAAAGCGCATCAATGAACTGCGCACGGTGCAGTTCTGGCTCGAGCAGAACTCGCGCATGCTGGGCGCCACGATCCAGGCGCTCGAGGTGCAGCGCATGACCCTGTCGACGCTGAAGACGATGAACGTGCCGGTCGACCTGCTGCGCGACTCGCTCAAGGTCGATCCGCAACAGGCCATGCAGGCGGCCGAAACGCCGCCCGTGGCCGCGGCACCCGCTGCAGCACCGGCAGCGGCACGCAAGAGCAGCAGCCGCAAGAAGGCCGACGACGCCGCCGCGGCGGCCGTCGACCCGATGCAGTGGTGGGGTGCCCTGACCAAGCAGTTCACGACGCTGGCCACCAACACCATGAAGGACGCCCTGAAGGACACCGCCACCGAATCGGCTCGCAACCTGGCCGGGCACCTGGTGCGCCAGTCGTTCAATGCGGCCGAAGAAACCCTGCGCAAGGGCGTGGCCCCGGTGCGTCAGGCGGCCAGCGCCGCCACGGCCGCCGCAGGCGCCGCCAGCAAGGTGGCCGCCGGTGCGGCCGGCAAGGCCGTGCGCAAGACGGCTTCCAGGACGCCTGCCAGGAAGCGGGCCACCAAGCCATGAAACGTTTTGCGCATGCCCATGCGACACATCCCGACTGGCGCACGGCACTGTCGCTGACCCTCGCCCAGCTCGACGGGCTGCGCAGGCTGCCCGAGACCGACATCGACCCCACGATCGGCTGGGTCTACCTGACCGATCACCTGGCCGCCCATGCCGAGGACCTGCTCGCCGGCCTGCAGGGCTGGGCGCCGGGGGTGCACTGGGTGGGCTGTGTGGGCGTGGGCGTGATGGGCAGCGGCATCGAATACTTCGACGAGCCGGGCCTGAGCGTGATGCTCGGCGACCTGCCGCGCGACAGCTTCCATGTGTTCTCCGGGCGACGCCCGCTGCCGCATCTGCCGCTGCACACCGCCCAGGTGCATGCCGATGGCGCCACGCCCGACACCGCTGAGCTGATCGGCGAACTCGCCGGGCGCATGGGCAGCGGCTACCTGTTCGGCGGCCTGGCGGCGTCACGCACCCGCAGCCTGCACATTGCGGATGGGGTCTACCAGGGGGGACTGTCCGGCGTGGCCTTCCACCGCTCGGTCGGACTGATCTCGCGGGTCACCCAGGGCTGTCAGCCGGTCGGGCCGGTACGACGCATCACGGCCGTCGAGCGCAACGTGATCGCCACGCTGGACGACCGCCCCGCCCTGGACTGCCTGCTCGGCGACCTGGGCCTGGATGGTCGGGAGCCGCGCAAGGCCTTGCCCCGGTTGCAGGCCACGCTGGTCGGCCTGAGCGACGCCGGCATCAACCCGATGGGCCAGGGTGGCCAGTTCGGCAGCGACACGCGTGTGCGACACCTGATCGGCATTGATCCGCATGATCGCGGCATCGCCGTGGCCGACCAGCCCGAGGCCGGCATGCAGCTGGCCTTCTGCGCGCGCAACGTCGAGGCTGCGCGACGCGACCTGGTGCGCGTGTGCACCGAAATCCGTGAAGAGCTGGAGCCCGAGTTTCCGCCGCTGAACCAGCCCGCACTGGCCAGTGCCGCCGTGCCGCTGGACGGCGCCCCGGCCGGCCCGGCCACGCCGCGGATGGTCGGCGCGATCTATGTGAGCTGCTCCGGACGCGGCGGCCCGCATTTCGGTGGCCCGTCGGCCGAGTTGCAGCTGGTGCGCCACGCCCTGGGCGATGTGCCGTTGGTCGGTTTTTTTGCCGGCGGCGAGATCGCCCGGCATCATCTTTATGGCTACACCGGCGTGCTGACGGTCTTCACCCGCACCGAGACAGCGTCATGACGGCCGGGCCCGCAACTGCGCCAGCGCCAGCAGCGTGAGTCCGGCCAGACCCAGTTCGGTGGTTTCCTCGACCACCGATTGCAGCGCCCGCACCGAGTCGGTCACCGCCCCGCCGAAGTCCTCGATGTAGATGTTGACCGAGCGGTCGAGCATCTTGACCAGCACCATCCCCACCACGTAGACCGCCACCGTGACGGCGGCCGGTTCGCGCCGACACAGGGCCTGCCACACCGGCCGGGTGTACTTCACGATCAGATAGCCGGTGGCCAGCGCCAGCGGCACCAGCACCGCCAAGGCCGCCAGCTTGTGCTGCCAGGGCGCGCCGCCGAAGTAGAAGCCGACCTTGAGCACGCTGCGTTCGGTGAAGGCCTTGTGCCAGTCGAGTTCACGGGCGGCAAAGGCGGCCATCACCACACACAGCGCCGGCCACACCGCCCCGCTCACCCGCCGGTCGCGCCAGACCCACATCACGCCGGCCATCGCGAAATAGGCAGCGGCCGTGCCCAGCTCGACCCAGCCGTCTTCGGACATCGCCTCGCGGACGGCCTCGGGCGGCAGCCACCACCAGGCCAGCAGCGCCAGGCCCACGGCGGCCAGCAGGGGGGGCAGCGCCAGCCAGGGGCGACGCAGGAGGGGTACGGACATGGGGCTTCTGAAGTGGGAAGGCAGGCGGGTAGTCTACGGGCGCCGGTGCACCCCGCGCCGGTGCCGGCGGCATCGCACCTTTGCGTGAGGGTCAAAACGCAAATGACCGAAGATCCTGCCGATTCTCAGCCCCCTGTCAGGCCGGGCGCAGTACAGTCGCGTCACAAACCAGCGCGGCCCCTCGTGGGCACGATGAGGAGACCACGATGAATGCCCCCGATCGCGTCGACGCCGCGGCCGTGGCTGCCGACCCGAGCACCGAGCGCTCCCGGCGGCAGGCCGAGGTGGTGGACGCCCTGGCCCGGGCGATGCCGTCGCATGCCCTGCTGTGGCATCGCGAAGACACGGTGCCCTACGAGTGCGATGGCCTGACGGCCTACCGCGAGCAACCCCTGGTCGTGGCATTGCCCGACACCGAGGCCCAGGTGGCTGCCGTGTTGCGCACCTGCCATGCCCTGGGCGTGCCGGTGGTGGCCCGGGGGGCCGGAACCGGCCTGTCGGGTGGCGCCCTGCCCCATGCGATGGGCGTGACCTTGAGCCTGGCCAAGTTCAACCGCATCGTGCGCATCGACCCCTATGCCCGCACGGCCGTCGTGCAAGGCGGGGTGCGCAACCTGGCCATCAGCGAGGCCGCCGCCCCCTACGGCCTGTACTACGCCCCCGACCCGAGCAGCCAGATCGCCTGCACCATCGGCGGCAACGTGGCCGAGAACTCCGGCGGCGTGCACTGCCTCAAGTACGGCCTGACCGTGCACAACGTGCTGAAGGTTCGCGGCTATACCGTCGAAGGCGAGGCCTTCGAGCTGGGCGGCGACGCGCTCGACGCTCCGGGCCTGGACCTGCTGGCCGTGTTCGTGGGCAGCGAGGGCATGCTGGGGGTGGTCACCGAGGTCACCGTCAGGCTGGTGCCCAAGCCGCTGCTGGCGCGCTGCATCATGGCCAGCTTCGACGACATCCGCAAGGCCGGCGAGGCGGTGGCCAGCGTGATCGGCGCGGGCATCATCCCGGCCGGGCTGGAAATGATGGACAAGCCGATGACGGCCGCCGTCGAGGACTATGTGCACGCCGGCTACGACCTGTCGGCCGAGGCCATCCTGCTGTGCGAAAGCGACGGCACGCCTGAAGAAGTCAACGAGGAGATCGGCCGCATGGTCGAGGTGCTCGTGGGTGCCGGTGCCACGCGGGTCGAGGTCAGCCGCGACGAGGCCCAGCGGCTGAAGTTCTGGAGCGGGCGCAAGAATGCCTTCCCGGCCAGCGGGCGCATCAGCCCCGACTACATGTGCATGGACTCCACCATCCCGCGCAAGAAGCTGGCCGACATCCTGATCGCCATCGCCGAGATGGAAAAGAAGTACCAGCTGCGCTGCGCCAACGTGTTCCACGCGGGTGACGGCAACCTGCACCCGCTGATCCTGTTCGATGCCAACGACCCCGACCAGCTGCACCGCTGCGAGCTGTTTGGCGCCGACATCCTGGAGACCAGCGTGGCCCTGGGCGGTACGGTGACCGGCGAGCACGGTGTGGGCATCGAAAAGCTCAACTCGATGTGCGTGCAGTTCTCGCCGGCCGAGCGTGAGCAGATGATCGCGCTGAAGCGGGCCTTCGACCCGAAGGAGCTGCTCAACCCCGGCAAGGTCGTGCCCACGCTGCACCGATGTGCCGAGTACGGCAAGATGCATGTACGCCGCGGCCTGCTGCCCTTCCCTGACCTGCCGAGGTTCTGAGCGTGCCCGCCCGCCCCCTGCCTCGCCCTGCCCATGCCGGTGTCCCTGCGGATGCCGGCCCCACCTCCTGCCGCGGACCCGCCTGACGTGAGCTCCCCGACCGACCTTCTCATCGACCAGGTCCGTGCCGCCCAGGCGGCGGGCACCCCCCTGGTCATCCGCGCCGGCCAGACCAAGGCCTTCTATGGCGAACCCACCCAGGGCACACCGCTGGACGTGACCGGCGTGCGCGGCATCTCCAGTTACGAGCCGACCGAACTGGTCGTCACCGCGCGCTGCGGCACCCCGCTGGCCGAACTGGAGGCCGCGCTGGCCGAACAGGGCCAGTACCTGCCGTTCGAACCCCCGCACTTTGCCGCCGGTGCCACCGTGGGCGGCATGGTGGCGGCCGGCCTGGCCGGCCCGGCCCGCGCCAGCGTGGGGGCCGTGCGCGACTACATGCTGGGTGCGACCCTGCTCAACGGCCGTGCCGAAGTGCTGAGCTTTGGCGGCCAGGTGATGAAAAACGTGGCCGGCTACGACGTCTCGCGCCTGCTGGCCGGATCGCTCGGGACGCTGGGTGTGATCCTGGAGGTGTCGCTCAAGGTGTTGCCGCTGCCGCCGGCCACGATGACACTGCGCTTCGAGATGGACGAAGCCACCGCCATCCAGCGCATGAACGAATGGGCCGCGCAGCCGTTGCCGCTGAATGCCAGCGCCTGGTGGGACGGCACCCTGGTGCTGCGCCTGCGCGGCGCCCGCGCTGCGGTGGAGGCGGCCTGCCGCACCCTGGGCGGCGAGGTGATCGAAGCCGGTCTGGCCGACGCCTTCTGGGACGGTGTGCGCAACCACACCGACGAGTTCTTCACCAAGGCCCGCGCGGCCGTCGACGCCGGCGGCAGCCTGTGGCGCCTGTCGCTGCCGCAGACCGCCGCGCCGGTGCACCTGTCGGGCGAACAGCTCATCGAATGGGGCGGCGGCCAGCGCTGGTGGTGCACCTCCACGCCGGCGGCCACGGTGCGCGAGGCCGCCCGCAAGGCCGGCGGCCATGCCACGCACTTCCTCGCGCGCGAACGCCAGGCCGGGCTGTTCAGCCCGTTGCCGGTGCCGCTGGACCGCATCCACCGCGAACTCAAGCGCGCCTTCGATCCGCACGGCCTGTTCAATCCCGGTCGCCTGTATCCCGGACTCTGAGCCGCCCCGAACGAACCCGCCCCCACGATGCAAACCCATCTCGCGCCCGAGTTCCAGAACACGCCCGAAGGCCAGGAAGCCGAAGCCATCCTGCGCAAGTGCGTGCACTGCGGTTTCTGCACCGCCACCTGCCCGACCTACCAGCTGCTCGGCGACGAGCTCGACGGACCGCGCGGGCGCATCTACCTGATGAAGCAGGTGCTCGAAGGCCAGCCCGTCACCCGCAGCACCCAGCAGCACCTGGACCGCTGCCTGACCTGCCGCAACTGCGAATCGACCTGCCCTTCGGGCGTGCAGTACGGCCACCTGGTCGACATCGGTCGGCGCATCGTCGAGTCCAAGGTCGAGCGCCCGCTGGCCGAACGCGCCATGCGCTCGGCCCTGAAGACCGGCCTGACCTCGCCGCTGTTCGGCCCGGCGATGAAGCTGGGCCAGATGGTGCGCCCGCTGCTGCCCGAATCGCTGCGCAACAAGGTCCCGCCGCGCGACAGCTCACCGCGCGCCCACCAGTGGCCCACCCGCGAGCACGCGCGCAAGGTGCTGATGCTCACCGGCTGCGTGCAGCCGGCCATGATGCCCAACATCAACAGCGCCACCGCGCGGGTGCTCGATGCGGCCGGCATCCAGACCGTCGTGGCCGACGGCGCCGGCTGCTGTGGCGCGATCCGCAGTCACCTGAACGACCACGAAGGCGGGCTGGCCGACATGCGCCGCAACATCGACGCCTGGTGGCCGCTGATCCTGCGCGACGAGGTCGAAGCCATCGTGATGAACGCCTCGGGCTGCGGTGCCACGGTCAAGGAATACGGCCACCATCTGGCGCATGACCCCCAGTACGCCGACAAGGCGCGTCGCGTCAGCGAACTCACACGCGATCTGTCGGAGCTGCTGCCGATGCTGGTCGAGCCCTTGCGGCCCCGGCTGCGCGCTGTGAAGGACCAGCGCCTCGCCTTCCACCCGCCGTGCACCCTGCAGCACGGCCAGCAACTGCGAGGCGGCGTCGAGGCCGGTCTGCGCGAACTGGGCTTCGAGGTGCATCTGGCAGCGAGCGAGTCGCACCTGTGCTGCGGTTCAGCCGGCACCTACTCGGTGCTGCAGCCCGAACTCGCCTACCAACTGCGCGACCGCAAGCTGTCCCACCTGCTTCCCACCCAGCCACAGACCATCGTGTCGGCCAACATCGGCTGCATCCAGCATCTGCAGACCGGCACGCTGACGCCGGTGAGGCACTGGGTGGAAGTGCTGGACGATGCGCTGAGCTGAGCCCG
>CBFGPV010000206.1:0-6932 GCA_965650765.1 uncultured Burkholderiales bacterium
CCGACCTGAACAAGCTGCGCAACCGGCCGGTCAGGGAGGTCTGGATCGCCAGCTCGAAAGGCCGTGACGTCGACGGCGCCCCCCCGGCGGTCAGCGCACCCACCCCCGCCTCCCCCCCACCCCGCAGCCAGCCCCTGGCGGCCCCCCGCCCCACCTCCGTCACCGAAGAAGTCCAGCAGGCCGCCCGCATCTGCGCACGCGCCAAGAAGGAAGTCACGCAGCTCTTCCAGGAAGCCCGCATGGGCCAGGCAATCAGCGCAGAGCAGGTGGCCCCGCTGGTCGAGGAGATCTCGAACTCGGTGATGCGCAGCCCCAACGCCCTGATCAGCCTGGCGCGACTCAAGACCCGCGACGACTACACCTATCTGCATTCGGTGGCCGTGTGCGCGCTCATGGTTGCACTCGGCAAGCAACTCGGCCTGGACACGGCAGCGCTGCGCGAGGCCGGCATGGCCGGCCTGCTGCACGACCTGGGCAAGGCCGCCATTCCACTGGAGATCCTGAACAAACCCGGGCGCCTGACGGATGCCGAGTTCGCCGTGGTGCGCCACCATCCGGCCGCTGGCCATGACCTGCTGCGCCAGGCCAGCAGCGTGCCCGAAATGGCCATGGACGTGTGCCTGCACCACCACGAGCGTCATGACGGCGCCGGTTACCCGCATGGCCTCAAGGGCGACCAGATCAGCCTGCACGCCCGCATGGGCGCGGTGTGCGACGTCTATGACGCCATCACCTCGAACCGCCCGTACAAGGCGGGCTGGTCGCCGGCCGACTCGATCCGCCACATGGCGCAATGGGCACGCGACGGCCAGTTCGACAACCGCGTGTTCCAGGCTTTCGTGAAAAGCGTGGGCATCTACCCGACCGGCTCGCTCGTCAAGCTGCAGTCCGGCCGGCTGGGGGTGGTGCTGGACCAGTCGGAAACCTCGCTGCTCACCCCGCTGGTCAAGGTGTTCTTCTCGACCCGCTCGAACACCTACATCGTGCCCGAGGTCATCGACCTGGGTCAGCCCGGCACGTCCGAGCGCATCCTGAGCCGCGAACTGCCTGAAGACTGGGGCATCCGCAACCTCGACGAGATGTGGACCGGCATCCCCGATCGCCGCAGCTGAGCCTGGCTGCAGCCCCTACCGCGCCGCCAGCACCGCCTGCGCCACCTCGGCAAACCCGGCACCACGCTCGCCCTGCGTCACATAGGCCGGCCGATGCACCAGCTGCGGCAGGAAGCGCGCGATGTTGGCCACACCGATGCTGTGCCCGAAGTGCCTGAACATGAGCTGGTCATTGGTCGAATCGCCGACATAGGCCCAGTGCTCGAGTTCGCTGTCCAGGTCGATGCCCAGCAGCTCCCGGGCCACCCAGCGCGCCCCGCTCAACTTGTCGTGCGTGCCGAACCAGCCGTTGATGTGGATGGAGCTCACCGTGGCCGTCATGCCGTGAGCCTGCATCACCGCCACCACCTGCTCGATCTGCTCAGGCGGCAGGTGGGTGAACTCGCTGTGGTCGACGGCAATGTCGGTCACCCGGCCCGCGCTGTCGCGTGCCAGGCGAGCCGCCGGCACGATGCGCTGTACCTCAGCCGCCACCTGAGCCAGCCGCACGGCATTGCGCTGCCGTTCGGCCTCAGGCTGCACGAACAACTGGCGACCGTCCGGCAGCAAGGCCATCGCGCCGTTCTCGGGCACGATGGCCGCGACCGGCCAGGCTGCGGCAAAGGGCATCGACCAGCCCATGGGCCGGCCGGTGATCGGGATCACCGTGATGCCGGCATCGTGCAGCGCATGCAGGGCGTGGAGCGCGTCCGGCGTGATCGCGCCATCACTGGTGAGCGTGTCGTCAATGTCGGTGAAGACCCCGCGCAGGCCGCGGCGCGCGGCCTGCGGCCACTCGCTCAGCGGGCGCATCAGGCCGCCTTCTGCAGGCTCAGCCCCGCATGTTCACGCAGCGGGTGGAAGTGGATCTTGGGATGCCGCTCCTGCGTGAGCCTCAGGTCGTACGGCGAGGTCATCAGGTAGGCGAGCGTGTCGGCAGCGTCCAGCGCCAGCTTGGCGCTGTTGACGTCGGTGAACTTCTTCAGCTCCTCCGGCGTGTCGGCCGTGATCCAGCGTGCACCGACATAGCGCGACGGCATCAGGCGCACATCCACCCCGTATTCGGCCTTGAGCCGGTGCTGCACCACCTCGAACTGCAGCTGACCGACGGCGCCCAGCAGCATCGCCCCGCCGTCCTGCGGCCGGAACACCTGGATCGCCCCCTCCTCGCCCAGCTGCATCAACCCGGCCTGGAGCTGCTTGCTCTTCATCGGATTGGCCAGTTCCACCGCCTGGAACAGCTCGGGCGCAAAAAACGGCAGCCCGGTGTACTGCAGCGCCTCACCTTCGGTGATGGTGTCGCCCAGCTGCACGCCGCCGTGGGTCGTGAAACCGATGATGTCACCCGCATAGGCCTCGTCGACCGCCTCGCGTCGCTGCGACAGGAAGGTCACCACACTGGTGGGGCGCAGCTCCTTGCTGGTGCGCTGCACCTTGAGCTTCATGCCCTGCGCATAACGACCGGAATAGACGCGCACGAAGGCAATGCGGTCGCGGTGCGACGGATCCATGTTGGCCTGGACCTTGAAGACCACGCCCGAGAACTGCTCCTCGTCGGGCGCCACGGTGCGCGAGCTGCTGCCGGTCAGGCCCACGCGCGGGCCGGGGGGCGGCGCCAGGTCGACCAGGGCGTCCAGCACTTCCTGCACGCCGAAGTTGTTGACGGCCGACCCGAAAAACACCGGCGTCTGGCGTGCCGCGAGGAAGTCCTCCATGTTGAAGGCCGGCGCCGCGGCCCCCAGCAGCTCGATGTTCTGCTCGGCCAGTTCATAGTCATGGCCAAAGCGCTGGCGCAGCGTGGCCGCCTCGCTCAACGGCACCACCTCGTCATCGGTGACCCGGTCGGCACCCGCCTTGAACAGGCGCATGTTTTGCGAGCGCAGGTTGATGATGCCGCCGAAGGCCTTGCCCTGGCCGACCGGCCAGGTCATCGGCACGCAGGGCATGCCCAGCTCGGCCTCGATCTCGTCGAGCAGCGAAATCGGGTCGCGGCCCTCGCGGTCCATCTTGTTGACGAAGGTGATGATGGGCGTGTCACGCTGGCGGCAGACCTCGATCAGCCGTTTGGTCTGCGCTTCCACGCCGTTGGCGGCGTCGATCACCATCAGCGCCGAGTCCACGGCCGTGAGCACGCGATAGGTGTCTTCGGAGAAGTCCTTGTGGCCGGGGGTGTCGAGCAGATTGATCACGTGATCGCGATAGAGCATCTGCATCACCGAGCTGGCCACCGAGATGCCACGCTGCTTCTCGATTTCCATCCAGTCGGACGTGGCATGCCGGCTGGCCTTGCGCGCCTTCACCGAGCCGGCGATGTGGATCGCACCGGAAAACAGCAGCAGCTTTTCGGTCAGCGTGGTCTTGCCCGCGTCAGGGTGGGAAATGATGGCGAAGGTCCGGCGGCGCCGGGTTTCAGGGGCGAAAGACACGAAAGGACTCCAGGAGGCCGTTGACCGCGGCATCGGCGCAGCCGGGGCGGGTCGGGCCAGCACGCGCCGGGCGGCGCGCAAACCCGAAATGCTACCGGTTTTGCGGCGGCTCGGGTTTGACACCGGCAATTCCGGCTCGTTACACTGCGTCCAGGTTCAGGAGAGAGCCCTGCCGGTCACATGTGACGGCGGGCCGCCGAAGGCGCAACCTCCCATACTCGCTCAGGCCCCGTACTGAACCTGACAACCAGTCGATGCTGGAGAGCGGAGCGGCTGCCCCTGGCAGTGCCTCCCACCGAAGGAGCAACGGCGGCCAGGTGCCCGCCCGAATCTCTCAGGTACCAAGGACAGCGGGAGCGGCGCGAGTTTCGCGTGCGCTCCCTTTTTCATGTCCGGATCGCATGCGCTCGTTCATCTCACGTTCTGTTCGAGAGAAAGCAGCGCTCCATGAAAGTCATCGTTCTGGGTGCCGGTGTCACCGGCGTCACCACCGCATGGTTCCTCCATCAGGCCGGTCACGAGGTCACCGTGATCGACCGCCAGCCCGCCGCCGGCATGGAAACCAGTTTTGCCAATGGCGGACAGATCTCGGTCTCTCACGCTGAACCCTGGGCCAACCCCGGCGCCCCGCTCAAGGTGCTGAAATGGCTGATGCGTGAGGACGCACCCTTGCTGTTCCGCCTGCGCGCCGACCTCAACCAGTGGATCTGGGGCGCACAGTTCCTGCGCGAATGCACGCCCGGGCGCACGCGCCACAACATCCGCCAGATCGTGAACCTGGGCCTGTACAGCCGGGCCACGCTGCGCGAGCTGCGCCAGCGCACCGGCCTGCAGTACGACCAGCTCACACAGGGCATCCTGCACTTCTACACCAGCCAGGCCGAGTTCGACGCGGCCCAGGAGCCCGCCCGCGTGATGCGCGAGCACGGCTGCGAGCTCGACATGAAAACCGCCGATGAATGCGTGGCCATCGAGCCCGCACTGGCCCAGTGCCGCGATCGCATCGTGGGCGGCAGCATGACGCCCAGCGACGAATCGGGCGACGCGCACAAATTCACCCGGGGCCTGGCGGCACTGGCCGAGGCGGCTGGCGTGCGCTTTCTCTACAACACGCGCATCCTGGGCCTGGAGCGCGAGGGCGATGCGATCCGCTCGGTGCGCATCGCCACCGCCGCCGGCGAGGTGATGAACCTGAGCGCCGATGCGCATGTCCTGTGCATGGGCTCGTTCAGCCAGGCCATGGCGCGCGAACTGGGCGTGTCGCTGCGCATCTATCCGGCCAAGGGCTATTCGGTCACGCTGCCGGTGACCTCGCCCGAGCACTCGTACTCGGTCTCGCTGACCGACGACGAATACAAGCTGGTGTTCTCGCGGCTGGGCGACCGGCTGCGCATCGCCGGCACCGCAGAACTCAATGGCTACAACACCGACCTCAACCTCACGCGCTGCGAGGCCATTGTGCGCCGGGTGCGTGAGCTGTTCCCGCAGATGACCGACGGCCAGCATGCCCAGTACTGGACCGGCCTGCGCCCGGCCACACCGTCCAACCTGCCCTACATCGGCCGCAGCCGCGTGCGCAACCTGTTTCTCAACACCGGCCACGGCACGCTGGGCTGGACGCACTCATGCGGGTCGGCGGCGGCCATTGCCGACATCGTCTCGGGCCGGGTGCCGGAGGTCGACTACGCGTTCTGCGGCATGGAACGCGGCCGCCCGGGTGTGCTCCAGCCGGCCTGAGGCGACGCCACGCAGGTGACAGCACGGGCGCGGCAGCCGGCGGATACTGGCAGGCATGCATGTCCTGACCGCCCCTGAAGCCGCCGCCCTGATCCAGGACGGCTGGACCGTGGCCACCGCCGGCTTTGTCGGCGCGGGCCACGCCGAAGCCATCACCCATGCCGTCGAGCGCCGCTTCCTGGCGGATGGCGCCCCCCGCGACCTCACGCTGCTGTACGCGGCAGGGCAAGGCGACCGCGCCACCCGCGGCGTCAATCACTTCGGTCATGCCGGCCTTGTGCGGCGGGTGATCGGCGGCCACTGGATCTCGGCGCCGCGGCTGGGCGAGCTGGTGGAGCGCAACGAGATCGAGGCCTACAACTGGCCCCAGGGTGTCATCGCCCACCTGTTCCGGGCGATCGCCGGCGGCAAGAGCGGTGTGGTCACGCGCATCGGCCTGCACACCTTCGTCGACCCGCGTCACGACGGCGGCCGACTCACACCGCGCACGACACAGCAGCTGGTCGAGCGCGTCACGCTGGGGGGCGAGGAGCAACTCTTCTACCCGGCCATGCCGGTGCACTGCGCGCTGATCCGCGCCACGACCGCCGACGAACGCGGCAACCTCACCACCGAGCACGAGCCCTTCCACCAGGACCTGCTGGCCATGGCCCAGGCCGCACGCAACAGCGGCGGCATCGTGATTGCGCAGGTCAAGCGCATCGTGCCGGCCGGCCGGCTGGACCCCAACCTCGTGCGCGTTCCCGGCATCCTGGTCGACCATGTGGTGGTGTGCGAGGACCCCACCGAGCACTGGATGACCTTTGGCGAAGCACACAACCCGGCCTACACCAGCGAGGGCTGGGCGCAGGGCCGGCATGTTGCCGATGCTGCCGCCGCGGCCCCTCCGCCGCTCGACCTGCGGCGGATCGTGCAGCGACGTGCCTTCCTGGCCTTGCAGGCGCTGCACGATCCGGTCGTGAACCTGGGCGTGGGCATGCCGGCCGGCCTGGGCGACATCGCCCGCGAGGAAGGTCACGACCGCTTCACGCTGACCGTCGAGGCCGGCCCGATCGGCGGCACGCCGGCGCAGTTGCTCAGCTTCGGTGCCAGCGCCTACCCCGAAGCGGTGATCGACCAGGCCGCGATGTTCGACTTCTACGACGGCGGCGGCATCGACATCGCCTTCCTCGGGCTGGCCGAGTTCAGCCCCGAAGGCCATGTGAACGTGAGCCGTTTCGGCACCAAGGTGGCCGGCGTGGGCGGTTTCATCAACATCACGCAGACCGCACGCCGTGTGGTGTTCATGGGCACGCTCACCGCGGACGGGCTGGAGGTGGCGGCGGGCGACGGGCGGCTGCGCATCGTGCGCGAAGGCCGGGTGAAGAAGCTCGTGCCGCAGGTGGGCCACCTGAGCTTCAACGGCCCCTATGTGCACCGCCTGGGACGCGAGGTGACCTACATCACCGAGCGCGCCGTCTTTGTGCTCGACGCCGATGGCCTGGTGCTCACCGAGATCGCCCCCGGCATCGACCTGCAGCGCGACGTACTGGACGCCTGCGGCGCCCCCGTGCGCGTGTCGCCGGCCTTGCGCACGATGGACGAGCGCATCTTTCGCGAAGGCGTGATGGCTGAGGGACTCGCAAGCGCTCTCAAGGAAACGCCGGGCCGGCCCAAGTTTCCTTGAGCCCCGCGGGGG
>CBFGPV010000207.1:0-6887 GCA_965650765.1 uncultured Burkholderiales bacterium
ACAACGAGTCCATCAGCATCGGCGACAACCGCACCGAGGACGTCGGGCTCAACGAAACCATCGCCATCGGCGTGAACCGCACCGAGACGGTGGGGGCCAACGAGACGATCGCCATCGGAGCCAACCGCAGCGAAGTGGTGGGCGCCAACGAGACGGTGGCCATCGGGGTGAACCGCAGCAAGAAGGTGGGCCAGAACGACAGCCTGAGTGTCGGGGCCAACCGCAGCAAGCAGGTCGCCAAGAACGAGAAGGACAGCATCGGCAAGAACTGGAGCATCAAGGTCGGCAAGACCAAGACCGAGACCATCGGCATGGCCTACATGCAGAACGTCGGGCTCGGGCGCATGGAAAACGTCGGGCTGGGGTACAGCCTGAACGTGGGGGCGATGATGAACACGGCGGTCGGGGTGGCCAAGAGCACGCAGGTGGGGACCAACTACAGCATCACCGCCGGCACCGAGCTGAGCATCACTGTCGGCAAGTCCTCTCTGGTGATGAAGTCGGACGGCTCCATCGAGATCTCCGGAGCCAAGCTCACCTTGAGCGGCACCGACGAGATCAACCTGATCAGCCCGAACATCAACAACAACTGAGGCCCGCCATGAACGCCCTTGCCCTTTCACGCGCTGGCGCCGCAGCCCAGCCTCAGTGCAGCCAGTCCGTCGGGGTCGTGGTCAGCGTCACAGGGCGCACCTGTCAGGTCCGGTGCGACGACCACCTCGTCGACGCAATCATCTCCACTCACATTGCGCTGATCCGGCCGTCGCAGCAGGTGTGCCTGCTGCATGCGCCGGGCTGCCCACCCCTGGTGACCGCGGCATGGCCCACGGATGCGCAAGATGCCGGCCCGATGTTCGAACTTGACGAGGCATCCGGCACGCTGAGCATCTCGGCCTCCCGGCTCAAGCTGGCCGGTGTGGCCAGCGTGGAGCTGGCCTGTGGCGACGCAAGCGTTCGGGTCACCGTCGATGGGCGGGTGGAGATCCTGGGCAATGAAATCCTGTCCGCCGCATACGGATCCCACCGAATCGAGGGAGGGTCGATTGACCTCAATTGAGCCGCTGCGACTTCCGTCGGCTCTCCCGCGCCGCATGGACGGCATGCCCAGGCTGCTGGAAGACACCATCCGTCGGGGTCTTCGGGCCCGTCGTCGCCGGGTGCAGATCGCCGCACATCCGGGCAAGTCACTGGCCGCGCTGGCTGTGTGCGACGAACAGCTGGACCAGGCGGTTCGCAGTGCTGCGATTCAGTCGGGCCAGGCCTCTGCCGTGCTGGACAAGATGCTGGCCGAGGCCAGCCCGACCACGCTCGACGAGCTGTGCTTCTTTCGGACGGCGCTGGCCATTCAGTCGGGTGACCCGGACTGGTTCGACCTGGTGCGCCGGCTGCAGCCGCAGGCCCCAGCCGGTGTGCGTGATGCGCTGTGGTTCTTTCCAGCGACGTCCGACGTGTTTCCGCAGGTGGGCACCCATGTGGTTGGCCTGTTCAGGCAGGCGCAGCGACACCCCGAGTTGCTGCGCCTGGCCCTCGAACTGGCAGGGCGTACCGACGCCCGCGCCTTGATCTCAGACGTGCAGGCGCTGCTGAAGGACGCCTCGCAGCCCGATGTTCGCTCCCTGGCGCACTGGACCCTCGCCTGCATGGGCCAGCCCGCCGACAGCACACGCGAGCTTGTCGCGCAGGGCCTGAAATCAGACGATCGCCAGCGGCAGTCGGATGCCCTGGCCATCGTTCGCGTCGCACCGTACCTTGCCCCTGACGAGCTGTTGCAGCACTACCTTGCCGTCAGCGAGCCCTCGTGGGCATGGCCCGTGATGATGGCGCGCGCACCACGCCCGTCCTGCGATCGACTCCTGCAGCACGAGGGCCTGGCAGATGTCGACCGGTTTCGTGTCCTGGCGCTGGGCAGCTACCTTGACGGCATCGTGGATGCCTGCGCGCGAATGGCCCGCCAGGACGGCCCGGTCACACCCGAGCAGGCCGACCTGCTTCTGGTCACGCTGGGCGAGGTGCCGGTCGAGGCACGCTGTCACCCCAACCACACCGAAGCGAAGTCGCGTGCGCTGCGGGCGCTCTTGCTGAGTGCCTGTCGTCGCTCGCATGTGGGCATCACCAACGATGCCGACCGGTGCGACTGGGTGATGGAACAGCTTTTCACCGATCCGGCCAAGGCTCGGACCTTGCGCTTTCGCGATGGCTCCCTGCATGCCCGCCCGATTCCTTCACTGAGCCCGACCATGATGCAGCTGACCCATCCGATGCGTCAGTGGCTCTATGTCGAAAGAGCCGCACTCGCCCGACACGCCCTGTCGCTCGACGCGCTCGACGTTGCGCGACGCCAGATGTCAGCCCTGAGTGTTGCCGGGTTTGCCGATGACATGCTTGCTGCTGAATAGCACGCCTCTGCCGGCTGCCATCGTGCCGCTCGAAGACCTCGAAGGTCGCGCCGGATGGTTGCTGCTGGTCAAGTGCACCTGGCGCCTCAGCAGCAACCGCCTCGCTGCAGCCGAAGACCAGGCCCCCATCCGGCTGTCTTCCGATCAGCGGATGCTGGGTGCGCTCGATCTCGATGACACGCAACGCGAAGCACTGGGCAAACGCGTGAACGAACAGATCGTCTGGCTCGACCACGAGCTTTCTCCGCACAAGCCGGCCTTCGACGTGCTGGTCGCCGGCTATGCCACCGCGCCCGACGGGCACGCTGGTGCCCACGTCGACGCCGGGCTGCGGATCGGACAACGGGTCGTGGCGCTGCGGGCCCATGCGCCGCGCCGCTGGCGACTGGGCATGCTCGGCGTACGGCCGCATGCGCTGGCGCGCACCGTCAAGCGGGTTCCCTTGACCTATGCAGTGGCCGACTGGGAAGGAGGCATCGCCACGGTGGACCGAAGCGCACCTGTCGAAGCCCTGCCCTGGCTGGAGTCCCTCACGCACCCTGCGCACTACGGGCGCGCCGGTCAGCACCCCGCCGCGTTTGGCCCCTGGCCCACCACCGCGCCGCACAGAAAGCGCCATGCCGGCACCTATGACGAGGTGTGGCGGGCCCACCGCATGCCACGTCCGCCGCGCGACTTCCATCCTCGCTTCTACAACCTGGCCCACCCCGAACTCCAGTTCGAGGCTCCACCCGCACCGGGCACCGAAATCTCGCTGGTGCACCTCGCCCGACGCCCGGTGATCCAGGCTGCCATGCCGCACCTGGACCTGGCGGTGCGCACCACTCGTGAACACCAGCTTTCTTCGCCGGAGGCCCTGCGCTACGACACGCTGACCATCGAGCCCGATCTCGATCGGATGTCGCTGACCTGGCGCGCGCACTTTCCTGCCCGCACGCCTGCCGGTCTGCTGCATCAGATCGAGGTCACCCGGCCTGCACTCACTGACTCATGAACATGTCGCCTGCTTCTTTCTTGCGTCGCTTCGACGCACGCCCCCGTCCAGATGTCGTCTGGCACCTGCGCCGGTACGGCATGGTTTCTCCTTTGGGCACGTCGGTCGACGAAACCCTGGCGTCCTGGGTGGGTGACGTCCGCGTGCTGCAGCGCGTCAAGGTCCCGGACCAGGCGGCGCCGGTCACCGTCGCACGCTGCGCTGCCTTGCCAGCGGATCAGGCCGGGGCGTCCCGCCTGATGACCATGCTCGCGTCGGCCACGGCCGAGGCGCTTGAGCACGCCGTCGACCCGGCCGATTCGGCCTCCAACGGGGACGTGCAGTCACTGGAGATCCTGGTGGTCCCCTCCTGGCTCGACGAATCCCAGGCCCGCGAAGCTGGCGACACGTGGGGGCGCTGGCTCGACGGCATGCCCGCCTGGTCGCAGTTCAAGCGCGACCGCCTGGTGCTGCACGGCGGCTCGGCCACGCCGTGGCTCGCCTTGAAGTACGCCTGGGATCGCCTTGATGCAGGCCAGGACCTGCAGCACGTGCTGATCGCCGCCGTCGACAGCCTGTGCGAGCCAGGCCAGCTGGAACGGCTTGCCCGCGACGATGTGCTCCTGCGCGAAGGGCATGCCGAGGGTTTCGTGGCAGGCGAAGGCGCCGTGTGCACCTGGCTGCAGCGCGTGCCCGACGTGCAGGCCATGCCACCAGGCGCATTTGCGCTGCACCGACCATGCGTGGGTGCACTGCCTCGCGCCGAGCCCCCGGTGAAACCCGACGAGCTCTCCCCGTATGAATCGGGCGCCGTCCTGGCCGAGACCATGCGCGTCGCCATGCACAACGCCCGGCTGCAGGCCTCTCAGATCAGCCACCTGCTGAGCGACATGGACGGATCTTCCTGGCGTGCGCGGCAGGAGTCTGCCGCACTGGAGTCGAGCGTCGTCCCCTATGCGACGTCGAGCCTGTCGCATTGGCAGCCCGCGATCCTGACCGGGAACACCGGCGTCGCGGCTGCGCCAATGGCCTGGGTGCTGGTGGCCCGCCACCACGCACTGGGCATCGGCAGGGTGAACACCGTGCTGCACTGGTCCGTCGATGCATTTGACGGCTCGCTGGCGGCCTGCGCGATCGAGCGCTCCCCTCACATCGACTGATCTGCAATCGCGACATGCCTACCAACGTCAGAACCGACGGCCGTGACCTGGTCACGCAGCACTCGAACGCCACGGTGAATCAGCCTCAGGATCCCGTCTTCCTCAAGAGCAGCGGCAACATTGGCCTGGACGAGCACACCAACAACAGCACCAAGCTGAACAACCCGGCAGGAACCGTGTTCGACCATGGCACGCAGGTTGCCCATCGCCAGACGTATATGGGGCGCGGTCTGCACTCGCCGCGCGTCATCCGCGGCGTCCACACCCTGCAGCACAACGGCGACAACGGCTTCCTGTCCTGGACGAAAAGTGTGTTCATCGAAGCCCGCAACGCCGTCATGCACGCCGTCGACAGCTCCGTCAATGCCGTGTGGTCACTATTGCCCGAGGCCGTCCAGAACGTGGCCAACAACGGCGGCAAGATCGTCGGCGGCCTGAGCGCAGCCGACTTCGCCGACGCCGCGGTCGGCGAAGGCCAGGCCATGCTCGATGCACTGATGTCGACCGACACCCTGATCGCGCTGGGCCAGACCGCAGCACTGATGGGCGCCAGCGCCATCCCTGTGGTCGGGCAGCTGGCCGGGGGTGCCGCCGCCGCCATGCGGGTGAAGTCCGTGATCCAGTCGACGGCGGGGGCCACCGAAGAGTTCACGGCGATGATGAATCGCTGGACCCAACCGATGAGCGACGCGCAGATCGCCGCCGAGCGGCAGAATCTGGCGAAGTTCCTGACACGCGTGGGCCTGGCCGCCATCCTGGCGGCACTCGGCAGGGCCCTGCCCAAGCGGTCCAAGGAGTCAACGGGCAGGGAGAACTCATCCCGCCCGGTCGAGAACGGCACCGGCCCGCGCGGCAACGCCACCCAGTGTGCCTGCGCCACCAGCCAGCCCGTGATCATCGCCACCGGCGAGAAGTCGCTCAAGGAGGCTGACTTCGACCTCCCCGGGCCCATTGCCCTGGCGTGGGAGCGCAGCTACCGCTCGGGGGACGTGCGCTCAGGCTGGTTCGGCCGGGGGTGGAGCACAACGTTGTCGGTCGAACTGAAGCTCAGCGCGGACGGCATCGTGTATCACGACCCCACCGGGCGGGCGGTGCGCCTGCCCTGGATCGCCGAAGCCAGCCAGCACTTCGACGCCTACGAGCAGTTCACCCTGAGCCGGCCCACGGCACACGAGTGGCAGGTGCTGTTCAAGGACGGCCGCACGCAGCGCTTCGTGCGCGCTCGCGAAGACCTGTTTTCACTGCCGCTGGCCGAGATACATGACGCCAACGGCAACCGGGTGACGCTGCACTACGCCCAGCCGCCTGACGACCCTTTCGCCGCATGGCGGCCTCACGCATTGACCGACAGCACAGGACGCGAGCTTCACCTGCACTGGGATGCCCAGGGCAGGCTGCTGGGCGTAGGCACCCATGGCCACCGCTCAGCACTGTCCAGCTCACCGGGTGCCCCGCTGGTCTGGCTGGCACGCTACACCTACACCGCGCAGGGTGAGCTGGCCGAAGCGACTGACCCATCCGGCCAGGCCCGGCGCTACGAGTGGCTCGGCGGCGTGCTCACCGCCTACACCCGCCGGGACGGCTCGCGCTTTTGCGCCGAGTACGACATCCACGCACCCCATGGCCGGGTGGTGCGCTCGTACGCCGCAGCCGACGGTGCCGGCCTGCGCTTCGAGTACCTCGACCGCCTGCGTGCCACCCGCATCACCGACGAACTCGGGCGCCAGACGGTCTACGAGTACGACGAGCGCCGCGACATCGTGGCCATCACCGGCCCGGACGGCGTTCGCACGCAGACCCCCTTCGATGCCAACGGTCACCCGCGCGCCAGCATCGACGCGCTCGGGCGCCAGACCAGCTACCAGTTCGACACCCGCGGCAACCTCATTGCCGTGGTCGATGCGGCCGGCCGGCGCACCACCATCGTGTACGACGCGGCAGACCGCCCCGTCGAACTGCAGGACGCGCTGGGCCACGCCTGGCGGCGCGAGTACGACCCGCGCGGCAACCTGAGCGCCAGCATCGACCCCTTGGGCCGCACCACCCGCTTCGTGCATGACGAGCGCGGGCTGGCCACTCAGGTGACCGATGCACGCGGTGGCGTCAAACGCCTGAGCTGGGACCCCCAGGGC
This sequence comes from uncultured Burkholderiales bacterium, assembly GCA_965650765.1. Classification (GTDB taxonomy): domain Bacteria; phylum Pseudomonadota; class Gammaproteobacteria; order Burkholderiales; family Burkholderiaceae_C; genus Caldimonas. Next base: position 6,662 of record CBFGPV010000207.1, read on the forward strand.
CTGCTGGCCTCATACACCGACTGCTCGGGCCACACCACCTCCTTCGTGCATGACCGCCTGGGCCGCCTGCTCGAACAGCGCAACGCCCTCGGTCAGGTGACGCAATACGTCTGGGACAACGCCGGCCGCCTGCTGGGCGTGCACGAGCCCGACGGCAGCATGCACCGCTACCAGTGGGACGGCGAAGGCCGGCTGCTGTGCTACACCGACCCCCTGGAGCGCTGCA
>CBFGPV010000208.1:0-6873 GCA_965650765.1 uncultured Burkholderiales bacterium
CAGCGTGATGTCGCGGCGGGTGAAGTCGGTGAGTGCGTCGGCCGGTGCGGCAAGGCAGTGGGTCAGGTCAGGCATGGTTGGGTGTCGATGCAGCAGAGGTGAACACATTGCAGCATGCTGCCCGCTACACTGAAAGCGTCGCTTCTGACGTGTTTCATGCGTTTTCTGCCATGCCAGATTTCACGGTGATCGTTCTGCCCGGTGCGCATGCCTCCAGCGTGGCCGTGACGCTGGACATGCTGCAGGCTGCCGCCGCATTGGCGCCGCGGCTGCAGCTGCCCATGCCCCGCTGGCAGGTGCGAGCGCCGGGTGGCGGGGCGGTGCCGCTGAGCAGCGGGCTGTGCCTGCCCACGCGCGCGCTGGCTGCGCGGCCGTCCGATGGGCGCAGCACCTGGATCATTCCGGGCCTGGGCGTGGATCACCCCGCGCGCCTGGCCGCAAGGCTGGCCGATACGGACGCCGTGCGCGTGGTCGAGGCGTTGCGGCGGCATGTTGCGCGGGGCGGGTCGGTGGCGGCGTCGTGCTCGGCCGTGTTTCTGCTGCAGCAGGCGGGCGTGCTGGCCGGGCGCCGCGCCACGACCTCATGGTGGCTGGCACCCGAGCTGCGGCGCCTCGCGCCGACCTGCCGTGTCGAGGCTGACCGCATGGTCTGCAGTGACGGCCCGGTGGCCACGGGCGGTGCCGCGCTGGCGCAGGCCGACCTGATGCTGCACCTGCTGCGCAGCCGAGGCGGCGTGGCCTTGTCTGATGCCGTCGGCCGAGTGCTGCTGATCGACGCGCGCCAGGCGCAGGCCCCGTTTGTGGTGCCGGCCATGCTGTCGAGCGGCAATGAGCTGGTGCGCCGCCTGACCCAGCGCATCGAAGCGGCGCTGCCGGCACCGCCGGGTGTGGCGCAGCTGGCCGCGGAGTTCGCGATGTCGCCGCGCACCCTGGCGCGGCACGTGCGTGCGGCCACCGGGCAGAGTCCGCTGGCGCTGGTGCAAAGCGTGCGGCTGAGTCGAGCGCGCCAGTTGATCGAATCGAGCCGCATGAGCATCGAGCAGGTGGCTGCGGCAGTCGGCTACGGTGATGCGACGGCGCTGCGGCGCCTGATGCGCAAGGCGGCCGGTGCCACCCCCAGCCAGTTCAGGGCCGGGCGCTGACGGCCCTGACTGGGCATCACACCTGATCGGCCAGGGCAGCGAGCCGGTCGTGGTTGGACTGGCAGATGGCCCGGAACGCCGTGCTGATGCGCTTGTCGCGGGCGGCTTCATGCCAGAACGCGAGGGCGGCGGCGCAGGCTGTCTGCCACACGGCCCGCTGGGGCGGCAGCGGCGCAGGCGGCGAGAACTCGCGCTCGGGCACCTCGCCGCCGGGCAGCGGCGCGTAGCGCATCGGCAGCATGTCGTACACGGGGGCCGGCACCAGCGGTGTGCCGGGGCGAAAGCTCAGGTTGCCGGGATGCATGTCGGTGTTGGCGATCAGCCGGCCGTACCACCACAGCCGTTCGACGCCGAGTGCGTGTGCCGGTTCGAGCAGCCCCAGCCCGATCAGGCGTTGCGCCAGCCGTGTCCAGTCGGTCGAGCCGTCGCCGACCAGCGCGGCATTCACCGTGCCCAGGCTGCACAGCGCGCTGCGGCCGTGCAGGCCGTGCCGGTCAAACCGCTCGATCTCGAGGAAGGTGCGGCCCGCATGCATGACGATGCGGGTGGCAGCCACCGCCGTGTCCGGCAGGCGTGACGCGCCCTGCACGGCCAGGTGCTCGGCCACCAGCAGATCCGACCAGCGCTGCACGGTGGCCGATCTGTCGGCCCCCGAGAACTTCACCAGCACGTGCGGTGTGGCCTGGCCCTCACGCTCGCGCAAGGCCGTGAACTTCGGAAACTCGCCAGCCGCGCTGGAGCCGGCGACCCCGCTGGCCACGGCCTGCTCGGCCAGCCGGGCATAGGCCGGCCCGAGCGCGGTGTCATCCAGCGGCGCGGCGTGCTGCAGCTTGTGGGCCAGCCAGCGTTCAACCGATTCATTGCCGAGCACCAGATTGCCGCTGGTGTCGTGGCCGTGGCGGCTCAGGGCCACCAGGACGTCGTCGTCCGACCATTCGTCGAGCTGGTCGGGCACGCTCAGGTCCCGGTGCAGGGAACGCGCGAACTGCCGACCCATGTAGCCCTGCGGCCGCATGTCGTGCAGCGGATAGGGCAGGCCGTCCCACCAGCCGTCGCGTGATGCTTCGGGCACCGGCCAGGCAGTGGGGCTCAGGTCGAGATGGGTGCCTTCGGGATGGATGGGCACCAGGGTGCCGAGCGGGTGGGCCTGGCCGGCCTGGTCGACCTCGTAGAGCGGCAGGTCAGCCGGCGCACCACGCAAGGGTCGACGCAGGGCATGGCGCGCTCGGCGCGCCCGGCCCGCGCTCAGCACCTGTTCGCGGGCCTCGGCCAACATGCGGTGCAGCGTGGGCACGCTCACGCCCAACTCGGCTGCCAGCGCCGTGGCCGCCATCGGGCCGCGCCGGGCCAGCACCACGGCGAGCTGGTCGCGGGCAATCTGTTTGCGGGGTCGCATCTCATTATGAAATGATCAACGAGAAGATTCTATGGCCGTGCCCCATAGGCAGGCAAGCCTGATGCTGGCTATGAAATGAGAAGATTGATGTGATGTTTTCAGCTGTCCAGTGCGTCGAACACCCATTCGCCCAGCTGGGCTGCGACGCGTAATGTGGCCAGTGGCCGCACCGGCTGCAATGCCACGAACTCGTCGCCTTGCGCCTCGGCAAACGCCGTCATCGGCAAGGCATAGACATGGCCGTCGGTCAACACGCAGGGTTCGCGCCGGCGCAGCAGCGCGGCCAGTTCGGCACTGGCTTGCAGGTGGCGGGTGGTGCCCTCGATCCGGTAGGCCACACGGTAGGAGCCGAGCGTGGCCTGCAGGTAGGGGCGGTTGAGCACGGCATGCAGCAAGGCCACCTCGACATTGCGGCTGGCATACAGGCCCAGCATGTTGCCGCTGGCCTTGGCCGCGTCGTTGGCTTGGCGCGGCTCCAGCCGCTCCAGGGCGGGCCAGGCGCTGCTGCCGTGCAGCACACAACCGCCGCTGCCGACCAGCGCCGCGCAGATCGCACGCACCCGGGCCGGGTCGTCAGCGCGCAGGTCGGCATGCAGCGCACGCATGACGGTCACAGGCGGTAGTGGCGCAGCCGTTCGGGCAGTGGCTGCGGCTCGCACGAGGCCGACCACAGCCCCATGTGGCGCGCCACCCGGGCCACCGCAGTCCATGGGTCGTGACGGTAGTCGGGATGCGCCTGGCTGGCGTGGCACAGAAAGGCCGCAGCGTCGACCAGCGTGGCGGCCGACTCGGTGCGCAGCAGCTGCACGTTCAGGTGGCCGGGCCCGAGGCGGACCCGGTCGAGTGCATCGGCGTCCTTCAGGCAGGCCAGCTCGGGTGGCATCGAGGGTGCGGCGGCATCGGCCGGCACATGCCATTCGCAGCACCAGCCGACAAGCGCACGCCGCACCGGATCCCAGTCGTGCAGCCTGGGGCAGGCGCCGCTGTCGATCCAGCTGCGGCAGCGTCGACCGTGGGCAGGGTCGCGCCCGTCGTCGAGGCGGCGCACGTCGTGCAGCACCGCGGCCTGGCGGGCCACATCGATGTCCACCCGCTGGCCCTTGGCCCGTTGGTATCGGCCGATCACGCCGGCCCAGACCAGGACCCGGGCCGCATGGCCCATGCCGTGCAGGCCGCAGGCATCGTGCAGGTAGCAGCGCGGGTCGGGCCGCCAGGCGTCGAGTCCGTCGTCGAGGGCCATGGCGGGCTCAGTGGTCCAGGGTGTCCAGCGTGTCCAGCCGATCGGCCAGCGGCTGGTAGAGGCCTCGTCCCAGGGCGGTCAGGGCCGGGTTGTCGCGCAGCGGTTCGTCCAGCGCCTGCACCGCGGCGCGCAGGTCCGGCAGGTTGGCACGCACGTAGAAGCTGTCCTCCACATCGGGGTGGGGCTGGCGGCGCACGCCGTCGTACAGCAGCATCACGTTGGCCAGCGCGTGATAGGCCATCAGGATGCGGCTGAGCGGGCGGTGCCGGCGGATCGGGGGTGACCAGTACAGGGTGGTGTCGCTGGCATCGTCCACCGGCCCCACCTGCTGCAGCATGTAGAAATACTGGTGGGCCGACTCGTGCACCATGATCTCGGCCACATCGATGCCGGGGTGCGGGCTGGAGACATGCACATAGCCGGGTACGTCCTCCCAGCTGCCGCTGACCTGCCGGAACTGCGCCTGCAGCGGGCACACCACCAGGCCCTTGAGCACCCGCTCGACCCACGGCAGGTACTGCGGCGCATTGCGTTGCAGCGCATCGAAGCCGGCGTGCAGCGAGCGCAGCATGTCCGGCGTCAGTGACACCACGGGATCGCAGGCCTGGAACACCTCACCCCCAGGCTGCTGCAGCGGCAAGGCGCTGCGTGTCAGCAGCAGCACGTGGCGGCCATGGCCCACATGCTGCAGCGCATACGCGTGATCCGGTGCGGTCGGTGACGTGAAGCGCCACGCGGATTGCGGCGCTTCACGCCGGCACTCGATCGGCAGCTGCCCGCTGCGGTGCAGCCGCACGGTGGCGCAGCCGTTGTGCGCGCCCTGGGCGTCGACGGCCACCACCCCTTCAACGGCCAGCTCGCCGATCAGCAGCGTCGTGGCCGGCAGTCGGGCGGTCCAGCTGGCCGCGCGCCCGGCGTGCAGCAGGCACAGGCCGATGCGCACCGCGGCGTCCAGCGGGTCGACCTGCCCTTCCTTGAGCGCGAGGTGGGCCCGTCCGAAGGCGTGGTCCCATCCGGCGCGCGCGGGCAGCGGGGTGTCCAGGCCCTGGCGGATGTCCCGGGTCAGTCCGTCGCTGGCCGCATCGATGCGCGGGCCATGCTGGTTCAGCAGCCAGGTCGCCACGCCGCTGTCGTAGGCCGAGACGATGGTGTCGAACAGGGCGTCGGGGGCGGGGTCGGTCGGCAGGCTGAAGCTGTCGGTCCAGGCCGGTGTGCTGGTGCGCGGCTTGCGATGCAGCTCCGGGCAGCCGCCGGAGGGCGTCACGGGCCGGCCGGTGACAGGCGGTGTCAGCTGGGGTGTGCTCAGGCTCATGGGGTGGCCTCCATCAGGTCGGTGGCGTGTGCGGGGGCGTCCAGTTCGGCCCGCAGTTGCGGCGGCAGGTCGGTGCGCAGCGCGCGCAGCATGCGCTCGGACAGCGCATACAAGGCATCGCAGTACAGCGAGGTGTTGTCGAAGTGGATGCCGTTGAAGCGGTGGGGCAGGTAGCCGCCGCCGCAACTGGCCAGGTGAGGGCAGGCCCGGCATTGGGCGCAGACCTGCTGCAGGGTCTCGATGCGGTAGCGGTGCACATGTTCGTCCAGCGGATGGTCGAACAGGTTGATCACGTCGTGCGCGTACTCGCCGCCGCACAGGCGGGCGACGTCGTTCACACCGACCGAGCCGTCGGACTCCACCACACACAGCAGCCGCAGGTCGCCCCCCAGCGCGTCGAGGTAGACCTTGCCGCCGAGCAGGCCGGAGATCATCAGCTCGAACTTGCGGATCTGCGGCGCGCGTGGGCCCATCGCATACCAGCGTTCGAAGGCGCTGAGCAGGAAGCGTCGGTAGGGCGCCACGCCGGTCCATCCCTGGGGCGGGTTGATGTGATTGCCCTGCGGCAGCAGCAGGTCGAAGGCATCGAAACCCTGGTCGGCAAACCACTGCACCAGCTCGCCGCCGTCCATCTCGGGGTTGACCACGCACAGGCAGCCGCTGAAGAAGCGGTCGAACAGCGGGGTGCTGCGCCGCAGCCGCGCGATGATGTCGAGCAGGGCCTGGGTGGATCCACCGCCCTTGCGCATCACGCGGAAGCGGTCGGCGAACTGCGGCGGACCATCCAGGCTGATGCCGAAGCCGATGTCGTTGCGTGCCAGCAGTTCGACCCATTCCTCGTCGAGCAGCAGGCCGTTGGTCTGCATGCTGAAGCGCAACCGGGTGGCATGCACCTCGGCCTGCATCAGGTCGACCAGTGCCTGCATGCGCCGTTTGCCCAGCAGCAGTGGCTCGCCGCCGTGCAGCTCGATCGTGAAGCTGTTCAGGTCATGCCGCTGCGCGTGTTCGTTGATGCGGTACGCAAACTGGCGCAGCACGCGCTCCGAGATCACCGGCGGGCGCGTCTGCCAGGAGTCGTCGCCGCGGTTGTAGACATAGCAGTAGGTGCAGTTCAGGTTGCACTGCTGAACGACCTTCAGGATGGCCTGCCGGACCACGGCGCCGGTGGGCGCCCGGTGGTTGTCGGCGGGTGCGATGCGCTGATCCATGTGCGTGCTCCGGCAATGCCGCTGTCAGGGATCGGTCCACCCGAGCGGCCGCGGGCGGACCGTCGGGGGTCAGGGTTGAGAGCGCACGCGCTGGGCCAGCTGGGTCTGCAGTTCCAGGATCTGGGCCTGCAGGTCGGCAGCCTTGCTGTGGTTGGAGTGGTTGCTGCTGTGCGAGTCGTGCACCGAGGCCACGCCCTGGTCGAGCTTGGCCTTGGTCTGCACCGCGATGTTGCGCAGCACTTCGTTGTGGATGGCGACCAGGTCGTCCAGGCTGGTCTTGGATAGGTCGATGGGCATGTGTCACCTCTCTGATGCGAACCAGGGCGCAGGCGACAGCCACCCGCGTCCGTTGGGCGTCCCCGCCGGCTGAACCGCCGGGTGCTGCCGCCGTGGGAATCCCTGTGTGGCAGTCTGGTGGGCCTGTTGCGCTGCGTCATCCTGAACCCTGGGGAGAGCCAAAGTGTTCGCGGTCAAGCCGTGTTCGTCGGGCGGCGGGCTGCGCACAATCAGCTTGCCGCGCCGCGCCGGGGGTTCACTCCCTCTCCCGCTGGCGGGAGAGGGTTGGGGAGAGGGTG
>CBFGPV010000209.1:0-6833 GCA_965650765.1 uncultured Burkholderiales bacterium
TCGAGCACATAGCCCGAGAGGTCGTCACCGATCTGCTGGATGATCTCGTCGCGGAAGCGGTCGCGCGCCTGATAGAGGTCGACGAAATCCATCGCCTTGCCCACGGTCTTCAGCGCCTCGGAGAACTTGGCCGAGAACAGCTCTTCGAGCGTGTCGTGGTTGGAGGCACGCTCGCAACCGATGCCCTGGGCCACCTTGAGCACGTCTTCGGCGGTCTTGTTGACCCGCACGAAAAACTTCACCTTGATGTCGGCGCGGATGTTGTCGCGGCAGATCAGGCCCTCATTGCCGGTGCGGTCGATCTCGATGGTCTTGACCGAGATGTCCATCAGCTCGGCCTTGTGGATGATCGGGTAGACCATGCGGCCGGTGAAGGTGACCTCGGGTTCGGCGCGCAGCGTGTTGACGATCAGTGCGTAGCCCTGTTCGATCTTGCGGTAGAACTTCGCGAACATCGCGAAGATGCCGAAGATCAGGATGACCAGCACGCCTATGGCAATGAGAATCGGCTCCATGGGGTCCCTCTGTGGTGTCGGTGAATCGGTTGTCTTGTTGGATCGTTCCGCGAGTCGCGCGCCCGCGGTGTCGTCAGCTGTCGGGCGCGGCCTGGATCAGGTAGCGAGCACGCGTTGCGTCGTACTCGAGGATGATCGCAGCCGAACCTTTGGTCAGGGTGTTGGGCGTGTGGGCCCAGACGCGGATGTTGATGCCGGCGCCGCGGCGCGCCACTTCGGCCCGGCCGACCTGCTCGTCGACGCGGCCGGTCAGCACCCGGCAGGCCTGGCCCACCAGGGCGGCGTTCGCGATGGCGCTGTGCGTGACGAACAGGCCGCGCATCGGGCGCACGATGCGGGCGGTCAGCACCACCGCCACCGCAAGTGACAACGCCAGCACGCCGGTGCCTACCACCACCCCCAGCACCCAGGTGGGCACCAGTGGCTGCACCCACATGCCCAGGAGGGCCGAGACCGTCCAGGCGATCAGCACCACCAGGCTCACGGCCACCGAGAACGGCACACCGTTGAGGCCGAGCGCCACGACGTAGCTGGCGATGGTGCCGAGATCGGCCGCATCGGCGTCGGCGTGGGCGTCGAGGTCCAGGTCGATGCCGCTGGACTCGAAATCGACCAGCCCGAGCATCGCCAGCAGCCAGTAGATCATCACCACGCTCAGCAGCACGGTGAAGATGGCCGTGGGATAGCTCGTCACGGCTTGCAGCAGGCTGCCCATGCGTCCCCTCCGTTCGATGTGATCTTGTCTGGTCTTGTGTGGTGTGGCAGGGAGGGTGATCCCTGCCGGCGCGCAGATTCAGCGCCGCGCCGGCCCGGCCCGGGGCGCACGCGCGGCGCGCGTGCCCTTCTCGGGGCGGGCAAAACGGATCAGCTCTTCGGTCACGCGCTCCTTGATGGTGAGCCGGTCGTCCAGCGGCACGCCATAGCGCGCTGCCAGCACCTCATAGTCCGCTGCCGTGAGCGACACGGTCAAGCGCGGGCGCTTGGGCCGGGTGGACGTGGGCAGGTCGAGCAGGCGGCGGATCTGATCGGAGGTGGACACGTTGTTCTCGAAGGCGGCCGTGCGCACGGCATCCAGCACCGCCTCTTCGACGTCGAAAGCCACCTGCACGGCCTTGAGCGCATCGTCCGAGCCAGTCCAGCGGGCCGGCTTGGCCACGGCATGCCGCGGCGCACGCGGGCTCATCCCTCGGCCTTGGGTGCCGGTTGTCCTGCAGCGGCCTGGCGGGCGCGGATGCGCTCCATCGCCTGGCGCGTGCGCTCGCCCTGCCCGCCGATGCCGGCGGCTTCGAGCTTCTTCTCAAGGGCGCCATGGCCGAACTCGTTGTCGAGCTGGCTGGCCGCGGTCATACGGTCGGCGAGTTCCTCGTGGCGCTGCTTGATGCGCTCGAGCGATTCCTTCGCATTGACCAGGCGCGAGCCGCTGCTGCCGATGTTCTCGGAGATCGAACGGGTGGCGCGATAGACACTTTCGGTGGTCTTGGCCATGCCGATCTCGCGCTCGTGCTCGCGGATGCGCGCCTCGGCGGTCTTGATGAGGTCTTTCAGGCGTGAGACCTGCACGGCATAGCTTGCGTGCGCCTTGGTCTGCTCGTCGAGCTCGGCCTCGAGCGCCGCCACCTTGGCAGCCACTTCCTCGGCCAGGGTTTCGTTCTGCTTGTTCAGCGCCTCGACGGCCAGGCCCTCGTAGCGCTGCACCTCGGCACGCAGCTTCTCGATCTGGCGGGCGGTCTGCATCTCCTTGGCCATCACGCCGGTGAGGTCGCCCTTGGCCTGGTCGATGCTGTGCTTCGCGTCGAGGATTTCCTGCTCATAGATGCGGGTGGCATTGGCATCGATGACGCTTTCGCCGATCTCGCGGGCGCTGCCGCGCAGCAGGGTCATGAGCTTCTTGATCACGGACATGGCGGTCTCCGCTTACTTGAGGAACTCCGACAGCGCTTCCAGCGCGTCGAGTGCGTTGTCACTGAGCACGGCGACGTCCTTGGCGATGTCTTCGACACGGGCGTCGCGCGCCAGGGCGCCGAACAGCACGTAGCGATGACCCACACGCCCGAAGGACGACAGCGGCACCGAAGGGTTCAGGTCGAGCAGGGTCTCGAGCATGTCGGTGCGCAGTTCAGGGCGCACCTCGTCGTCGCCCCACAGGTAGCACATGCACAGCACCTGCGAATCGGAACAGGTGATGAAGATGGGCAGCTCCTCGCGGCCCTCGATGCTCACCTGGATCACGGGCACCTCGCCGGGAATGGGCTGGAGGTTCACGCCCAGTCCGCCCATGGCCGCACCGGTCAGCGCGTCCAGCCCCCTCAACTGTTCATGCAGCGTTTTCATGGCTCCTCTCGTGACGGGCACTGGCGATTGGCCCGATGCACACACGATAGGTGGCGTGACATAACATGTCAACAAGCTTCGCGCGGTGTTACACATCGTCGCGCCGCGCGGCGCCAAGGGGGTCGCGCAGGTTCAGCGGGCGGCCAGGCGCCACAGCGAGGTCACCTCGGCCGAGCGCGCAAGGTGCAGCGGGTCATCCGGGTCGAAGGCCTTGCCGTGACGCGGGCGGATGTCCAGACGGCCGACCACCTGCAGGCCGCCATCGGCGATCCAGGCCTCGAGTTCGGCGCGCGTGCGCAGCCCCAGGTGTTCCGCAAGGTCGGACAGGATGAGCCAGGCCTCGCCCCCCGGTGCAAGGTGCTCGCGCGCGCCGGCGAGGAAGGCGCGCAGCATGCGGCTGTCGGGGTCGTAGACCGCCTGCTCGACGGTGGACGTCGGCCGCGCGGGCACCCATGGCGGATTGCACACCAGCAGCCCGGCCTGCCCGGGCGGGAACAGATCGGCCTGCAGCAGCTGCACCCGGGGCGCCAGGCCCAGGCGCTGGAGGTTGCTGCGGGCGCAGTCCAGGGCGCGCGGGTCGATGTCGGTCGCCACGACCTGAGCCACACCACGGCGCGCCAGCAGGGCCGCCAGCACACCGGTGCCGGTGCCGATGTCGAACGCTGTCGGATGCTGTGCCAGGGCGCCCGGCAGCGGCGCGCGTGCGACCAGGTCGATGTACTCGCCACGCACCGGCGAAAAGACGCCATAGTGCGGATGGATGACGTCGCCGAGCGCCTTCACGGCCACCCCCTTGCGACGCCACTCGTGCGCGCCGATCAAGCCCTGCAGCTCACGCAGCGAGACGAGGTAGGGCTCGTCGGCCGGACCGTACGCCGCCTCGCAGGCCTCGCGCACGTCGGGGGCGCGGCGCAGCTCGATCACATGACCCGGCTCGACCGGCAGCACCAGCATCGCCAGGATGCGCGCCCGGTGACCCTGGGCCTGGCGATGGCGATGAAAGGCCTGCGCCGTCGACTCTGCAGGGGCGTCCGCCTGGCGCCCCTTGTGCGGACGCCGGTCGATGCGGCGTGCCAGCGCCTGCAGCAACTGGCGGGCATTGTGGAAGTCCCCTTGCCAGACGAGGGCCGTGCCTTCACACGCGAGGCGGTAGGCCTTGTCGGCCGGCAGGGTGTCGTCGGCCGCGACGGCGCGGCGTGGGGCCGGCGTGCCGCTGTGGGAGCGCCACCGTGCAGAGCGTTCACCAGCCGCGCCCCGCCAGCTCACGAGCGCGGCTGCGGCCGGCTCGATCACAGCTTGCTCGGGAAGTCGTTGTTGCGGTAGCCACCCTTGCGCTGTGCGGCCGCCAGCTCGCCGGGTGTCATGTTGTCGTTGTCGCGGACGGTCTTGGGCGCACCAGCGGCCAGCAGGGTGTCAACCACCGAGGAGCCCCGGCTGTCGTACACCGATCTGGGGTTGCCCATCGCCGCCAGGTGCAGCGGCGTGCGGCCCTGCTTGTCGGTGGCAAACACCGAAGCATTCATGCGCAGCAGTTCGGTCACGATGTCGTCTCGCCCGACGAACGCGGCGTTGTGCAGTGGCGTGCGGCCGTTGATGTCCTTGGCCTCGATGTCGGCACCGGCGCCCACCAGCACCGGGATGGACTTGACCGAGGCAAAGTGGATGGGTTTCTGGCCCAACGACGTCTCGTCCGTGATCTTCAGGCCCTTGGACAGCAGAAGTTGCAGGACACGATCATCCAGGCCCCCACGGGCTGCGACATGGAGCACGCTGAGCCCCTCGCGGTTGCGTTGCATCGGATCGAGCCCCAGGCTCAGGAAATATTCCATGCGGTCATGGCGCGGCGATTCGGCCGCCCGGTGCAGGAGCGGCATGGCCTCGAGCGTGCCGACATCGCGCGGGTCGGCGCCGTTCTCCACCAGCCACTTCAACGCCGGCAAAGACGCACTGGCCGCGCCTTCGTAGAGCACACGGTTCATGCCGGTCTTGCCGGCCTGACGCGCAACGCGGGCCAGGTCGACGTTGGCCCCCGGGTTGTCGATGTACCCGGCCTGCATGAACATCTCGACCAACTCCACCTTGGCCTGGAACGCCTCCTGGCGTCCCCGGTTGCCGGTGGCACACCAGCCGAGCAGGGCAATGACGATGAGCGTCGGAATCAGCCTGAACACCAGCCTTTGGATCGAACTACCTTCGCTCACCTTTACCTCCCGCGCAGTTCACACATTCATACGGCCCGACTTGTGGCCGACGCGATGCGCGCCGGATGCCTGCGGGTGTCCGGGATTCTAGTGTCGTGAGGTGGCAATGCGCGGGTGACGGGGCCGGCATCACGCCGGTTCCGCTCGGGACACCGCTACCATCGGGTCTTCCCGCATGACTGACCGCCTCGCCCATGGATCCGCTCTTCCCTGAGTTCGTGCAGCGCACCGTACCGATCGACACCGAGGTGCAGATCCACTGCCGCATCGGCGGGCGGGGCACGCCGCTGCTGCTGCTGCACGGCCATCCGCAGACCTCGGCGATCTGGCACCGCGTGGCACCGGCGTTGGCCAGGCACCACACGGTGGTGGCCGCGGACTTGCGCGGCTATGGCGCCTCATCGAAACCCGCCGGCGACCCGCAACACGTGGCCTACGCCAAGCGCACGATGGCGCACGACATGCTGCACCTGATGCGCCAGCTCGGGTTCGCCCGCTTTGCGGTGCTGGCCCACGACCGCGGCGCGCGCGTGGCGCACCGGCTGGCCATGGACCACCCGCAGGCGGTCGAGCGCATGGTGCTGCTGGACATCGCCCCCACCCTGGCCATGTACGAACAGACCAGCGAGGCCTTCGCGCGGGCCTACTGGCACTGGTTCTTCCTGATCCAGCCCGCACCGCTGCCCGAACGCACGATCGAGGCCGACCCGGCAGGCTACGTGCGCTACGTGATGGGCAACCGCAGCGCCGGGCTCGCGCCCTTCGATCCGCGCGCGCTCGCGGAATACGAACGCTGCCTTGCGCTGCCCGGCGCCGCGCATGGCCTGTGCGAGGACTACCGCGCGGCTGCGACGATCGACCTCGAGCACGATCGCGCCGACCGCGACGCCGGACGCCGGCTGGAAATGCCGGTGCTGGCGTTGTGGGGCGAGCAGGGCGTGGTCCATCGCTGCTTCAGGCCGCTGGACGAGTGGCAAAAGGTGGCTTCGCGCGTGCGTGGTGAAGCCCTGCCCTGCGGGCACTACGTTGCCGAAGAGGCACCCGAAGCCTTGCTCGAACGGGTTCTGCCCTTCCTGGCAGACAGCTCGGCCGGAGCCCCTGCCTGACATCCGCGGGCGGGCACGCGGCAGGATGCCGGCCTCAGGGCATGAGATCGGCGATGCGGTCCCAGATGTCAGGCGGCAGCCGCCCCAGGCGCTGCTCGACGACACGGCCCTCGCGGTCGATCACGAAGCTTGCGGGCAGGCTCGTCGGCGCGCCGAAGTTGTCCCGGTGGGCCGGATCGCGACGCCACATCGACGGAAAGCGCTGGGTCATCGGCACCAGGCGGTCCAGCAGCGCTTCGTAGGCGAGCACGTCCTCACGGCGTGCGTCCACCGCCACGGTCACCAGCTCGAAGGGCTTGCCCTGCCAGCCGGCGTAGTTGGCACGCAACTCCGGCAACATGTCACGACACACCGCGCAGCCGGTCGACCACAGCATCACGAGCACCACCTTGCCGCGCTGCTGCGCCAGCGAGAAGGCCCGGCCATCCAGTGTGCGGCCCTGCAGCGAGGCGGTGGCTGCGTCGGCGGCTGACGCTGCGGCACCCAGGATGGGCCATGCGCCCAGCCACAACATCTTGCGGCGCGACATCAACGGGACGGGACTCAAGGTGGGCTCCGGTGTGCAAGGGCTTTGCACTGTGTCGGGCCGGCGGGCGTCTCCTTACACATGCTGAGCGCCGCCGCCGAAGTGCGGCCGAGGACGTTCACAAGGAAACGCCGGGCCGCCCCAAGTTTCCTTG
>CBFGPV010000210.1:0-6808 GCA_965650765.1 uncultured Burkholderiales bacterium
GCGCTGGTGCAGCTGGCGGCCGGCGCCTGCTGGCTGGCAGCCGGTGGGGTCGCGCAGGCCAGTTCCGGCCCGGCCGTACCGTCCGAACTGGCGGGTGAACTGGCGGAAGCGCGGCTGCAGGGCTCGGCGCGGCTGACCTGGTTCGGCCTGCGGGTGTATGACGCACGGCTGTGGGTGGGGCCGGAGTTCGATCCGGCCCGCTATGCCGAGCAACGTTTTGCGCTGGCGCTGCACTACCTGCGCGCCCTCAACGGCCCGGCCATCGCGGAGCGTTCACTTGAAGAAATGCGTCGTGTCGGCAGTGTCGACGCGACCCAGGGCCAGCGCTGGCTCGACGCGATGCGTCAGACCTTCCCCGACGTGCGCGACGGTGATCGCATCGTGGGCCTGCACCGGCCTGGCGAAGCGGCCCGCTTCTTCTACAACGGCGAGCCGCGCGGACAAGTCGGTGACGGCGAGTTTGCCCGCCTGTTCTTCGGCATCTGGCTGTCCAGCCGCACCTCACAGCCCGAGATGCGCGTGAACCTGCTGGGCCTGGGTGACACCCGGGCGGCACGATGACCCTCGCCGCCCCGGCCGCCCCGCGCAGGCCGGCCCCGTTGACACCTTTGCCCCGCTCGGGCTGGACCGGCTCGCCGCTGCAGGGCGTGAGCTACGGGCTGCTCGGGCTGCCGCTGGCATTTGTGGCGCTGCCGCTGTACGTGGTGCTGCCCGCCCACTATGCCGAGGCCTTTGGTGTGCCGCTGGCCTGGCTGGGCGCGGTGCTGCTGGCAGCGCGGCTGCTCGACGCCGTCGCCGACCCCTTCATCGGCCGCGGCGTCGACCGTCTGTTCGCGGCCGACACGCAGCGCGCCTGGGTCGTGGCCGTGCTGGTGTCGGTGGTGCTGGCTGCCGGGTTTGCGCTGCTGTTCTTCCCGCCCGTGCGCGGCACGCAGGCCCTGCTGTGGTGGTGTGCCGCCTGCCTGGGGCTGACCTACCTCGCCTACAGCGGCGTGAGCGTGATCCACCAGGCCTGGGGTGCGATGCTCGGCGGTGACGATGCCCAGCGCGCCCGCATCGTCGGCTGGCGCGAGGGCTTTGCGCTGGTGGGCGTGCTGGTGGCCAGCGTGCTGCCTTCGGTGGCCGGGCTGGGCGTGACCAGCGTGGCCTTTGCCTTGCTGCTGGCGGTGGGTGTGCTGGTGCTGGGGCGTGCGCCGCGGCCCCAGGCGCGCAGCGGCACGGACCCGGGTTCGGTCTGGCAGCCCTGGGGCTCGGCCGGGTTCCGGCGCCTGCTGCTGGTCTTCCTGCTCAATGGCACGGCCAGTGCCGTGCCGGCCACGCTGGTGCTGTTTTTCATCCGCGACCGCCTGCAGCTGCCGGCCTGGGAGCCGGCCTTCCTGGCGATCTACTTTGCGGCGGCGGCGCTGGCGGTGGGCCTGTGGGTGAAGGCCGTGCGCCGCTTCGGGCTGGCACCCACCTGGCTGGCCGGCATGCTGCTGGCCACCGCGGCATTCGTGTGGGCTGCCGGGCTGGGCCAGGGCGACGCCTTGGGGTATGCGCTGGTCTGCCTGGCCAGCGGCGTGGCGCTCGGGGCTGACCTCACGATTCCGGCGGCCATGCTTGCCGGCGTGATCCAGCGCGATGGCCAGCACGGGCGAGGTGAAGGCGCCTACTTCGGCTGGTGGAACTTCGCCACCAAGCTCAATCTCGCGCTGGCCGCGGGGCTGGCGCTGCCGCTGCTGCAGTGGGCCGGCTACGAGGCCGGCAGCCGCGATGAGGCGGCACTGCGCTCGCTGTCGCTGGTGTACTGCGTGCTGCCCTGTGTGCTGAAGCTGGGTGCTGCCGGCGCGCTTTACCTGCTGTGGATGCGCCAGCCCGGCCATCCGGAACCGGAAGGAACCCGATCGTGATGAAACGACGCCAGATGCTGCGTGGCACGGCCGCCCTGATGCTGGCCGCCGGCGGGCTCGCCAGCCTGAGCGGCTGCGCCAGCCAGCAGATCGAAGACTACGCGGCCGAAAAGCCGGCCCTGGACCTGGCGCGTTACTTCAACGGCCGGGTGCTGGCCTACGGCATCTTCCAGGACCGCGCCGGGCGCGTCGTGCGCCGCTTCAACGTCGTGATGGACTGCAGCTGGAACGGCGACGAAGGCGTGCTCGACGAGGCCTTCACCTATTCCGACGGCAGCACCGAGCGGCGTGTGTGGCGCCTGCGGCGCGGGCCCGACGGCCGCTACACCGGCACCGCCGGCGACGTGGTCGGCGAGGCCACCGGCCAGGTGCGCGGCAACGCCTTCAACTGGCGCTACACCTTGCGCCTGCCGGTGGACGGCAAGGTCTACGAGGTGCAGTTCGACGACTGGATGTACCTGATGGACGACCGCGTGATGCTCAACAAGGCCGTCATGAGCAAGTTCGGATTCCGGCTGGGCGAAGTGACGCTCAGTTTTGTCAAACCCTGATGCAGGCGCAGGCAGTTTCATGGCGCTCAATCCCAAGATCGACAACTGGCAGGGCCGCACCGTCTGGCTGGTCGGTGCCTCCAGCGGCATCGGCCGCGCCACGGCCTCGCTGCTGCATGCCCGCGGGGCCCGGGTGGTGGTGTCGGCCCGCAATGCCGGGGCGCTCGATGCCTTTGTCGCGCAACACCGCGGTGCCACGGCCGTGCCGCTGGACGTGACCGACCGCCAGGCGCCTGCCCAGGCGCTGGAGCGCATCCTGGTCGAACACGGCCGGGTGGACCTGGTGATGTACTGTGCGGGCCACTACCGCGCGATGCGCGCCACCGACTTCGATCTGGAAGACATGCTGCGCCATCAGCAGGTCAACTATGTCGGCGCGCTGTACCTGCTCGATGCCGTGCTGCCCGTGCTGCAGCAGCAGGGGCAGGGCCACCTGAGCCTGGTGGCCAGCGTGGCCGGCTACCGCGG
Organism: uncultured Burkholderiales bacterium; assembly: GCA_965650765.1. Taxonomy (GTDB): domain Bacteria; phylum Pseudomonadota; class Gammaproteobacteria; order Burkholderiales; family Burkholderiaceae_C; genus Caldimonas. The sequence continues at coordinate 2,909 of CBFGPV010000210.1, forward strand.
GCTGCCCAACGCGCTGGCCTATGGGCCGACCAAGGCGGCGCTGATCAACCTCGCCGAGATCCTCTACCTTGACCTTGCGCCCCTGGGGCTGGGCGTGTCGGTCATCAACCCCGGGTTTGTCGAGACACCGCTGACGGCGCAGAACCGCTTCCGCATGCCGGCGCTGATCACGCCGGAGCAGGCGGCCCACGAGATCGTCCGGGGCTGGGAGCGCGGGCAGTTCGAGATCCACTTCCCCAAGCGATTCACCCGCTGGCTCAAGGCGCTGCGCCACCTGCATGACGGCATCTACTTCGCGGCCGTCAAGCGCACCACCGGACTGTGAGGGCCCGGGCCGCGCTAAGCTTGCCGCCATGAGCCGACATGCCGACCCGCGCGTAGCGCGCGTGATCCAGTTCTTCGAGTCCCTGCAGCCGGCCGACGTCGCCCGGCTGGGCCAGCACTACAGCGAGCACTGCCTGTTCAAGGACCCGTTCAACGAGGTGCGCGGCGTGGCCGCGACCCAGGGGGTGTTCCGGCACATGTTCGAGGCACTGCATCAACCCCGCTTTGTGGTGCATGAGGCGGTGGCCCAGGGCGACCAGTGTTTTCTCACCTGGGATTTCCTGTTCGAGTTCCGGCGCCACGTGGCCGGACCGCAGGTGGTGCGAGGTGCATCTCACCTGCGCTTCGATGCCGAGGGCCGCGTGGTGCTGCACCGCGACTACTGGGACGCGGCCGAGGAGCTTTACGAAAAGCTGCCGCTGGTGAAGCTGCTGATGCGCTGGCTCAAGCGCCGGGCCAGCACATGAGCGCGCGCCGTGTGGCCATCATCGGGGCCGGCATCGCCGGCCTGACCTGCGCCCGTGTGCTGAGCGAGGCCGGCCAGGAGGTGCATGTGTTCGACAAGAGCCGGGGCCCCGGCGGGCGCTGTGCCACCCGGCGCAGCGACGCCGGCCGGTTCGACCACGGCGCCCCGGGTTTCACGGCCGTGGGGGACGAGTTCCAGGCCGAGGTGGCACAGTGGGCCCGGGCCGGCTGGGTGGTGCCCGACCCCGGTGCACCCGATGCCTGGTGGCCGGTGGGCGGCATGAATGCCTTGCCGCGCGCGCTCGCGGCCGGGCTGACGGTGCACACGGACACCGAGATCGCTGCCTGCGAGGCTGCGGGCACTGAGGATGGCCAAGGCTGGCAACTCCGTGCCCACCCGGGCCCGGATGGCGGCACACCCCCGGCGCAGCACGCGCTGGACCGGCCTTTCGACGACGTGGTCGTTGCCACGCCCGCCGAACAGGCGGTCAACCTGCTGTCCGCTGCGCCGGAGCTGGCCGAGGCCCTGCGCCGCGTGCGCAGCGAACCCTGCTGGACGGTGCTGGCCGCCTGGCCGGGCCCCCTGCCGACACGGCAGTGGCTCTGGCAAGGCGATGACCTGGCGGCGGCGGTGGGTGTGCTCGCGCAGGTGCGGCGCGATGATGTGCTGCCCGGGCGCGAACGTGTCAGTGGGGTCGACAGCCGCTGGGTGCTGCATGCCGACCCCGCATGGAGTGCGAACAACCTCGACGCGGCACCGGCCGCGGTGGTGCAGCGGCTGATCGAGGCCTGGGCGCAGTGCCTGGGCGTGCGTCTGGCCCGCCCCGTCTTCAGCCAGGCGCACCGCTGGCGTTATGCCCAGGTGCGTCAGCCGCTCGATGCGGCCTGCGGCTGGGTGCCTGGCTTGCGCATCGGCAGTTGCGGTGATGCCTGGGCCGCGGGCGACGAGGCGCAAGGCATCGAGCGGGCCTGGCTCAGCGGCCGGGCGCTCGCCCGGACGATGCTGCACCGGGCCGACTGAGCTGGCCCATGCACCCCCAGCCGTTGCAGGCGGTTCGAGGGCTCGCAGCGCTGTGGGCGCTGGCCCTGGCCTTGAGCGTGGGCTTCGATCAGCGCCTCGTGCATGAGGGGCTGGCCTGGCCGGCCTTCTGGCAAGGCGTCTGGCCGCAGGTGGCGCACTGGGGGGTGGGAGGCCTGTTCCTGCTGGTGGGGCATGGCCTGTGGCGCTCGACGCTCCGCCAGCCCGACCCGCTGACCTGGTGCCTGCGGCGCGCTCTGCGACTGGTGCCGCTGTACTGGGTGGCGGTGCTGCTGTGTGGCGGCCTGGTGGCACTGGCGGGCTGGCCCGGCCAGGTGCGGTCGCCCCGCGAACTGCTCGGCCATGCGCTGCTGGTGCCGCAGCAACTGGGCATCGCACGTGTCGACGACGCCTGGTGGGCCGTGCAGGCCGGCCTGATCGTGGGTCTGGGCTGGCTGTTCGTCTGGCAGGCGGGCTGGCTGGAGGCGCAGCGGGTGTGGCGCGCGCTGGCCGGCTGGCTGGGGCTCAGCCTGCTCGGGGCGGCCCTGCTGGGCGGCCTGCCCGAGCCACTGGCCGGCACCGTGCGCCGGCTGGTCGATCTGCTGGCCTTGCCGTGGGTGCCCTGGTTCGTGCTGGGTGCCGCCGTGGCGGCGGGGGCGGATGCTGATGCCGCCGGCCCGCGTGGCGGCACGGCCAGCCTGCCCGCTCGTCTGGTGCTGGCCCTGGGCGGGCTGGCCGTGGTGGTGTGGCAGGGCTGGGCAGCCGCGCTGATCGCGGCGCTGGGAGTGGGCCTGCTGCAGCTTGCTCAGGCCGGGCGCCTGCCGGCCCGGCTTTGCCGGACCCTGGCGCCGGTGGGTGCGCTGGCCTATCCGCTGTTTCTTGTGCAGGGCACGGTGGGCACGCTGGTGATGCTGGCGTTGGTGCCGAGGGTGGGCAGCATCGTCGCGGTGCTGGCCGCCACGGCCATGGCCCTGCTGGTGGCGACCGCCCTGCACATGCTGTTGCAGCGGCCGCTGGAGCGCCGTCTGCCCTGTGCCGCGCCAGCCGTGGGGCTACTCCGGCGGCCGGCCGGCTGGTGTCTGGGCGTGCTGGTGCTGCTGGCCGGCCTGTGGCTCGCACCGGCGGCCGTGAACCGGCTGCGCCATGCGCAGCCGCCCGGCGACTGGGCGCTGGCCCTCGCGGACCAGGGCCCCGCCTGCGGGTCGCTGGTGGCACCGACGATCGTGCTGGTGATGGGCCAGTCGAATGCGGCGAGCCATGCCGACCCGGTCACGGCATCCGGCGCGACCGCGGTGGCAGCACAACCCGTGCCGGTCTGGCGCGAGGGCCGGTGCGTGATGGCGGGCGACCCGCTGCCCGGCACCACCGGGGCCGGCACCTCGCTGTGGACGGCCCTGGTCGACACCTGGCCGGCGCTGTGGCCGCGGCATCAGGTCGTGCTGGCGCCGCTGGCGGTCGAAAACACCCGCCTGTCGGCCTGGGTCGGGCCGGGGCGCCTGCGTGATGAACTCGACCGTCACCTCGCCGACGTGGCCCGCACCGGCTGGCCGGTGGCTGCCGTGCTGTGGCAGCAAGGCGAGGCCGACATGGTTGCAGGCACTTCCGCTGACCACTACCTGCGCGACCTGGCCGCCCTGCGGCAGCGCCTCGACGCACATGGACTGCGGGCGCCGCTGGTGGTGGCCACCTCGACCTACTGCCGCCACCTGGGCACCGGCGCCCTGCGTCGCGCCCTGGCGCGTCTGCACGCGACGGGCGCGATCGAGCGGGTGCTGCCCGGCCCGGACACCGACCGCCTGAGCGGCACCGCACGCGATGCCGGTGGCTGCCACTTCAGCGCCGAGGGCCGGGTGCAGGCGGCCCAGGCCTGGGCACGGCAACTGCTGGACCTGCGCGAGCGCCTGCAGGTCGTGGCGCGCTGAGGCGGTGGCCTACTTCAGCCAGCCCTTGCGCCGGAAGTACCAGAACGGCGCGATCACCGTCATCGCCATCAGCCCGATCGAGAACGGGTAGCCGTACTGCCAGTTCAGCTCGGGCATGTGCTGGAAGTTCATGCCGTAGATGCTGGCGATCAGCGTGGGCGGCAGCAGCGC
>CBFGPV010000211.1:0-6693 GCA_965650765.1 uncultured Burkholderiales bacterium
GGAAGACCGGGATCTTCATGCGCTCGCGCAGCTTGCGCTCGACGTAGAAGCAGTCGGGGGCCTTGATGTCTTCGAGGTTGATGCCGCCGAAGGTGGGTTCGAGCGCGGCGATGCAGTCGACCAGCTTGTCGAGGTTCTTTTCGTTGACCTCGATGTCGAACACGTCGATGCCGGCGAACTTCTTGAACAGCACGCCCTTGCCTTCCATCACCGGCTTGGCCGCCAGCGGGCCGATGTCGCCCAGGCCAAGCACGGCCGTGCCGTTGGTGATCACCGCAACGAGGTTGCCGCGCGAGGTGTAGCGAAAGGCATTGGCCGGGTCGGCGACGATCTCCTCGCAGGCCGCCGCGACACCCGGCGAATAGGCCAGCGCCAGGTCACGCTGGTTGACGAGCTGCTTGGTCGCGGCGATCGCCACCTTGCCGGGGGTCGGAAACTCGTGGTACTCCAGGGCGGCCTTGCGCAGTTCTGCGCGTTTTTCTTCAGCGGTGGGCATCGCAATCCTTCATGGTGTCAGCGGTGTGCGCCCGGCCATCCGATGCGCCTTGACAGCTGTCTGAAAGGCTGGCGCCGGGGCGGGGTGAGCGATTGTAGGAGCCTGCAGCGGGCCTGCGCGAGGCCCGGATCCGCGCGAGACATGAGCTCATGCGCGCGCTGCATGAGCCTGGGCGGATCAGGCTCGCAGTGTGGCAAACCAGGGCGCTTCCGGTCATGCGCAAAAGTGCGTATGAGCTTTGCTCGCCAGTTCGCAATAGTCGAGGCTGGCCACGCGCGGGTTTCACCTTCACCCGCGGCAGGCCCACAATGCCATGATGTCCACCGACCTGCCCGGCGCCAACCGCCGCCCCCGCCCCCTGCGTCGGGCGCTGCTGTGGGGTGCGCTGGTCGCCCTGCTGGCGGTGGCCCAGACCGCGCTGGTACGGCTCACCCTCGACTACGAATCCTCGCGCGCCCAGGACCGGGTCGAGCAGACCGCCGGTGCTGCCGCACAGGACATCAAGCAAAGCCTCGCGCGCGACCTGCAGAGCCTGCAGGCGCTGCTGTGGAACGAGCCGCCGCTGCCGCAGTGGCAGGCCGACGCAGCCGAACTGCTGCGTGCACGGCGCGAGTTGGTGCGCATCGAGCGGCGCGACCTGAACTTCGACCTCGTGACTGCGGTCGACTCGCGGTATCGGGCCCCGGTGTTCACCCAGCTGTCGCGCGACGACATCGACATCGACGCCGAAGTGGCCTGTGCCACCGCCCGGCGCCTGTCCGGCCCGGCCTATTCGCGCAGCTACTTCGTGCCCTTGCCCGGCGGCCTTGGCGTCGAGGTGATCGACGTGTGCGTGCCGGTGCTCGAGAAGGGCCGCCTGGCCGGCTACATGGTGGCGTCGTACGCACTGCAGTCGGTGCTGCACGAGGCCGTCAGCGCCGACAACAGCCGCGGCCATGAGCTGGCGTTTGTCGAGGGCGACGGCACCCGACTGGCGCGTGCCGGCAGCATCGCCCGCGGCCAGGGCATCTTCGTGGCGCAACGCATCATCGACCTGCCCGGCACCACACTGCAGCTGCGACTGGACAGCGGATCGGGCGAGCCCGACCTGATCCCCAACCTCGCCACCGCCCTGGTGCTGGGCCTGTCGCTCGCGCTGGGTGTGGTGGTCGTGCTGCTGGTGCGTGACGTGCGCAAACGCTCGGCTGCCGAACGCGGCCTGGCCGAAGCGCTGGGCTTTCGCAAGGCCATGGAGGACTCGCTGGTCACCGGCCTGCGCGCGCGCGACATGGAAGGCCGCATCACCTACGTGAACCCGGCCTTCTGCGAGATGGTGGGATTCCCTGCAGCCGAACTGATCGGCAAGATGACGGCCGAGAACCCGCCGCCCTACTGGCCGCCCGAGATGGTCGACGAGTACACGCGGCGCCAGCAGGTGCGCCTGGCCGGCGGCGCACCACCCCGCGAAGGCTACGAGACCACCTTCATGCGGCGCGACGGCGAGCGCTTCCCGGTGATGATCTACGAGGCCCCGCTGGTCGATGGCCAGGGCCGGCAGGCCGGCTGGATGGGCGCGGTGCTTGATCTGAGCGCCCAGCGCCGTGTCGAGGAGCTGTCGCGCCAGCAGCACGAGAAGCTGCAGGCCACGGCCCGGCTGGCCACCGTGGGCGAGATGGCCTCGCTGCTCAGCCATGAGCTGAACCAGCCGCTGGCAGCCATCTCCAGCTATGCCACCGGCTCGATCAACCTGATGCGCGAGGGCCCGCTGGATGAACCCACGCAGCGCATGATCCTGCAGGCCATCGAGCGCGTCGCCGAACAGGCCGAACGCGCCGGGCGGGTCATCAAGAGCGTGCATGACTTCGTGCGGCGGCGCGAGCACCTGCGCGAGTCGATCCGCTGCGACCACCTGATCGATGCGGTCATGCCGCTGGTGCGACTGCAGGCCCGCAAGGGCGGCGTGCGCATCGAGATCGACCTGCCGAGCCCGCCGCAGCCCATGCCGCGGGTGGTATGCGACCGCACGATGGTCGAGCAGGTGCTGCTCAACCTCACGCGCAACGGCATCCAGGCGATGGACACCGTGCCGCTGGAGCGCCGTGTGCTCACCCTGAGGGTGCGCCAGACGCACGAGAAGTGGGTCAGCGTGTCGGTCATCGACCGTGGCCCGGGCATCCCGCCCGAGGTGGCCCAGCAGCTGTTCACCCCCTTCTTCACGACCAAGAGCGAAGGCATGGGCCTGGGCCTGAGCCTGTGCCGCACGGTGATCGAGCAGCACGGCGGCGCGCTGGTGTTCGACACGCACCCGTCCAGCCCGGACGGCGGCACCGAGTTTCGGTTTACGCTTGCAGCCGAGTCGCCTGCCACCACGGCCCGCCGCGCGCAGCAGGCGGCCGCCGTGACACACGACAGCCCCAGTGAATGAGCCCGCCAGGAAGCGCAACGCCATGACCTCCTCCTCCCACGCCATTCCCACGGTCTACCTCGTCGACGACGAGGACGTGCTGCGCGACGCGCTGGCCTGGCTGCTGCGCTCGCGGCGGCTGCTGTCCGAGGCCTATGCGTCGGCCGAGGCCTTCGAGGCGATGCTCGACGAGCGCAAGGCCCGCGGCACCTTGCAGCCACGCGATCCCTGCTGCCTGCTGCTGGACGTGCGCATGCCCGGCATGAGCGGGCTGGCGCTGTTCGACCGCCTGATCGAGCGTGGCCTGATCGACGTGATGCCGGTGATCTTCCTGACCGGCCATGCGGACGTCCCCACCGCCGTGGCGGCCGTCAAGCGCGGCGCCTTCGACTTTGTCGAGAAGCCGTTCTCGGACAATGCCCTGGTCGACCGGGTCGAGCAGGCCCTGGCCCGCAGCGGCGCGGTGATCGCCCAGCGCCAGGCGGCCCTGACGGTGCAGCGCCGGCTGGCCGACCTGACCGACCGCGAACGCGACGTGATGCGCCTGGTGATCGACGGCCGGCCGAACAAGCTGATCGCCGACGAGCTGGACATCAGCGTGCGCACCGTCGAGGTCCATCGGGCCCGGGTGTTCGAGAAGATGGACGTGAAGTCCGCCGTCGAACTGGCCAACCTGATGCGCACGCTCACGCCCTGAGTCGCGCGGCCGGGCACAGCGCAGGCGACAATCCGGCGCATGAGCCTGGGTGAATTCGAACTGATCGACCGCTACTTCCGGCGCCCCGCGGCCAGGGCCGTGGTGGGCATCGGCGACGACTGCGCCGTGCTGCAGCCCTCGCCGGGCATGCAGTGGGCCACGTCGGCCGACATGCTCGTGGAGGGGCGCCACTTCCTGCCGACCGTGCCGCCGGCCCGCCTGGGCCACAAGGCGCTGGCGGTCAATCTGTCCGACCTGGCGGCATGCGGCGCCCGCCCGGTGGCCTTCACGCTCAGCCTGGCGCTGCCGCGCGTCGATGCGCTCTGGCTCGAGGGTTTCTCGCACGGGCTGTTCGCGCTGGCCGATGCGTTCGGCTGTGAACTGGTCGGCGGTGACACCACCCAGGGGCCATTGACGCTGGCCATCTCGATCTTCGGCGAGGTGCCACCGGGCCAGGCCCTGCTGCGCAGTGGCGCGAAGCCGGGTGACGACCTGTACGTGAGCGGCCAGGTCGGTGACGCCCGGCTGGCGCTCGAAGCCTTTCGCGGCACGGTGAGCCTGCCGGCCGAAGACTTCGAACAGGCACGCCGGGCCATGGAAACCCCGCAGCCGCGGGTCGCACTCGGCCAGGCGTTGCGTGGGGTGGCCCACAGCGCCGTCGACGTGTCGGACGGCCTGCTGGGTGACCTGGGCCACATCCTGCGCCGCAGCCAGGTCGCGGCGGTGGTCGACGTCGATGCCGTGCCGCGCAGCGCGATGCTGGCGCGCCAGCCGCAGGCCATGCAGCGTCTGTGCACGCTGGCTGGCGGCGATGACTACGAACTGGTCTTCACCGCACCTGCGGCGCAACGCGGGGCCGTGCAGGCCGCCTCGACAGCCACCGGCACGCCGGTCACGCGCATCGGGCACATCGAAGCCGGCACCGGCCTGCGACTGGTCGACCGCGCAGGCGCAGAGGTTGCGGCCGAATTCCCGTCGTTCGACCACTTCCGCGCCTGACTCCAGACGTCCCCGCTCCCGCGCCATGACTGCCGATGCCCCCTTGCCCGCCCGGGCCCCCTTGCGCCCCACAGTGCGATTCCTCTGGTCCCATCCGGCCCACCTGATCGCGCTGGGATTCGGTTCGGGCCTCAGCCCGGTCGCACCCGGCACGGTGGGCACGCTATGGGGCTGGCTGAGCTTTGTGGCGCTGCGGCCCTGGCTGGGCGATCTCGGCTGGGCCCTCCTGCTGCTGGCCGGGCTGGTGGTGGGCTGGTGGGCCTGCACCCTGACGGCACGTCATCTTCACCAGGCCGACCCGGGCAGCATCGTCTGGGATGAGATCCTGGCCATCTGGCTGGTGCTGTGGCTGGTGACACCGGCTGGCGCCCCGGGCTGGGGCCAGCAACTGGCCGCCGTGCTGCTGTTTCGCTACTTCGACGCCGCCAAGCCTGGCCCGGTCGGGTGGGCAGACCACCGGTTCAAGGGGGATGGCTGGCGGGGCGGATTCGGTATTCTGGTCGACGACATCGTCGCAGCGCTGTGCACCCTGCTCGTGATCGCCCTGTGGGTCGCGTTGCAGGCGGCATTTGCCGGCGCCGGCGGTGCATGACGCGGACTGGGGGTGAATCATGGGCAGCTTGGGACTTGACCGACTTGTCGACGTGCAGGCGCTGGACAGCCTGCTGGGCCAGCTGGCCCTGGCGCTGACGAGTCGCGGACTGATGCTCACGACGGCCGAATCCTGCACCGGGGGCATGGTGGCCAGCGCCTGCACGTCGATCGCCGGTTCGAGCGACTGGTTCGAGCGGGGTTTCGTGACCTATTCCAACGAGGCCAAGGCCGAGCAGCTGGGCGTGCCCGGCGCGCTGATCGCGCGCCACGGTGCCGTCAGCGGTGAGGTGGCCATGGCGATGGCGCTGGGTGCACTGCAGCATTCGCGCGCCCAGGTGAGCGTGGCCATCACCGGCATCGCCGGCCCGGGCGGGGGCACCGAGGCCAAGCCGGTGGGCACGGTGTGGTTCGGCTTTGCCACCGGCCGCGACTTTGTGCGCACCGAGGTCAAGCGCTTCCGCGGCGACCGCAGCGCGGTGCGCAGTTCGGCCACCAAGCACGCACTGCAGGGTGTGCTGGCCATGATCGACGGCTGAAACCGTCCCTCACGAATGAGCATCTACCTGTGCACTGACTTCGAGCCCCGCGAATGGGATGAATGGCTGCCTGAACTCGAGGCCGTGCTGCCAGGCGAACACTGGATCACGCAGCGCGAAGAGGCGCTCGCCCAGGCCGGGCAGATCGACATTGCGGTGGTGGCCAATCCGCCGGTCGGTGCACTGCAGGGGCTGCCACGGCTGCGCCTGATCCAGTCGCTGTGGGCCGGGGTGGACCGGCTGCTGGGCGACACCACCGTGCCGGCCGGTGTGCCACTGGCGCGCATGGTCGATCCGGCCATGAACCGTGCCATGGCCGAAACCGCGTTGTGGGCCGTGCTCAGCCTGCACCGGGGCTTTTTCGACTACGCGCAGCAGCAGCGTGAAGCACGCTGGCAGACCCACGGCCAACGTCAGGCCGATGAGGTGCAGGTGAGTGTGCTGGGGCTGGGCGAGATGGGGCGCACCACCGCGCTGCTGCTGGCGCGCCACGGCTACACGGTCACCGGTTGGTCGCGCCGGCCGGCCAGCCTGGACATCGTCGAATGCCTGCATGGCGCGGCCGGACTGTCGCAGGCGCTGTCCCGTGCCGAGGTGGTGATCAACCTGCTGCCGCTGACCCCCGACACGCGCGGCCTCTTCAACGCCGAGCGCCTGGCCACGATGCGCCCCGGCGCCAGCCTGGTGAACCTGGCACGGGGCGCCCATGTGGTCGAGCCCGACCTGCTGGCCGCGCTCGATGCCGGCCACCTGCACCGCGCGGTCCTGGATGTGTTCAACACCGAACCGCTGCCGCCCGGCTCACCCCTGTGGGCCCACCCGCGGGTGACGGTGCTGCCCCATGTCGCGGCCCAGACCGATGCACGCAGCGCCGCCGAGCTGGTCGCGCGCAATGTGCACGCGGTGCGGGCCGGGGCGCCGCTGATCCATCTGGTGGACCGCGCGGCCGGGTATTGAAACTGCCCCCAGGGCCGGGCTGCGCCCGGCC
>CBFGPV010000212.1:0-6549 GCA_965650765.1 uncultured Burkholderiales bacterium
GCGACCCCGAGGTCTATGAACGCTTCGAGAAGGTGGTGCTGGTGCACGGCTGCCGCCAGGTGGCCGAACTCGCCTATGCCGACCTGATCCAGCGCGAGCTGCCGCGCAACGAGTGGTTCGGCGAGCAGGTGGCGCGCCAGCTCGTCTACTACCCCACCGTCACGCGCGAGGCCTTCCGCCACCAGGGGCGCATCACCACGCTGCTCGAGACGGGTCGCTTGTGCCATGACATCGGCATGAGCGCGATCGACCGCGAACACGACCGCTTCATGCTGTGCGGCAGCCCCGAGATGCTGCGCGACACCCGCGCCCTGTTCGACAAGCTCGGTTTCACCGAAGGCAGCATGAACCATGCCGGTCACTACGTGATCGAGCGCGCTTTCGTCGACAAGTGAAGGCGGCGCCATGCCCCCGTCGATCCCGGTGCGCGCCCGCCTGGCCCGGCTGCCGGCCAGCACCGCGGGGCAGGCCGTGCCTGGCGTGCTGCTGTGTGTCGTCGTGGCCCTGGCCGCCGGGGCCGTGGCCGGCCTGCACCAGGGTCCGGTGATGCTGTATGCGCTGTTTTTCGGGACGGCCTTTCATCACTACAGCCAGGAGTCGCGCACCGCCCCGGGCATCGACTGGTGCGCGCGCCAGGCACTGCGCCTGGGGATCGGGCTGCTGGGGGCGCGTATCACGGCCGCACATCTGGTCGAGCTGGGCTGGTCCACCGCAGCCTGGGTGATCGCTGCCGTGCTGGCCACGCTGGCCTTTGGCTGGGGCCTGGCGCGGCGCCTGGCCCTGCCCCATCAACTCGGTGTGCTGGCCGGGGGGGCCACGGCCATCTGTGGCGCATCGGCCGCGCTGGCCATTGCCAGCGTGCTGCCGCGCCACCATGAGCTGGAGCGGCACACCGGCGCGGTGGTCGTGCTGGCCACGCTGCTGTCGTCGCTGGCCATGCTGTGCTATCCGCCGATGGCACGTGCGCTGGACCTGCCACCGGCACTGGCCGGCCTCTTTCTCGGCGGCAGCATCCATGACGTGGCGCAGGTGGTGGTGGCAGGCTACGCCATCAGCCCCGCTGCGGGTGACGCGGCCACACTGGTCAAGCTGCTGAGGGTGAGCCTGCTGGCCCTGGTGGTACTCGGGATCGGGCTGGCGGCGCGCAGGCTGGCCGAGCCGGACCCCGGCAGCACCGCCCCGGCGGCCCGCAACCTGCTGCCGGGCTTCCTGTGGTTGTTCATCGCACTGATGACGCTGCACAGTGCCGGCGTGCTGCCGGCAGCCGTGCAGCATGGGCTGTCCGAAGCGTCGCGCATGGCACTCACACTGGGCATCGTGGGGCTGGGCATGCGCACCTCGCTGCGCCACCTGGCCCATATCGGCTGGCGACCGGCCGTGCTGATGCTGGTGACGGCACTGTGGCTGGGCGCATTGATGCTGGGCTGGGCCTGGTGGCAGCATCGGCACCCCGGCCTCTGAGCGGCCACAGGGCTTGCGTCAGCAGGCCTCAAGGGGCCGTGCGCATCGGCTTGCGCGGCGCATGACGCAGGCTGAGCAGCACCGAGGCCAGGATCACCGAGGCCACGACCATCAGCGACCACTGCACCGGCACATGGAACCAGGGCGCCACCAGCATCTTGGTGCCGATGAACACCAGCACGATCGACAAGCCGTACTTGAGCAGATGGAAGCGCTCGGACATGTCGGCCAGCAGGAAGTACAGGGCCCGCAGGCCCATGATCGCGAAGATGTTGGACGTGAAGACGATGAAGGGATCGGTCGTGACCGCAAAGATGGCCGGAATGCTGTCGACTGCAAACACCAGGTCGCTTGCCTCGATCATCACCAGCACCAGGAACATCGGCGTGACCCAGCGCACACCATCGATGCGCACGCTGAAGCGTTCGCCGTGGAAGCCCGGCGTGATGCGCATGTGCCGGCGCAACCAGCCCAGCACAGGGTTGGCCGCGAGGTCAGGCTCGCGATCGGCCATGACGATCATGCGGATGCCGGTCACCACGAGAAACACCCCGAAAACGTGCAGGACCCAGGTGAACTCCTGCACCAGCCACACGCCGGCCAGGATCATCAGCGCACGCATGACGATCGCCCCCAGCACGCCGTAGAGCAGCACGCGGCGCTGCAGTTCGGCCGGCACCGCGAAGTAGTTGAAGATCATCACGAACACGAACATGTTGTCGATCGACAGCGTCTGTTCGATCAGGTAGCCGGTGATGAACTCCAGCGCCTTGCGGTCGGCCAGTTCGCGCCCTGCCGTCCCGTTCAGATGCCACCACACCAGGGCCATGAACAACAGCGCGAGCGACACCCAGGCCACCACCCAGGCCGCAGCCTCCCGTGCGGACACACGGTGCGCCTTGTTGCCCCCCAGCACGAAGAGGTCCAGCGCAATCATCGCCAGCACGAAGGCAATGAAGCCGGCCCACATGGGGCCCGTGGCGAAGGTGTCGATGTTCATGGCGGTGAACATGCGCGCACCGGCGCGCCGGTGCGCGTGATGTCAGCAGGCCGCGCTGCCGACGCTCAGGTGCCTGCGACCCACAGCAGCGTCAGGCCTGCGCCCACCCCGGCCGGCACGCCCAGGCGCTCCAGGGCGCTGGCCGGTGCACCGGCAATCACCTCGACCGGCACGTCGGCGCGTTCGATCAACTGGCTGGTCAGCGAATTCTCGACCGCACGCACCAGGGCGCTCTTGCGAGACGTGGCCATCATGATGCGGTCGCACTTCAGACGGTGCACCGCCTCGATGATGCAGTCGGCCTTGTCGCCGGTCTCGATGTGCAGCGTGTAGGGCACGGCGGCCTCGTCGAGCAGGGCCAGGGCCGGGGCCAGCCCCTCCATCGCATGCTCCTGGTGGAACTCTGCACACGCCTGGCTGCCCACCTTGCTCGAGATATAGGGCGGGAACGGCGTCTGAACGTTCAGCAGGTGGATCTCGACGGAGGGATCGCGCCGGTGTTCGGCCATGGCTTCGCGCAGGGCCAGCAGGGAGTTCTCCGAACCGTCACAGGGCAGCAGCAGTCTGGGCATGGTGATGTCTCCGGTTGAGGTGCGTGCGGGGCAAGACCCCAGGCACCCGACAAGCGAAGACTACAAAGACCCTGTCGCCAAGAACATCAGTTTGTTGTGGGGCGATCCTTCCAGAAAACTTGATAATCGTGGCGCGAGGTGACGTGTCATGAACTACAAGCACCTTCACTACTTCTTGCGGGTGGCCACCCTGGGCGGGGTGACGCGAGCCAGCGAAGAACTGCACCTGTCGCCCCAGGCGATCAGCGGGCAGATCCGGCTGCTCGAAGAATCGCTCGGCCTCACGCTGTTCACCCGCAGCGGGCGCAGCCTGGTGCTCACCGACGCCGGGCGCATGGTGCTGCGGTATGCGCAGGACATGTTCGCCATCGGCAACGAACTCCAGGAGGCCGTGCGCGACTACCCCACACAAGGCCATGCACTGGCGTTCCGAGTCGGTGTGGCCGATGCCGTGCCCAAGTCGATCGCCTCGCGGCTGATCGAGCCGGCCGCGCGGCTGGACGAGCCGGTGCGCATCGTCTGCCGCGAGTGGAAACTCGACATGCTGCTGGGCGAACTGGCGATGCACCGCCTGGACCTGGTCATCTCGGATGCGCCGATTCCGCCTTCGGTGAGCGTACGCGCCTACAACCACAGGCTGGGTGGGTGTGGTGTCAGCTTTTTTGCCGCACCGGCACTCACCCAGACGCTCGGCGAGCACTTCCCCGACTGCCTGGACGGCGCACGCCTGCTGATGCCGGCCGAGGACAGCGCCCTCGGGCAGAACCTGCGGGCCTGGCTGCAGGCGCGTTCGCTGCGCCCCATCATCGTGTGCGAGTGCGATGACAGCGCGCTGGCCAAGGAATTCGGCCGGCTCGGCCTGGGCATCTTCGTGGGCCCGAGCGTGATGGAGCGCGAGATCGAACGCCAGTACGGCGTGGTGCGGCTGGGCAGCGCCGCGGAGATCATGGAGGAGTTCTTCGCGATTTCGGTCGAGAGCCGCATCACCCACCCCTGCGTGACGGCCATCTGCTCGGCCGCACGCCGCGACCTGTTCGCGCCCGCTGCGCGTCGCAAGGGCCGCACCCGCACCGGCCTGACCCGGGTTTGACCCGCAAAGGCACCGCACGCACTGCGAGTACTCGCATGGCGCGCAGCCGGCCGCAGGCGCCCCGATAGCATCGCGCAGCATGGCCGGGGCAGCGTGCGCCGGCGCCAGTTTCTTTTGCAGGACTACTCCATGAATCAGATCGCGCTTGTCACTGGCGCCCGCGGCGGCATCGGACGGGCCCTGGTGTCCCGGCTGCGCAGCCGCGGTGTGCGCGTGGCCGCCGTGGGCCGTGACCCCGCCACCCTGGCCGAGGTGCCCGCCGACGCCCACCTCGCCGTCGACTGCACCACGCCCGAGGGCGCGGCCCAGGCCATGGCGCTGTGCCGTGACACGCTGGGCGCAGCCCCCACGCTGCTGGCCCATGCCGTGGGCAGCACCCTGATCGCGCCGCTGCACCGCACCTCGGCCGATGCCGCGCGCGAGATCCTGCGTGTCAATCTGGAAAGTGCCCTGTGGACCCTGCAGGCCTGGCTGGCTGCGTTGCAGGGCGCTCCGGGCGCCGCGGTCTTCGTGAGTTCGGTCGTGGCCCGCATCGGCGTGGCCAATCACGAGGCGATTGCGGCGGCCAAGGGCGGTGTCGAGGCGCTGGTGCGCAGTGCGGCAGCCACGCATGCAGCCCAGGGGGTGCGCATCAATGCCGTGGCACCCGGCATGACCGATACCCCGATGACTGCCGCGATGCTCAAGCTGCCCGCCATGCGGGATGCGGCGGGTCGGCAGTATCCGCTGGGCGGCATCCAGACCGCCGACGAGGTGGCCGACGTGATGGACTTCCTGCTGGCCCCAGGCGCCGCGCGGTTGACCGGCCAGGTGCTGGCCGTCGATGGCGGCTTCACCACCGTGCGCCCGCTCGTGAAGTAGGCCGGCGGCCATGGCGCAGGCCCTCGTCTGGTTCAAGCGCGACCTGCGTGTGGCCGACCACGCGCCGCTGTCCCAGGCCAGCCTGGCCGATGCGGCGCTGGCCCTGGTGATCATCGAGCCACAGTGGCTTGGCAGCCCCGAATGCCACCCCCGCCACCAGGCCTACCTGCTGCGATGCCTGGATGCGCTGGCCAGGAGCCTCGCCCGACGCGGGCTGCCGCTGGTGGTACGCTGCGGCGACGCCGTCGAGGTGCTGCAGCACCTGCGCGACGAGTTTGCGTTCACGCAGTTGCTCAGCCACGAGGAAACCGGCCCGGGCTGGAGCTACCAGCGCGACCGTGCCGTCTCCGCATGGTGTCGCGCCTCGGGCGTGACATGGACAGAGTGGCCCCAGAACGGTGTCGTGCGCCGACTGCGGGATCGCCACGGCTGGGCCGCGCGCTGGCAGTCGCGCATGGACGCGCCGCTGGTGGCGGCACCGGCTCGCTTCCGTGCGGCACCAGGCTTCCCCCTGGGTGCCCCCCTGCCGCCACCGCAGGCACTGGGGCTGCACGAGACGTGGCCGGGCCTCCCGCCCGCCAGCGAGGACGCGGCCCGGTCGGTGCTGGAAGGCTTCATCGGGGGCCGTGCCACACACTACCGGCAGCACCTGTCGAGTCCGCTCACCGCCGAACTGGGCTGCAGCCGGCTGTCCGAACACCTGGCCTTCGGGACGATCTCGCTGCGCACGGTGCATCAGGCCACCGAACGCGCCATCCGCACCACGTCCGATCGCGAGCTGGCCCATGGCCTGCGAGGTTTTGCCGGCCGGTTGCGCTGGCACTGCCACTTCATCCAGAAGCTCGAAGACGAACCCGACATCGAATGGCGCAACTTCGCTCGTTCGGTCGACGGCCTGCGCCCGGGTGACGGTGTGCACCCTGAAGCACCCGATGCACTGCGTCTGCAGGCCTGGCAGACGGGCCGCACCGGCTACCCGATGGTCGACGCCTGCATGCGCCAGCTCGTCGCCACCGGCTGGCTGAACTTTCGCATGCGCGCCATGCTGGTCAGCTTTGCGGCCTACCACCTCGGCCTGCACTGGCGCGAGCCGGGGTTGTTCCTGGCGCGCCAGTTCCTCGACTTCGAGCCCGGCATCCACTGGAGCCAGATGCAGATGCAGTCCGGCACCACCGGCATCAACACCTTGCGCATCTACTCGCCCACCAAACAGGCCCGCGACCACGATCCCACCGGCAGCTACGTGCGCCGATGGGTGCCCGAGATCGGCACGCCGGACTATCCGCCGCCCATCGTTGACGAACGCAGCGCCGTGGCCGACATCCGTGCCAGGCTGCATGCCCTGCGCCAGAGTGCGGCCGCGCGCGACGAGGCCGGTGCCATCCAGCAAAAGCACGGCTCACGCAAGAGCGGCCTGCCGCCTTCGGGCTCAGGCCGTCGCCGCACACGCAGCGTGCCGCCAGGGCAGGGCCGGCTGTTCTGAGCGAAGCGCGGTGGTCAATGACCCCAACCCCTCTCCCTCTCCCCCGTCCCCGGGGGCGAGGGAGTCATTCACACCCCCTGCA
>CBFGPV010000213.1:0-6544 GCA_965650765.1 uncultured Burkholderiales bacterium
TCTTGATCCGCCCGGCCCTGCGCTGCTCAGCGACCCCAAGGGGGCCCCGAACACGGAAAGCACGAACAGAAGGACGAGCCCGGTCTCTGACGAGACCGGTCATTGCGCAGCGGCACAAGCCCCCTCTCCCGCTTGCGGGAGAGATCCATGCAACGCCAGTGTTGCCGTCTTGAGCCCAGGAACTGCGTGCACAAGTGTGCGGTGTGGCTGCGTTCTGGGCGCTATGGCGCGCGACCGATATCAAACCAACTATTTATTGGGGTTCCCGGGTAGGGCGTGTCGCCGTGAGGTAGGCGGGTCGAGTCTGCTGCGATGACATGGCGCAGAGGGCCGGCGGTTCCCGGATCACACCGAGGTGCCAGGCACACGAAGCCATCCTGTCCAGGTATCAGGGACGCCGCTCGTGAAAGTCATGGTGATGCGTGATGTATGATGCGGGTCATCAGGAGCACATCATGCGCACCACTCTTGCCATTGACGATGACGTCCTCGCCGCCGCCAAGCACCTGGCTGAACGCGATCACAAGAGCGTCGGGGAGGTCATCTCCATGCTGGCCAGGCAAGGCTTGGCCCGTGGAACTCGAGCAACTCGTGGCGAACGAAACGGTGTCCCGCTGCTGCAGAGTCGTCGCGGCGCGGCTCCGGTGACCCCGGAACTGGTCAATCAATTGCGCGACGAGTTGCCGTGACCGTCTACCTGCTGGACGTCAACGTCCTGATCGCGCTTGTCGACCCAGCGCACATTCAGCACGACCAAGCCCACGACTGGTTCGCGCGCGTCGGTCACAAGGGCTTTGCCACCTGTCCACTCACCGAGAACGGCCTCATCCGAATCATTGGGCATCCAAAGTACCCGAACTCTCCCGGACCTCCACGCGTTGTTCTTCAGTCCTTGGTCACGATCCGCGGGCTGCCCGGACACACGTTCTGGCCCGACGATCTCAGCGTTGCGGATGCCGAGTTCTTTGCCCCAGAACTCCTGTCCAGCCACACGCGCGTCACAGACAGCTACTTGCTCGCTCTCGCCCACGCCAATGGTGGCCGCCTGGCAACGATGGATCAGAGGTTGGCTACCGATGTTGTGCCCGGCGGGAGGAAGGCGCTGGCGCTCATTCAAACGAAGTGATGCCGGCCCCGCGGCGTGCGCGGCGTCGTTCCCGGCATGCCTGCATTCAATGCGGTACGGCGTTACGATGCTGGCGCAAATGCCTGTGCCCGAGACTACAGCATGACCGTCCCAACTTATGACAAGTTCATAGAGCCTGTACTGCGATTTCTGGCCTCAAGGCCTGGAGAAGTGCGAGCTGCGGATGCGCATGAAGCCGCCGCTTCTGCTCTTGGCATCACTGTTGAGGACAAGCAGGAGCTTCTGCCAAGCGCCACCCAGCCGGTTTACAAGAACCGCGCCGGTTGGGCGCATGACAGGCTGAAGCGAGCAGGACTCTCGCGCAGTCCCCGCCGTGGATACTGGCAACTTACCGAAGACGGCCGCACGTTTGTTGCTCAGCATGGCGCTCCACTGAGCGCAAAGGAGGTGGAGGAGCTTGCAGTTGGATACATGGACGTCCGCCTTCGCCCACCACCGACTGCTGGGGCACTCGCCGCGGTCGCCGTCGCGCAACCCCTCGCACCGGTCGCGGCAGTGACCAGCCCAGATGAGCGTTTGGGCGAGGCGTTGTCAGAACTGCGTCTGTCTGTCGCTGCCGAACTGCTCGAAACCCTCGGCACTGTGTCGCCCAGCTTCTTCGAGTCAATCGTGCTTGATCTGCTTCACCGAATGGGCTACGGCGCCAGCAGATCCGATCTACAGAGAGTCGGTGGCAGTGGCGACGGCGGCATCGATGGAGTCATTTCGCTCGACAAGCTGGGGCTGGAAAAGGTCTACGTGCAGGCCAAGCGCTGGCAAAGCGCTGTTGGTCGACCCGAGATTCAAGCCTTTTACGGCGCGCTCGCCGGCCAGCGCGCCAAGAAGGGGGTGTTCATCACGACCTCGACCTATACACCGCATGCGATTGAGTTTGTCCGCTCGGTGGAAGGTATCGTTCTCGTTGACGGCCCGCGCCTTGCAGAACTCATGATCGACCACGAAGTTGGCGTCTCTTCGCGAACGATCAAGGTTCCAAAGCTCGACAGCGACTACTTCGACGAAGAGTCGGCCTGACCTTCCCATGTGGTCAAGAGGCTGCTCTGAATCTCCATTCAAGAGCTGGCAGTCTGGAGTTCATGGTCCTGCCACTTCACTGGCGCGAACCGGTGAAACAAGGTCCCACCAGCAACGCCATCTCGATGCAGGTGTCTCACCACACCCCGTCAATCTGAGCCATCCACCCGCGCAGGCCGCTCCACAATCCAGGGACACCTGGAGCCGCCATGACCCGCGACCTGTCCCTTCCCGCCAGCCTTGACGAGCAGCTCGTGCGCTGGCGGCACCACCTGCACCGCGTTCCCGAGATCGGCTTCAACGAGCACCGCACCGCCGACTACCTGGCCCAGGTGCTGCAGCTGATGGGCCTGGACGTGCAGCGCGGCATAGGCGGCACCGGCATCGTGGCCACGCTGCGTGCGGGGGAGGGTGGGCCGAGCATCGGACTGCGGGCCGACATGGATGCCCTGGCCATCTCCGAGGTGGCCGACGGGCGCAGCCATGCCTCCACCGTGCCCGGCTGCATGCATGCCTGCGGCCATGACGGGCACATGGCGATGCTGCTGGGGGCGGCCGAGCTGCTGCGCCGCGAGCGCGACTGGCGTGGCACGGTGCGCTTCATCTTCCAGCCGGCCGAGGAGCACGGCCGCGGGGCGGCCGCGATGATGGCCGACGGGCTGTTCGAGCGCTTTCCGGTCGACGAGATCTACGGCGCGCACAACCTGCCGGGGCTGCCGGCCGGCCACATTGCCACCCGGGTGGGCGGCATCATGGCCAGTGAAGACAACTTCGTGATCCGCATCACCGGGCGCGGCGGCCATGCGGCGCGGCCGCACATGGCGGTGGACCCGCTGGTGGTGGGCGCCGAGATCGTGCTGGCGCTGCAGACCATCGTGGCGCGTTCGGTCGACCCCAGCGACAGCGCGGTGGTCTCGTGCACCGAGTTCACGACCGACGGCATCCGCAACGCCTTGCCCACCCATGTGACGATCCGCGGCGACACGCGCAGCTACACGCCCGAGGTGCAGGCCCTGCTGGAGCGGCGCATGCGGACGCTGTGCGACGGCATCAGCCGTGCCCATGGGGCGCAGTGCGAGGTCGAGTACACGCATGAGTTCGCCCCCACGGTGAACTGGCCGCAGTGTGTGCCGGTGGCCGTGGCCGCCGCCACCGCGGTGGTGGGCGCCGCGCAGGTGGACGACCAGGTTGCGCCGCTGATGATCTCCGAGGACTTCGGGGCCTTTCTGCGGGTGGTGCCGGGGGCCTTCGTGTTCATCGGCAACGGTGTGGGCGATGCCCCGGGCGGCGTGCCGCTGCACAACGCCCGCTACGACTTCAACGATGCCGTGCTGCCGGTGGGCGCACGCTACTTCGCCACGCTGGCCCGCCAGCGGCTGGCCGTCTGAGATTTGCGATGTTCCTTGCCAACCCCTACGCACGCCGTGAGCCCTACCCGGCGTCGCTGCACGCGATCCTGAACCTGCAGCGCGCCCGCGAGGCGCGCGAGGCCCTGTCCCAGTGGGACGGCCTCACGCCGGGCCCGACACCGTTGCGCAGCCTGCCGCAGCTGGCCCGCCGCCTGGGTGTGGCGCAACTGCAGCTCAAGGACGAATCGACCCGCTCCAGCCTGGGCAGCTTCAAGGCCCTGGGTGCACCCCTGGCGCTGCTGCAGCTGGTGTTGCGCCAGTGGCCGCAGCGCGGCTACGACCCGGGCGAGCTGATGCGCGGGCAGCATGCGCAGGCGCTGGGCGAGCTGGTGGTGGTGAGTGCCACCGACGGCAACCACGGCCGCGCGCTGGCCGCAGCCGCCCGCTCGCTGGGCTGCCGCTGCGTGATCGTGCTGCATGCCCAGGTGAGCCCCGAACGCGAGGCGCCGATCGCCGCCCTGGGCGCGCAGATCGTGCGCATCGCCGGCAACTACGACGACTCGGTGGTCGAGGCCGCCCGCCTGGCCCGTGAGCATGGCTGGCAGGTGGTGTCCGACACCTCGTACGACGGGTATGAGGCCATCCCGCGCGACGTGATGCAGGGCTACGCGGTGATCGTCGACGAACTGCTCGATGCCACGGGCGACCCGGCGGCCTGCCCCTGGACCCATGTGGTGCTGCAAGGCGGCGTGGGCGGCCTGGCCGCCGGCGTGGTGAGTGCCCTGTGGGAGCGCTACGGTGCGCGACGCCCCGCGGTGCTGGTGGTCGAGCCCGAACAGGCCGACTGCCTGCTGCAAAGCGCACGCGCCGGCGCACCGGCCCGGGCCCTGGGCAGTGTCGACTCCGTGATGGCCGGCCTGGCCTGCGGCGAGACCTCACCGCTGGCCTGGCGCTTCCTGCAGCCCGCGGTCGATGCCTTCATGACGGTCACCGACACCGAGGCCGTGCAGGCCATGCGGCTGCTGGCCGGCGGTGAGGATGGCGACGTGCCCGTGCTGGCCGGCGAATCGGGCGTGGCCGGGGTGGCGGGTCTGCTCGCACTGACGCATGACACCGCACAGCGTGCCGCACTGGGCCTGGACCCGCACGCCCGGGTGCTGGTGATCAACACCGAAGGCGCCACCGCGCCCGGTGTGTATGAAAGCCTGGTCGGCCAGACGCCGCAGGCGGTGCGGTCGGCCCAGGCCCGCTGGCTGGCCCGGCACGCGCCCGACCTCGACGCGGCGGCGCTGCTCGATCGCCTGGCCTGCCATGCCCGCATCGGCGCGACCGAGGCGGGCGGTGTGTGCCGCATCGCGCTGACCGATGCCGACCGCCGCGGCCGCGACCAGCTGGTCGCCTGGATGCGCGCGCTCGACCTGGAGGTGCAGGTTGACGGCATCGGCAACATCTTCGGCATCCGGGCCGGCCGCGAGGCGCTGCCGCCGGTGATGACCGGCTCGCACATCGACACCGTGGCCACCGGCGGCCGCTACGACGGCATCTACGGGGTGATGGCCGGGCTGGAAGTGGTGCGCTGGCTGAACGAACGCCAGATCGTCACGCGCCGCCCGCTGGTGGTGGCCGCCTTCACCAACGAGGAGGGTGTGCGTTACATGCCCGACATGATGGGTTCGCTGGTGCATGCCGGCGGCCTGCCGCTGCAGCAGGCGCTCGACAGCGTGGGCACCGACGGCACCCGGCTGGGCGACGAGCTCGTGCGCATCGGCTATGCGGGCGACCTGCCCTGCGGCAGCCTGCGTCCGCATGCGTTTGTCGAACTGCACATCGAGCAGGGCCCGGTGCTGGAAGCCGAGGGGGTCACCATCGGTGCGGTGCAGGACCTGCAGGGCATCTCGTGGCAGGAGCTGGTGATCACCGGCCAGTCCAACCATGCCGGCACCACACCGATGCACCTGCGTCGTGATGCCGGGCTGGCTGCGGCACGCATCGCCGTGTTCGTGCGCGAGCTGGCCGACCGCCTGGGGGGCGCCCAGGTGGCCACGGTGGGCGCGCTGACCCTGCACCCGAACCTGATCAACGTGATTGCCTCGCGCGCCACGCTCACGGTGGACCTGCGCAACACCGACGAGGCGGTGCTGCTGCAGGCCGAGGCGGCGCTGGACGCCTTCGTGCAGACGGTTGCCGCCGAAGAAGGCGTGCAGGTCGCCACGCGGCGCCTGGCCCGCTTCGAGCCGGTGCGCTTCGACGCCGGGCTGGTCGAGCGCATCGAGGCCGCCGCGCAGCAGCGCGGACTGAGCCACCGGCGCATGACCTCGGGGGCCGGCCACGATGCGCAGATGATGGCGCGCATCGCCCCGGCGGCGATGATCTTCGTGCCCAGCGTGGGCGGCATCAGCCACAACCCGCGCGAACACACCGCACCCGCCGACCTGTACCATGGGGCCAACGTGCTGCTGGACGTGCTGCGCGGTCTGGCCGACGAGGCGTCCTGATCCACGGCGTGGCCGCCGGCCGGAAGGAGGCCTTTGAGGACCCTGTTCGCACCACCGCGTCGCCTGGCGTTCGCGCTGTGGCTGACCGGGCTGCTGGTCAGCGGCCTGGCGGCCTGGTCCGTGCAGCTTGCCAACAGCCGCCTGCTGGCCCAGCGCTTCGAGCAGCTCAGCGAGCAGGTCGCCCGGCTGGTCGATGAGCGCTTCGGCCTGTACGAGTCCGGCCTGCGGGGCGCGCGCGGTGCGGTGGTGGCCGCCGGCGGCGACGCGGTCACGCGAGCGCAGTTCGAGGCCTACATCGCGACCCGCGACCTGGAGCGGGAGTACCCCGGCGCGCGCGGCTTCGGCTTCATCCGGCGGGTGGCCCCCGCCGACGAGGGCCGATTCGTGGCCCAGGCCCGGGCCGAAGGGCCGGCCGACTTCCGCATTCGCGAACTGGCGCCCCACGCGAGCGAGCGGTTTGTCATCCAGTACATCTATCCCCAGGCCGGCAACCAGGGCGCCACCGGTCTGGACATCGCCTCCGAGGCCAACCGGCGCGA
>CBFGPV010000214.1:0-6536 GCA_965650765.1 uncultured Burkholderiales bacterium
CCACCGGCACCCCCACCGGCACCGACGCCAACACCGACGCCGGCACCAGCGCCAATGCCCGCGGCAGCGCCCGCCGCAGCACCGGCCTCGGTGGTGACACCCCCCGCAGCCGCGGGCGGTGATGCCGGGGATCCGATCGCCGGGTTTGCCGGGGTGTCGCGTCCCGCGCCGGCTGCCGAGTCGAGCGCCCGCCCGGTGGCCGATGCGCCACCCGCGGCCGCGCACACGGCTGCCGCTCAGGGGTTCTGGGTGCAACTGGGCGCGTTTCGCCAGCGGGAGGGGGCCGAGAGCTTTCACCGCCGGGTCAGCCGCGAGGTCGACTGGCTGGCGCCGCTGCTGGCGATCTTCAGCGACAACCCGGTCTTCCGCCTGCAGGCCGGGCCTTACCCCAGTCGCGACGAGGCGCAGTCGGTGGCCCAGCGCGTGCGTGAGGCGCTGCAACTGGTGCCCAGCATCGTCGAGCGTCGTTAGGCCTCGTCAGCCCCGTCTTCCGTGGTGTCGTCGGCGGTGCGTCGCAGCACCAGGGCCCGCTCGTACAGCGCATTGCGCGGGGCACCGGTGAACTCGGCGACCAGGGCCACGGCCCGCTTCAGGGGCAGCGCCTCGATCAGCGCCTCCAGCAACGGTTCGGCGCGCGCCAGGGCGTCGTCGCCGGCCTGGGTGTCGCCGGCGCCGGTGCCGTGCAGCACCAGCACGAACTCACCGCGCCGGTGGTGCGGGTCGGCCGCCAGCCAGGTCGGCAGCTCCGCTGCCGGCAGGGTATGGACCGACTCGAACTGCTTGGTCAGTTCGCGCCCCACGGTGAGCACACGCTGCGGGCAGGCGGATGCCAGCGCCCGGGCCAGGGCTTCGATGCGATGCGGCGCCTCGAACAGCACCTGGGCCTCGGGGCGTGCGGCCAACGCGCGCAGTGTGGTGTCCAGCTCGCGCGGCTTGCCCGGCAGAAAGCCGACAAAGGTGAAACCGGCTTCGGCCGTGTCGCCGGCGGCGCTGAGGGCAGCCGTGGCGCTGCTCACGCCGGGCACCGGCACCACACGCAGCCCGGCGGCGCGCACCTCGGCCACCAGGCGGGCCCCCGGGTCCGAGACGGCCGGGGTGCCGGCATCGCTGACATAGGCCACGCGTTCGCCGACCGCCAGGCGGCGCACCACCGACTGGGCCGCTTCGCGCTCGTTGTGCTGGTGCACCGCCAGCAGCGGACGGTCGATGCCGTAGTGGCGCAACAGGGTGCCGGTGTGGCGGGTGTCCTCGCAGGCGATGGCGTCCACGAGCTGCAGCACGTGCAGCGCGCGCAGCGTGATGTCGGCCAGGTTGCCGATCGGTGTGGCCACGACGTACAGCGCGCCTGCGGGATACTGCTGGCCCCCGGCGGCCGCAGCGGCCGCCTGGAGGATCAGGGACGAAGACGACAAAGAGGCCTCGATGGTCACGACAAGAACGCTGGGTGAAGCGGGGGAGGACCGCGCCCTTGCATGGCTGCAAGCGGCCGGACTGGTGCTGATGGAGCGCAATTATCGGCTGGCGGCCGGGCCTCGGGCCCGCGCGGGCGAGGTCGACCTCATCATGCGCGAGCGCGACGGCACGGTGGTGTTTGTCGAGGTGCGCCGGCGCACCCACCGGCGCCACGGCGGTGCGGCGGCCAGCGTGACCGCATCCAAGCAGCAGCGGGTGGTGCTGGCGGCGCGCCATTACCTGCTGCGCTGGGCCTCGCCACCCCCCTGCCGCTTCGACGTCGTGGCCATCGACGGTGACGACATCGCCTGGCTGAAGGGAGCGTTCACTGCGCACTGAGGCCCCGTCAGGGAACCTGAAGCCGTCACGGCGGCTCCATGGGAGTGACTTATCATCGCGCCATGCTTGAACAACGTATCCAGCAGCAGTTCTTCGAGAGTGCGGACCTCAAGTACCAGTCGGCCGACCACCTGACTCGCCCGCTGACCGATGCCGCCCACGCCATCGTCGGTTGCCTCACCTCCGGCGGCAAGGTGCTGAGTTGCGGCAACGGCGGCTCGGCCCATTGCGCCGCCTTGCTGGCGGCGCATTTTGTCGGCGGGTTCGAGCGCGAGCGCCCGGGCCTGGCGGCCGTGGCCCTGACGGCCGATGCCGGCCTGTTCACCGCGATCGGCAGCGACCCGGCGCAGGTGTTTTCCAAGCAGGTGGCCGCACTCGGACAGCCCGGTGACGTGCTGGTGGTCTTCACCACGAGCGGCAACTCGAACAACATGCTGGCGGCCGTCCAGGCGGCCCGCGACAACGACATGACCCTCATCGCCTTCACCGGCCGCAGCGGCGGCAAGGTCAAGGAGATGCTGGCCGAAACCGATGTGCACATCGCCGTGCCGCATGAGCGCCCGGCGCGCATCCTGGAAGTCCATCTGCTGGCCCTGCACTGCCTGTGCGACGCCATCGACACCCAACTCCTCGGAGAACAGGACACTGCATGACCCAGATCACCCGACACTCCACCGTCCCTTCCCGGGTCCGCCGGGCCGGCCTGACCCTGCTGCTGGCCGCGGCCGGCGCTGCCGGCCTGTCGGCATGTGCCCCACTGGTGGTCGGCGGTGCGATGGTGGGCGGGGTGCTCGTCGCCACCGACCGCCGCACCTCCGGCGCCCAGCTCGAAGATCAGGCGATCGAGCTCAAGGCCATGAACCGCATCCGCGAAGCCGTGGGCGACCGTGCCCATGTCAATGCCACCAGCTACAACCGCATGGTGCTGCTGACCGGCGAGGCCCCGACCGAACAGGACCGCCAGACGATCGAGCAGACCGTGTCCCGCATCGAGAACGTGCGGTCCATCGTCAACGAGATCGCCATCATGGGCAACACCTCGCTGACCGCCCGCTCGAACGACGTGATCCTGGCCAGCAAGGTCAAGGCGACCTTCATCGACGCGCGTGACGTGCAGTCCAACACCGTGAAGGTCGTCACCGAGCGCGGCATCGTCTACCTGCTGGGCATCGTCACCGAGCGCGAGGGCAACCGCGTTGCGGAACTGGCGCGCAGCATCAGCGGCGTGCAGAAGGTCGTCAAGGTGTTCGAGACCATCACCGAGGACGAGCTCAAGCGGCTGCAGCCGCAGCAGCCGCCCAAGCAGCCGCCTCAGGCGTCCTGAACCGCCATCGACCCTGTGCAAAGGCCGCCCTCGGGCGGCCTTTTTGCCTTTCATGGCCATCGCCACGCCGCGGTGCCGCACGCCGCCGCCTGCGCGCGCGGAACACGTGGGCTCAGGGTGCCGACGGTGCCGTGAACGACCGGGTGCTGTACAGGTCCACCGGCAGTTTGCCGATCACCGGCTTGCCGGCGGCATTGCGGGTGGGCAGCGACTCGATGTAGTTGAAGAAGACGTCCGAGTCCAGCACGCCGATATCCAGCCGGCGCGCCGCTGGCACGGCGGCCAGGGTCTGGTAGCCGTCGCCCCCGTTGGCATTGAAGCTCAGCACGAACAGCTTGTAGGTGCGGGCCGGGTCCAGGGGTTGCCAGGCGCCGGTCGTGGCGTCACGCACCTCGATGTTGCTCACGCGCTGACCGCGGGCCTGGCGGGCATCGACGTCAAAGCGCATGCCGCCGGTGTAGGGGTAGGGGCCGGTCGAGCCGTTCGGGCCGTAGACCGCTTCCAGGCCGTCTTCGAGCATGCTCTTGACCTCGGTGCCGGTGATGTCCAGGCGGTAGAGCATGTTGCCGAAAGGCAGCACCTCGATCACCTTGGCGGCGGTGATGTCGCCCGGCAGCAGGGGCACCCGCACGCCGCCGCCGCTTTGCAGCGAGATGTCGGCGCCGCCGTAGGCACGGTTGGCCACGTCCAGGTAGGCCTGCGCGGCGATCTGCTGGATGTCGCCACCGCGCAGCGAAACGCTGCCCAACGTGTTGCAGTCGGCGCTGGAGCGGCTGTAGTCGGCGGTGCCGGGTCCGCCGGGCACGCGCCGTGAGCAGATTTCCTCGCCTTCGACCGCGGCGACCACCGTGGTGTTGAACACGCTGATGCGCTCCTTGAACGGCTGGAACACGGCCTTGGCAGCCGGGTTTTCCTTGGTCACCCGCAGGAAGCCGCTGGCCTGCACATCGGCCAGGATGGCGCTGCGCTGCGCGTCGCTGGCGGGCTGGCCACCGATCGTGAAGTTGTCGTCGATCAGCACGTGCGGCGTGCCGGCGCAGCGGGTCACGTGGCCCTCGGCGTCGAAGTCGACCTTGAGTTCACCCACGACCTGGCTGTACTCCCAGGCCTGCACCAGGCAGACGGTGCGGCCGTCCTTGTCCTTCACCACACTGGGGTAGCTGCCGCCGGGGGCGCCCACGCCGTAGCGGCTCATGGTGTCGGGGCCGAGCAGGGTGTGCGAGTCACCCCCCACCACCACGTCGATGCCACTCAGGCGTGCGATCACGTCCTTGTCGTAGCCATAGCCGATGTGGGTCAGGCCGATCACATGCCGCACGCCCTGGGCGCGCAGCGCATCGATCTCGCGCTGGGCCGCCAGGGTTTCATCCTCGAAAGTGGTGTCACGGTCCGGGCTGGACGCCGTCTTGGTCTTGTAGGCGATGGTCAACCCGAAGATGCCGACCTTGTTGCCGCCGCGCTCGACCACGATCGAGCGTTTCACGCGATCGGCGGCGCGCGAGGGATGCAGCGCCGACGACGGCGCGAAGTTGACGTTGGCACTGAGCACCGGCGTCTTGCAGGCGCCCTGCTGCAGCCGGTCGAGGAAACCCTTCAGTCCGGTGTCGCCCTTGTCGAACTCGTGGTTGCCGAGCGTGAAGGCGTCGAAGCACACCGTGTTCATCATCGCGGCATCGGCCTCGCCGTCCGCACCGGCGCGATTGAAGTAGAGCGTGCCGGTCATCGCATCGCCTGCGTGCAGCTTCAGCACGTTCGGGCTGGCCTTGGCAAGGTCGTCGAAGGCCTGCGTGACGCGGGAAAAGCCGCCAGCCGCGACGTTCACCGTGGCTGCCTCGGCCCCCCCGGCGTTGAGCTTCAGCGCCTTGGCGCGACCGTCGAGATTGGAGTGATGGTCATTGATGTGCAGCACCGTCAAGGTCCAGGGCGCCGCAGCGGGTGATTCGGGCGTATCGTCGCTGCCGCCACAGCCGGCCAGCAGGGCACACGCCATGGCCAGCGGGGCCAGCCCCCGCAGCGTGGTGGCGCCGGCCTGGGGCCGGTGCCGGGCACCGCAAGACGCCTGTCGTAGGGCGGGGAACTTGAACGACAACATCGCTGCACTCCTGAGTCTGCGCAGGGCCTGCCTGCAAAGGGAGTCGATGTTGCCCGCGCCGCGTGAAAGTCCCGTGACGACCCGGGCGCACGCCGGGCCGCCGCGGGCTGCGGCTCACTTGAGTCGGCGGATCAGGCTGGAGGTGTCATGGCGGCCGCCACCCTGGGCCTGCAGGTCGGCATAGAACTGGTCGACCAGGGCGGTGACCGGCAGGCGCGCACCATTGCGGCGGGCCTCCTCGAGGCACAGGCCCAGGTCCTTGCGCATCCAGTCGACCGCAAAGCCGAAGTCGAACTTGTCGTCGATCATCGTCGGCCCGCGGTTGTCCAGTTGCCAGCTCTGCGCCGCGCCCTTGCCGATCACGCCGAGCACGGCCTTCATGTCCAGCCCGGCCTTCTGGCCAAACGCGATGGCCTCCGACAGGCCCTGCACCATCCCGGCGATGCAGATCTGGTTGACCATCTTGGCGAGCTGGCCGGCGCCGCTTTCGCCCAGCAGCGTCATCGCCCTTGCAAAGGCCATCGCCACCGGCTGCGCCCGGGCAAAGGCAGCGGGGTCGCCACCACACATGACGGTCAGCACACCGTTGATCGCGCCCAGGTTGCCGCCGGACACCGGCGCATCGACAAAGTGCAGCCCACGCTCGCGTGCCGCCACGCTCAGTTCACGTGCCACGTCGGCCGACGCCGTGGTGTGGTCGATGAACACCGCCCCTTCCTTCATGCCGGCGAAGGCACCCTGCGCCCCGGTCGTGACCGCACGCAGGTCGTTGTCATTGCCCACGCAGGCAAACACCAGATCGGCGCCACGGGCCGCGTCCTCGGGGGTCGGCGCCGACTGGCCGCCGTACTCAGCCACCCATTGCGCCGCCTTGGCCGCCGTGCGGTTGTAGACCGTCACCCGATGCCCGGCACGCGCCAGGTGCCCCGCCATCGGGTAACCCATCACACCCAGTCCAAGAAAAGCCACCGTGTGCGGCGCAATCGGATCGTAGGTCTTGGTGCTGCTCATCTGAATCTTCCTTTGCCGAAAAGCGAAACGGCCCCAAGCATCGCATGACTTGAGGCCGAACACCCGCAACGCATCACATGCGCCCAAGCCCATCCAAGTGATGCGGTGGATCCGGCCCCGCCGGTCCGCCCGCATCGCCCCCTGGGGGGGCGCAGCGCGTAGGGGGGCCGAACCCCCACAACGCAAGTACGCGCCCAAGCCCATCCAAGTGATGCGGTGGATCCGGCTCCGCCGGTCCGCCCGCATCGCCCCCTGGGGGGCGCGCGCAGCGCGTAGGGGGGCCGAACCCCCACAACGCAAGTACGCGCCCAAGCCCAT
>CBFGPV010000215.1:0-6531 GCA_965650765.1 uncultured Burkholderiales bacterium
GCCGACAACGTGATGGACCTGTCCACGGGCCGCAACATCCACACCACGCGTGACTGGATCGTGCGCAACTCGCCCGTGCCCATCGGCACGGTGCCGATCTACCAGGCGCTGGAGAAGGTCGGCGGTGTGGCCGAGGACCTGACCTGGGAGATCTTCCGCGACACGCTGATCGAACAGGCCGAGCAGGGCGTCGACTACTTCACCATCCACGCCGGCGTGCGCCTGCCGTTCATCCACCTGACGGCCAACCGCCGCACCGGCATCGTCTCGCGCGGCGGCTCGATCATGGCCAAGTGGTGCATCGCACACCACCGCGAGAGCTTCCTGTACACGCACTTCGAAGACATCTGCGACATCATGAAGGCCTACGACGTGAGCTTCTCGCTCGGCGACGGCCTGCGCCCGGGCAGTGCATCGGACGCCAATGACGAGGCCCAGTTCGCCGAACTGCGCACGCTGGGCGAGCTGACCCAGGTGGCCTGGAAGCACGACGTGCAGACGATGATCGAAGGCCCGGGGCATGTGCCGATGCACATGATCCAGGCCAACATGACCGAGCAGCTCAAGCACTGTCATGAGGCACCGTTCTACACGCTGGGCCCGCTGACCATCGACATCGCACCGGGCTACGACCACATCGCCTCGGCCATCGGGGCCGCGATGATCGGCTGGTTCGGCACGGCCATGCTGTGCTACGTGACCCCGAAGGAGCACCTGGGCCTGCCTGACCGCGACGACGTGAAGGAAGGCATCATCGCCTACAAGATCGCAGCGCATGCGGCCGACGTGGCCAAGGGCCACCCCGGATCGCGTGCGCGTGACGACGCACTGTCGAAGGCACGTTTCGAGTTCCGCTGGCACGACCAGTTCAACCTCAGCCTCGACCCGGACACCGCGCGTGAATTCCACGACGAGACCCTGCCCAAGGAGGCCAGCAAGGTGGCGCACTTCTGCTCGATGTGCGGCCCCAAGTTCTGCTCGATGAAGATCACGCAGGAGGTGCGCGAGTTTGCCGCGAAGCAGGGCATGGGCGAGTCCGATGCACTCGCGCAGGGCATGGCCGCCAAGTCGGAAGAGTTCCGCCGCGCGGGGGGCGAGATCTACATCCCGATCGAGCCGAAGGCCTGAGCATGAACCCGCTGCACATCGGTGTGGCCGGCGCGGGCCTGCTCGGGCGGCTGCTGGCCTGCCGGCTGGCCATGGCCGGGCACCGCGTGACGGTGTTCGACCCCGCCGCGAGCCCGCTGGCCCGCGGCGCGGCCGGCTGGACGGCCGCCGGCATGCTCAGCCCGGTGGCCGAACTCGAGTGCGCGGATGCCGACGTGGCCCGCCTGGGCTGGCGCTCGCTCGCCCTGTGGCAGGCGCTGGACGAGCAGGTGCACGGGGCGCTGGGCCTGCAATGTGCGGGCAGCCTGCTGCTGGCGCATGGCAGCGACCTCGGTGCGGCCCGGCGCCTGCTGTCCCTGCTGCAGGCCAAGGCCCCGGCCGAGGCCCGACCCGAACCTCTGGATGCGCAGGCGCTGCAGGCGCTGGAGCCGCAGGTCCACGGCCCGGCCCATGCGTGGCGGCTGGACGGCGAAGGCCAGATCCACACGGTGCAGGCGATGCAGGCCCTGGCCGACCATGCCAGCGCACTCGGTGTGTGCTGGCGCTGGGGTGAGCCGGCCACGGTGCTTGCGGCGCGGCAGATCAATGGTGAAGCCTTCGACCATGTGTTCGACGTGCGTGGTACCGGGGCACGACCCGACTGGCCGGTGCGCGGCGTGCGCGGCGAGATCGTGTGGCTGCATGCCCCCGGTGTGCACCTGCACCGGCCGCTGCGCCTGCTGCATCCGCGCTGGCGGGTCTACCTCGTGCCGAGGCCCGGCGACATCGTGGTGGTCGGCGCCAGCGAAATCGAATCGGAGGACCGTTCGGCCATTTCGGTGCGCAGCCTGCTCGGGCTGCTCAGTGCGGCCCACAGTGTCGTTCCCGAACTGGCCGAAGCGCGTGTGGTGCACACCGAGACCAACCTGCGTCCGGCCTTGCCGGACAACCTGCCGCGTGTCGGGCACGAACCCGGGCTGACCCGCATCAACGGCCTGTTCCGCCATGGCTGGCTGATCGGCCCGGCGCTGGTCGAGGACGCGCTGGCCCAGGCACTGGAGGAGTACGCATGAACGAACGACTGGCCCGGCCCACGGCGGACGACGCCGTCTCGCGCCTGACGGTGCACGTCAATGGCTCGCCCCATCTGCTGGAGGTCGGCATGAACCTGGCCGACCTGCTGCAGCGCCTGGGGGCTGCGCCCGAGAGTGTGGCCACCGCCGTCAACGGCGAGTTTGTCGCGCGGGCGCGGCGCGCCGCGCACCGGCTGCTGCCGGGTGACCAGATCACCCTGTTCCAACCCATCGTCGGAGGTTGAGATGCTCACCCCTGAAAACGACATGCTGCAGCTTGCGGATGCCACCGTGTCCAGCCGGTTTCTGCTGGGCACAGCCGGCTACCCGTCGCCAGCCGTGCTGGCCGAGGCCATTGCGGCCTCCGGCGCGCAGGTGGTCACCGTCGGGCTGCGGCGTCAGCTGGCCGGGCAGGGCGGGGACAACGGCTTCATCGAGATGATCCGTGCCAGCGGCGCCCGCCTGCTGCCCAACACCGCCGGCTGTCGCACCGCCCGCGAGGCGATCACGCTGGCGCACATGGCCCGCGAGCTGCTCGGCACCCACTGGATCAAGCTCGAGGTGGTGGGCGACGAACACACGCTGCAGCCCGATCCCTACGGGCTGGTCGATGCTGCAGCCCAGCTTGTGCGTGACGGTTTCGAGGTCTTCCCCTACTGCCTCGACGACCTCGTGAGCTGTCAGCGGCTGGTCGATGCGGGCTGCCGCATCCTGATGCCCTGGGGCGCGCCGATCGGCTCGGGCCAGGGGCTGCTCAATCCCTGGGCCCTGCGCACGCTGCGTGCGCGCCTGCCCGAGCTGACCCTGGTCATCGATGCCGGCATCGGCGCGCCCTCGCATGCGGCGCTGGCCATGGAGCTCGGCTTCGATGCCGTGCTGCTCAATTCGGCGGTCGCGCAGGCACGTGACCCGGTGGGCATGGCGCGGGCTTTTGGTGAGGCGATCCGTGCCGGACGTGGTGGGTATCTGGCCGGTCTGATCGAGGCGCAGCCGATGGCCGTGGCGTCCACGCCGGTCACCGGGAGGCCCTTCGATGTCTGACTCGTTGATGGTCGGCCCGCGCGTCGAGCCTTCCACCGCGGGTGACGGCGGCGGGCCCGTGGGGATGCCGGTGGTCTGGAGTGTGGCCGGGTCCGACAGCGGCGGCGGTGCCGGGCTGCAGGCCGATCTGCGCGCCTTCGATGCCATGGGAGTGCATGGCTGCAGTGTGGTCGCGGCCCTCACCGCGCAGAACTCACGCGCCGTCGAATCGGTCCATGCGGTGGACCCCGCGCTGCTCGACGCGCAGCTGGCTGCGCTGGCCGGTGACCTGCCGCCACGGGTCATCAAGACCGGGCTGCTCGGCAGTGCGGACAATGTGCGCAGCCTGGCGCGCTGGGTGGACCGCCTGCGCACACGCGGCCCGGTCGCGCTGGTGGTCGACCCGGTGCGGCGTGCCAGCACCGGGGCCCTGCTGCATGCAACGGACCTGCGCGAGGCCTACCTCAGCGAGCTGGTGCCGCGCGCCACACTGCTGACGCCCAATCGTGCTGAAGCGGCCTGGCTGCTCGGCGTAGCAGGCGAGGGGGCCGGGCTGCCCGACGACACCGTCATCGACGCTGCGGCGCGATTGCGGCGCCTGGGCGCCGGCAGTGTGGTGGTCACCGGCGGTGACAGCCCCGGACCCGAGGGCGCCGGCCGGGCCAGCGACTGGATCGACACGCCCCAGGCCAGCGGCTGGCTGAGCGGTACGCGCATCGACACGGTTCACAACCACGGCACCGGCTGCGTGTTTGCATCGAGCGCGGCTGGCGCGCTGGCGCATGGCTTTTGCGAGGCCGATGCCCTGGTGATGGCCAAGATGGCGACGGCGCACGCACTGACGCGGGGCTATCGCGCCGGTGCCGGTGCCGGACCGGTGCGCCCGGGGCCGCAGTTCAGCCTGCGCCGCGAGCTGCTGCCCACGCTCAGCCTGTCGGGGCGCGAACCAGACGGGCCCGCCTTTGCGCCGCTGGCCGAGCCTCGCCCCGGTCTGTATGCCGTGGTCGACAGTGCCGAATGGGTCGAGCGCCTGCTGGCCGCCGGCGTGCGCTGCCTGCAATTGCGCATCAAGACCGATGTGCCGCAGCCGCCGTCGCGCGAGTGGCTGTCCGCCGAGATCGGCCGGGCCGTGCGGGCAGCGCAGGCGGCCGGCGCACAACTTTTCATCAACGACCACTGGGAGCTGGCCCTGGCGCACGGGGCCTATGGCATTCATCTGGGTCAGGAAGACATCCAGGCGCTGCGGCCCTGGGAGCTCGACCGCCTGCGCCAGGCGGGCATGCGACTGGGCATCAGCACCCACAGCTACTGGGAGGTCTGCCGGGCGCGCGGCGTGCGCCCGAGCTACATCGCCTGCGGTCCGATCCATGCCACGCGCACGAAGGACATGCCCTGGCGGCCGCAAGGGCCGGCCAACCTGGCTTACTGGAGCGCCCTGCTGCCCGAGCCGGTGGTGGCCATCGCCGGCATGGACGAAAGCCGCGGCCGCGAGGCCGTGCAGTGCGGCGCGGCGGCCGTGGCCGTGCTGCGCGGCATCGTGCAGGCACCCGACCCTGAAGGCCAGGTGGCCCGGCTTGCGGCCGCGCTCAACGAAGGCGCATGGGCCGAGTCCATCCTGCCGCCCTGGTTGCCCCGGCCCACGCTGGACGGCCCGGTGCCGGTGAACTGACGCGGCCGCAGGATGCGGCTCACCCGGCGCACAGGGCCTGTTTTGCCGCGAGGTACTCGCTGCGCAGGCGTTCGATCAGCGCCTGGGCCGGCAGCACCTCGCGGATCGCGCCGATGCCCTGGCCGCAGCCCCAGATGTCCTTCCAGGCCTTCTTCGCGCCTTCACCACCGAAGTCCATCTTGCTCGGGTCGCTCTCGGGCAGGTGGTCAGGGTCCATGCCGGCATTGACGATCGAGCCGCGCAGGTAGTTGCCGTGCACGCCGGTGAACAGGTTGGAGTAGACGATGTCCTCGCTGGTGCTGTCGACGATCATCTGCTTGTAGCCGTCGGCGGCACGGGCCTCCTCGGTGGCAATGAAGGCCGAGCCGATGTAGGCGAAGTCCGCGCCCATCGCCTGCGCCGCCAGGATGGCGCGCCCGCTGGCGATCGCGCCCGACAGCGCCAGCGGGCCG
Source organism: uncultured Burkholderiales bacterium (assembly GCA_965650765.1). Lineage (GTDB taxonomy): Bacteria > Pseudomonadota > Gammaproteobacteria > Burkholderiales > Burkholderiaceae_C > Caldimonas. The sequence goes on from CBFGPV010000215.1 coordinate 5,301, forward strand.
TCGAACCAGGTGCGGATCTCCTGGATCAGCGCGAACGGGCTGGTGGTGCCGGCATGGCCGCCGGCACCGGCCGCCACGGCGATCAGGCCGTCGGCGCCCTTTTCGATCGCCTTGCGGGCGAAGCGGTTGTTGATGATGTCGTGCAGCACCACACCGCCCCAGCTGTGCACCGCGTCGTTCACATCGGTGCGTGCACCCAGCGAGGTGATGACCACCGGCACCTTGTACTTCGCGCACAGGGCCATGTCGTGTTCGAGGCGGTCATTGCTCTTGTGCACGATCTGGTTGATCGCAAACGGTGCGGCCGGGCGGTCCGGGTGGTCGCGGTCGTGCGCGGCCAGGGTTTCGGTGATCTCGGCCAGCCATTCATCGAGCTGCGAGGCCGGGCGGGCATTGAGCGCGGGCATCGAGCCGACGATGCCGGCCTTGCATTGCGCGATGACGAGCTTGGGGTTGCTGATGATGAACAGCGGCGAGCCGATGACGGGCATCGACAGGGTCTTGAAGACGGCGGGCACGGGCACGGACAGCTCCTGTGGGGGTCTCGGTGGATCGAAGGGCGGGGCAGATCAGTAAGCGTCGAGTGCCATCGCGGTGACGCTGTCGGCACCGTCGACGATGCTGTCGCGCACGCCGGGCACCTTGGCCAGGATGTGGTCGGCATAGAACCGGGCGGTGGCGATCTTCGCCTGCATGAAGGCGGTGTCTTCGCCCTGGGCCAGCTTGCCTTCGGCCACGAGCAGGGCGCGGGCGAGCTGCCAGCCCGCGACCACATTGCCGGCGAGCATCAGGTAGGGCACCGAACCGGCGAACACGGCGTTCGGGCTGGCCTTGGTGTGGCCCGCCACGAACGCGACGACGTCAAGGAAGGCCTCGCGTGCCGCCTTCAGGCGGCGCAGCACGGCACGCGCGGCGACGCTGTCGCTGCGGGCCAGGGCCGCCTCGGTGGCTTCGATCTGGCCGGCAATGGCACGCGCGGTCTGGCCGCCGTCGCGTGCCGTCTTGCGCCCGACGAGGTCGTTGGCCTGGATAGCCGTCGTGCCTTCGTAGATCGTGAGGATCTTCGCGTCGCGGTAGTACTGTGCAGCACCGGTCTCTTCGATGAAACCCATGCCACCGTGCACCTGCACGCCCAGCGAGGTGACCTCCAGGCTCATTTCGGTGCTGTAGCCCTTGACCAGCGGCACCATGAACTCGTAGAAGGCCTGGTTCTGCTTGCGCACCTCGGCAT
>CBFGPV010000216.1:0-6385 GCA_965650765.1 uncultured Burkholderiales bacterium
TGCCGAGCTGCACCGCGGCGGCGCCCAGGGCCTGCACACGGGCGATGTCCTCGAAGCTGCGGATGCCGCCGGCGGCGATCAGGGGCACCTCACGATCGATGCCGGCCTTGAGCAGGAACTCGCGCGACTCGGGCAGCACACGGTCGAAGTCGAAGCGCGGGTCGTTGAGGTCGGCGATGCGGGCGGCGCCGAGGTGGCCCCCGGCCAGACGCGGGTGCTCGATCACGATGGCGTCCGGCAGGCGCTTCTTGCGCTCCCACTTCTTGACGACGAGCTGCACGCCGCGGCTGTCGGACAGGATGGGGATCAGCAGGGCTTTGGGATGGTCCTGCGCCAGGTCGGGCAGGTCCAGCGGCAGGCCGGCGCCCACCACCACCGCGTCGACACCGGCCTCCAGGGCCCGCCTGACCGATGCGGCGTATTCGCTGACGGCGCGCATCACATTGATCGCCAGCAGGCCGCGGCCGCCACTGCGCTCACGTGCGCCGCGCACCTCGCGGTCGATCGCTTCGAGGTTGGCGGCATTGATGGCCTGCTTGGCGGCTTCGTCCATGCCCAGGCCGCGGGTGCGCTCCATCAGGTCGGGGTGATGGCGGCGCAGGTCGACGCTGCTGAGGGTGCCCACGCCGCCCTGCGCGGCCACGCTGCCGGCCAGGCGCTGGGCCGACACCCCCACGCCCATGCCGCCCTGCACGATGGGCAGCAGCTGGCGCTCGCCCAGGCGCAGCGGCGCCAGGCCGCTGCGCTGCAGCAGGGTCCACAGGGTGGGGTCGATCAGGGAATTGACGTGAGACATGACAGGCGCGCCGCGGCTGAAGCTGAACTGGTCGCCAAGGTACGCGCCCGCGCGCTGCAGGGTCTTGACCCCGCTCAACCTCGCGGGAGATTCAATGCAGCACCAGCACCGGCAGCCGGGTGCGCGACATCAGGTTCTTGGTGTGTGAACCCCACAGCAGTTCGCCCAGCGCACCGCGACCATGGGTGGCCATCACGATGAGGTCGCACTGGTACTGGGCTGCGGCTTCGATGATCGCGTCCTCGATGCGGCCGGACTGCTTGCTGTGCGGCTGGAAGCTCACGCCGGCTTCGGCCGCCAGGCGCTGGAAGCGCGCCATGACGTCTTCGGTCTGCTTGTGGACGGCCTCGTCGTGGCGGGCCACCGCACGACCATAGGTGTAGCCCTCGCCGATGCTCGCCGGCGGTGGTGCAAAGGGCTCGACGATGAAGCCGGTGATGCGTGCGCCGAGCTTGCGTGCCAGCGCAATGCTGGACTCCATGGCGCGGTCGGTGAGGTCGCTGCCGTCGACCGGCACGAGCAGATGTTCATACATGGTGGTCTCCCGAGGGGTATGGAACCACTTTAGGCGCACACGGGCCGCAAGTCTTGTCGGAAATCAAACCCGATGCGCAGGAGGGGGGGTGTCCACCTGTTGGGGACGATCGGGGGGTGCGGGGGTCGCCGCCTGCAGGCCCTGCCCATAGTGTTCGTCGATCTCGTTGAAGACGACCTCGGGTTCGCTGGGGGCGTAGGGCCCGGTGCCGCTGTGCTCGGACCGTGACGCGGGCACAAAGCCCCCTTCGCGCACGTCGAACACATGGACTTCGCCGTCTTCGATCACGTAGTGCCAGCCATGCAGCGTGATCTCGCCGGATTCGACGCGCTTGCGCACCATCGGGTAGTCCATCAGCCGTTCGAGCTGCAGCACGACGGCACGCTGTTCGGTGCGCCGCAAGGCCTCGGGCGACACCTGTACCGGCAGGGCGGCCTCGCGGGCCAGGTCGAGCCAGCGGGCCAGGTTGGGCGCCTCGGGCGAGACCTCCTCGTACAGCGCCTTCATCGCGCCGCAGTGGCTGTGCCCGCACACGACGATGCGGCGCACCTTGAGGTTGAGCACGGCGAACTCGATCGCCGCGGTGGTGCCATGGTGGCCGTGGCTGCCGTCGTAGGGCGGCACCAGCGCACCGACATTGCGCACCAGGAACAGCTCGCCCGGCCCCGCGCCGGTCAGCAGGTAGGGCACCAGGCGGGAGTCGGAGCAGCCGATGAACAGGGTCGTGGGGTGCTGCCCCTCGTCGACCAGGGTGCGAAAGCGCGCCTGCTCGCGAGGGAAGTAGTCGTCATGAAAATGCCGCAGCCGGGCGAGCAGTTCGTCGGGCATGGCAGGCTCGCGCGGCAGGGGTTATTGCACCAGGGGGGTGTCGGCGCTGTCCAGCTCGACGCCGACCAGCTCGGCCTGACCGGCCAGCACGGCCAGGTACTGCCGCAGCGCCGTGACGTAGGCCTGCTGGCGCAGCGCCAGCTGCACGGCGCCGCGCACCGCCTCGAAGGGCTGGACCACCCCGGGCTGGCGCTCCAGCACCTCGACCACATGCAGCCCGAAGCGGCTGTGCACCAGGCGTGGCAGCACACCCACGTCGGACTGGCCGAACACCTCCTTGGCGAACTCGGGCGCACATTCGGCCGCGGTGAGCCAGCCGGACTCATCGCCCAGCGCACCGCCCTGCGCACTGCTGGGGCAGTTGGACCACAGGCGTGCCGCGTCGGCAAAGCGGGCCGACAACTGGTCCTCATCGACGTCGTCGCCGTGGCAGCGCAGGTCGAGCAGCACCGTCTCGGCCTTGCCGCGCAGCAGCTTCACGTCCACCCCGGGCGTCACCGCAAACAGGATGTGGCGCGCGCGCACCCGTTCGCCCCGGCTGTAGCGCTGGGCATGGGCGGCGTGGTGGCGGCGGCAGGCGGCCTCGTCGGGCTCGGGTACCTGCAGCGAGCGCTCGAGCAGTGCCTCGATGGCCGCCGTGGCGGCTTCGCTCTGCACGCCGTCGGCCGAGGCCAGGTCGTCGGCCGCGAGCAGGCCGGCCTCCTGAGCGGCCTGGCGCAGCAGCTCGCTGCAGGCGCGCTGGCGCAGTTCGTCGGCGCTGAGCGCCTGCTCCGGCAGGTGCAGCGGCTGGCCGTTGACCTGTGCCACCACGGGCGATGACAGACTTGCATTCATGCGGGTCTCCTGACGGGATCAGACGTGACGGCGGCTGGGCGTGTTGTGCTCGGCCGGCAGGTTCAGGCGACGCGAGCGCACCACCTGGTAGGGGCGCACCAGGTAGGCCACCATGCCGAAGCCGCTCCACACATGCACGAGGCGGGTGAACGGGAACACGAGGAACACCGTCATGCCCAGCACCATGTGCAGCTTGAACACCCAGCTCACCTCGGCCATCAGGTCGGCCGCACCGGGGCGGAAGGTGACGATGCGCTGGGCCCATTCGGCCAGCACCAGCATCACGCTGCCATCCAGATGCTGGGCCGACAGCGGCACCGTGGCCAGGCCCAGCACCAGTTGCACCCACAGCAGCCACAGCATGAAGATGTCGCTGGTGCGTGAGGTCGCGCGGATGCGCGGGTCGCTCAGGCGGCGGTGCAGCAGCAGCGACACGCCGATGAAGCCCAGCACCCCGGCCACCCCCCCGGCGGTCATGGCCAGCACCTGCTTGGCACCGGCCGTCATGAAGGGCTCGTAGACGAAGTGCGGCGTGAGCATGCCCACGAAGTGGCCGAAAAACAGGAACAGCACGCCGGCATGGAACAGGTTGCTGCCCCAGCGCAGCTGGCCGGCGCGCAGCAGCTGCGACGAGTCGCTTTTCCAGGTGTACTGGTCACGGTCGAAACGGATCAGGCTGCCGACAAAAAAGACCGCCAGGCAGATGTAGGGATACAGCCCGAACAGGAAGGTGTCGAGGTAGGTTTTCATGCGCGTGCTCCTCCTGACTGAGCCGCCGACTTGCGGACGATGTGGATGGGTTGAGGCTGGTCGGGCCGGTTCTGGCCGCGGGTGGCGCAACCGTCGAAGGCCGGCGGCTCGGCCCAGGCGTCGTCCAGGGCCTCTTCGGGCGGCAGGGCCACGTGCTGCACGCTTTCACCGGCCAGCTCCAGCACTGCGGCGATGGCTGCCGCGTAGGGGCTGCGCCGCTCGGCCAGCGCGGTGTGCACCGCGTTCAGAATGTGGGCCATCTCGGCCAGGAACTCGCTGGCGATCGGTGCCGGCTGGGTGGCGGCGAACTCCAGCACCACCCCCAGGTGGTCGGGCAGTTCGCCCGGACCCAGGTAGAGGCCGGCACGTTCGTAGGTCTGCAGCAGGTCGACCATGGCCGGGCCGCGGTCGCGGGAGTCGCCGTGCACATGCTCGAACAGGTGCAGCGAGGTGGAACGCCCGCGGTCGAAGGTCTCGACGTAACGTGCCTCGATCTCGAACTCATCGCCGCGCCGCAGCGACTGGGTCAGGGTCGCCAGGCCCTGCCGTGCGGCGGGGCTGAGCGCACGTTCGCCACCCAGCACCGTGTCGATGTCGTCCAGGGCGGACCGCAGCTGCGGGTCAGGGTAGCCCAGCAGTGCGGCCAGCGCCTTGCAGCTCAGGGGTTGGAAGGTCTTCATCGCGGTGCTCCTCACAGCGTGGCCTTGATGGGGATCGTGCGCTTCTTCTTGCCGCCGAACAGGCTGGTCTCGCTGGCGCCGTCGGAACAGCCGTTGCCGAACGAGAAGCCGCAGCCGCCGCGCACGTCGAATGCGTTCTCGGCGTACTCACGGTGGGTGGTCGGGATCACGAAGCGGTCCTCGTAGTTGGCGATCGCCATCACGTGGTACATGTCCTCGACCTCGTTCACGCTCATGCCCACCTGCTCCAGGGCGCGCAGGTTGGGCCGCCCCTCGACATGCTTGTCGCGCTGGTAGGCGCGCATGGCGAGCATGCGTTCGAGGGCACGCACCACCGGCGTGGTGTCGCCGGCCGTCAGCAGGTTGGCCAGGTACTTGACCGGGATGCGCAGCTGGTTGACGTCAGGGATCTCACCGTTGACGCCCAGCTGGCCCGCATTGGCCGCCGAGGTGATGGGCGACAGCGGCGGCACGTACCACACCATCGGCAGGGTGCGGTATTCGGGGTGCAGCGGCAGGGCCACCTTCCATTCCACCGCCATCTTGTAGACCGGGCTGTTGCGGGCCGCGGCCATCCAGGCATCGGGGATGCCGTCGGCACGCGCCTGCTCGATCACCTTCGGGTCGTTCGGGTCGAGGAAGATGTCGAGCTGGGCCGGATAGAGGTCGCGGTCGTGTTCGACGCTGGCGGCCTGCTCGATGCGGTCGGCGTCGTACAGCAGCACGCCGAGGTAGCGGATGCGCCCGACACAGGTCTCCGAACACACCGTGGGCTGGCCGGCCTCGATGCGCGGATAGCAGAAGATGCACTTCTCGGCCTTGCCGGTCTGCCAGTTGTAGTAGATCTTCTTGTAGGGGCAGCCCGAGACGCACATGCGCCAGCCGCGGCACTTGTCCTGGTCGATCAGGACGATGCCGTCCTCCTCGCGCTTGTAGATCGAGCCCGAGGGGCACGAGGCCACGCACGCCGGGTTGAGGCAGTGCTCGCACAGGCGCGGCAGGTACATCATGAAGGTGTTCTCGAACTGGCCGTAGATGTCCTTCTGCACCTCCTCGAAGTTGATGTCCTTCGAGCGCTTGCTGAATTCACCGCCCAGGATCTCCTCCCAGTTCGGGCCCCATTCGATCTTTTCCATGCGCTTGCCGGTGATCAGGCTGCGCGGGCGCGCGGTGGGGGCCGCGCGCGTTTCCGGGGCCGACTGCAGGTGGTCGTAGTCGAAGGTGAAGGGTTCGTAGTAGTCGTCGATCTGCGGCAGGTTGGGGTTGGCGAAGATGCGCATCAGCAGCTTCCACTTGCCGCCCTGGCGCGGCTCGATGCTGCCGTTGGCACGGCGCACCCAGCCGCCGTTCCACTTGTCCTGGTTCTCCCACTCCTTGGGGTAGCCGATACCGGGCTTGGTCTCGACGTTGTTGAACCAGGCGTATTCCATGCCGGGTCGATTGGTCCAGACGTTCTTGCAGGTGACCGAGCAGGTGTGGCAACCGATGCACTTGTCAAGGTTGAGGACCATGCCGATCTGTGCGCGGACTTTCATCGTGGTTCTCCTTGTTCTCAGCGCTGCGCGGTCGCGGCTTCGTCATCGAGCCAGTCGACCTTGTTCATCTTGCGCACGACCACGAATTCGTCGCGGTTGGTGCCGATCGTTCCGTAGTAGTTGAAGCCGTAGCTGTACTGCGCGTACCCGCCGATCATGTGGGTGGGCTTGAGCACCACCCGCGTGACCGAGTTGTGGATGCCGCCGCGCTGGCCGGTGATCTCGGAGCCCGGTGTGTTGATGATCTTTTCCTGTGCGTGATACATCATCACCATGCCCGGCTTGACCCGCTGGCTCACCACCGCACGCGCCGCGATGGCCCCGTTGGCGTTGAACAGCTCCACCCAGTCGTTGTCGACGATGCCGGCACGTGCCGCGTCGTCCTCGCTCAGCCAGATGACCGGCCCGCCGCGGTTGAGCGTGAGCA
>CBFGPV010000217.1:0-6336 GCA_965650765.1 uncultured Burkholderiales bacterium
GACGAGGTGCTGGCTGCGTGGGCTGGCCTGGGCTACTACAGCCGGGCGCGCAATCTGCACCGCTGCGCACGCCAGGTGGTCGAGCTGCATGGTGGTGTGTTCCCGTCGACCGCGGCCGAACTCGAGACCCTGCCCGGCATCGGCCGGTCGACGGCCGCGGCGATTGCGGCGTTCTGTCACGGTGAGCGGGTGGCCATCCTGGACGGCAACGTCAAACGCGTGCTGACCCGCCTGCTGGGTTTCGGCGACGACCTCGCCGTGGCGCGCCACGAACGCGCCCTGTGGGACCTGGCCACGGCCCTGCTGCCCGACCATGGCATCGAAGCCTACACCCAGGGCCTGATGGACCTGGGCGCCACGGTCTGCCTGGCACGCTCGCCGAGCTGCCTGATCTGCCCGGCGCAGGCGCTGTGCAGTGCACATGCCCAGGGGCGACCCGAGGCCTATCCAGTCAAGACCCGCAAGCTGAAGCGCACCCAGCGCGAGCACTGGTGGTTGTGGCTGGAACATGATGACCGCCTGCTGCTGCAGCAGCGCCCCGACAGCGGTGTCTGGGCCGGGCTGTACAGCCTGCCCGAGTTCGAATCGCATGACGCGTTGCACTCGACCATTGCCCCCTGGCAGCCGCAGGCCACGGCCTTGCCCAGCCTGCGCCATGTGCTGACCCACTTCGACTGGTTGCTGCACCCGGTGCATGTGCGGTTGACCGACCCGCCACCGGCAACCCTGCCGGTGCTGCCCGGGCAGTGGGTCGCCTATCGCGATCTGCCCTCACTGGGTCTGCCGGCCGCGCTGGTCAAGCTGCTGCGTACGCACCGGGGTTGAGGCGCCCACGCTGCGCGCCCCGCCCGCCGCTCACTCGACGATGCCCTTGCTCTTCAGGAACTGATCCACCAGTTGCAGGCGCACCTGGGGGTCGGGCAGTTCCATCAGCTTCTGGCGCGCTGCCACCGGGATGGGCAGGATCTCGCACCAGCGGTTGGCGATCCAGCCAGCGTCCTCGAAACGGTAGGGCTCCAGGAAGGGGTGCTGGCCGCGGTGCTTCATGGTCTGGATGGCATTGGCCAATGCACGCGCCGTCCCGATGTAAGCCTCTTCGGGCAGCACCGACGGATCGGCTTCGAGCGGAGTGACCTCAGCGGTCCACAGGCCGTTGGGCTGCTGTTCGCTGTGGCCCAGTGCAAACCGTTGGGTCCCACGGCAGCGCACCTGCAGGATGCCCGACTGCGGGCTGTCGACCTCCAGCAGTTCGGCCATGCAACCGACCGGCTCGAATTCGACCGCCTCGCCCGCCTGCCGCACCTCGGTGCCACGGTTGAGACAGACCACACCAAACGGCTGCTGCTGGCGCAGGCATTCGGTGACCAGGTCGAGGTAGCGGGCTTCGAACACCTTCAGGCTCAGCAGGCCGTCAGGGAACAGCACCGATTGCAGGGGAAACAGCGGCAGCAACGAAGGCTCGAGGTCAGGGATCATGGACAGGGCCGGCCGCAGACCGGCCCGGGAGAACACGCCCTGCGAGCTTACCTCGCATCGAGCTCGCGGTGGCGGATCAGGGTCGTGCCGCGCGGTCGGAATCGACGCGCGAGCTGTTCGACACAGTACACCGACCGGTGCTGACCGCCGGTGCAGCCGATCGCCACCGTCAGATAGTTGCGCTGGTCCTGCTCGAACGAAGGCAGCCAGCGACGCAGGAAGGTCTCGATCTGCGCGAGCATCTCGGTGACCTCGGGCTGGTCCTGCAGGTAGTCGGCCACGGCCGCATCGCGCCCGGTCTGGGGCCGCAGCTCACGCATGTAGTAGGGGTTGGGAAGCACACGCACGTCGAAGACGAAATCCGCGTCCAGCGGCACCCCGTGCTTGAAGGCAAACGACTCGAACACCAGTGTCAGCGACGACGGTGGTGCCTCGACGACGTTCTTGATCCAGCTGCGCAACTGTGTGGGCCGCAACTCGCTGGTGTCGATCACGCCGGACTCCTGGCGCAGCTCGGACAACAGATCACGCTCCAGTTCGATCGCCTCCATCAGGGCATGCTGCGCATCCCCATCTTCGGTGACCTGGCTGGACAGCGGGTGCCGCCGACGGGTCTCGGAGAACCGCCGCACGAGCGTGTCGGTCGAGGCGTCGAGAAACACCGACTTGATCGTCACCCCGCCGGCGCGCAGGCGTGCCATGGCCGGCAGCAGCAGGGGCAGTGACCGTGCGGTGCGCACGTCAGCGGCAATCGCCACCTTGGGCGTGAAGCGCGAGTGCTCCAGCGCCACGCAGCTTTCCAGCAGCTCGGCCGGCAGGTTGTCGACGCAGAAGTAGCCCGCGTCCTCCAGCGCATGCAGCGCCACCGACTTGCCGGAACCCGAGATGCCGGTGATCAGCACGACCTCCCGCACGACGTCGCGCAAGGCGGGGTCGATGCGGCCGGGAGGGTCAGGGATGTCGGGGTCGATCATGGTCGGCATCAACTGCGCCTGCGGTTGCGCGCGGCGGGTGGGGTGGTCGGTGTACCGATGGCCGGTGCGGCACAGGCCTCGGCGTCGTCGGCCTGCACGGCGGCGGCCAGCATCTCCTGGGCGTGCGCCAGGCTGGTGCCGGACAACTGCTGCCCGCCGAGCATGCGGGCAATCTCGCCGACCCGGCGTTCGCCGGTCACGCTGGCCAGCGCGCTGGTGGTGACGCCGTCGCGGCTGGCCTTGCTGACGACGAAGTGGTGGTCGGCACAGGCCGCCACTTGCGGCAGGTGGGTCACGGCCAGCACCTGGCGGTCGCGGCCGAGCTGCTTCATCAGGCGCCCCACCGTGTCGGCCACGGCGCCACCCACGCCGGAATCGACCTCGTCGAAGATCAGGGTGCCAGCCTCGCCCAGGCGGCTGGTCGTCACGGCAATGGCCAGCGCAATGCGCGACAGCTCGCCGCCGGAGGCCACCTTGGCCAGCGGACGCGGTGTGCTGCCCTCATGCCCGGCGACCAGGAATTCGACGGTCTCGGCACCAAAACTCTGCGGTGCATCGAGCGGCTGCAGGGCCACCTCGAAGCGCCCGCCGCCCATGCCCAGCGACTGCATCGCCTGCGTCACGGTGGCTGCCAGTTGCGGTGCCGCCTGGCGGCGCGCCTGGCTCACACTCCGCGCGGCCGCATCAAAGGCCTTGCGCGCCGTCGCGGCGGCTTGCTCCAGGCTGTCGAGGTCGGCCGCGGCATCGAGCTCGCGCAGCTCGGCCTTCCAGGCCTGCAGCACGGCCGGCAGCTCGCCCGGCGGGCGGCGGTAGCGGCGCGCCAGGCTCATCCAGGCCGACAGCCGCTCGTCGAGCTCCTGCAGGCGGTCGGGGTCGAGCTCGCCATGGCGCAGGTAACCGTGCAGGGTATGGGCCGCGTCCTGGAGCTGCGCCTGAGCACCCTGCAGCACCTCGATCACGTTGGCCAGCGAGGCGTCGTATTCGCACACCTCCTGCAGCCCTTCGATCGCCCGGCCGGTCAGTTCGTCGGCACTGGCCTCCCCCTCGGACACCGCATCGAGCGCCGCCTGGGCCGCGTCGATCAGGGCCTGGGCATGGCTCATGCGCTTGTGCTCGGCATCGAGCTCGTCCCATTCGTCGGCCCCCGGTGCGAGCTTGTCGAGCTCGCCGATCTGCCAGCTCAGGCGCTCGCGTTCACGGGCCAGGTCGGCCTGACGAGTGCGGGCTTCGTCAAGCGTGTGCTGCGCCTCGCGCCAGGCGACCCAGGCGGCGGCCAGGGGCTTGAGGTCGCAGCCGGCATAGGCATCAAGCAGGCCCCGCACCGAATCCTGACGGGTCAGGCTTTGCCAGGCATGCTGGCCGTGGATGTCCACCAGATGTTCGGCCACGGTGCGCAACTGCGCCACGGTGGCCGCGCTGCCGTTGATCCATGCCCGGCTCTTGCCCTGGGTGTCGATCGAGCGGCGCAAGAGCAGCTCGTCACCCGGCTCGAACCCGGCCTCGTCGAGCCAGGGCGCCAGGCTGGGCGGCGCGTCGAACACGGCCGTGATCTCGGTGCGGGTGGCGCCTTCGCGCACCACACCGGCGTCACCGCGGCTGCCCAGGGCGAGCTGCAGTGCGTCGATCAGGATGGACTTGCCCGCGCCGGTCTCGCCGGTGAGCACTGAAAACCCGGTGTCGAGCTCGACATCCAGTTCGCTGACGATGACAAAGTCCTTCAAAGCGATGCGACGCAGCATCAGCCCCCCACCCCTTCGTTCCAATGGAGTTTCTTGCGCAAGGTGGCGTAATAGCTCCACCCGCGCGGATGCAGGAAGCGCACCTGGTGCGCCGAGCGCCGCACACGAATGCGGTCGCCGTGCAGCAGCGAGGCCAGCGACTGCATGTCGAAGTTCACGCTGGCGTCGCGGCCCGAGACGATCTCCACCGTGATCTCGCTCACGTCAGGCAGCACGATCGGCCGGTTGGACAGCGTGTGCGGTGCGATCGGCACCAGCACCCAGCCCTTGATGCCCGGGTGCAGGATCGGCCCGCCCGCCGACAGCGCATAGGCCGTGGACCCGGTGGGCGACGCGATGATCAGGCCGTCGGCACGCTGGTTGGCCACGAACTGGCCCTGGATCTCGACCTTCAGCTCGACCATGCCCGAGGTGGCACCCCGGCTGACGACCACGTCGTTCATCGCCAGGGCCTCGAAGATGACCTCGTCGCCGTCGGCGCCGTGCCGCACCACGCAGCCCTCGAACATGCTGCGGTGCTCTTCTTCATAGTCACCGGCCAGCATCGGGCCCAGCACTTCGTGGACGTCGTTGATCGGGATGTCGGTGATGAAACCCAGGCGGCCCTGGTTGATGCCGATCAGCGGGATGCTATAGCGCGCCAGCTCGCGGGCAATGTGCAGCATCGTGCCGTCGCCACCCACCACCACGGCCAGGTCGCAGTCGCGGCCCACGCCGGCCACATCGAGCGTCGGGTAGCCGGCCAGACCGGTGTTCTGGGCGGTGGCTTCCTCGATCGTGACCTCGGCGCCCTGGCGCACCATGAACTGCGCAATGTCGTCCAGGACCCGACGAATGCCGTGGGCCTGGTACTTGCCGATGAGCGCAACGTGACGGAAGCGGGACCGCATGGGCGCGATTAGAGCACAGCCCCCAGGCCGTCACGATGACGATAGCGCCTGCGCCACCGAGGGAAATCGAGTGGGTGTGAGCACTGCGCCACAAGCCACCTGCGCCGGCTCGCCCCTACAATCGTTACATGCTGGACGATCGCTCCAAGATGCTGCTGAAAGCGCTGGTCGAACGCTATATCGCGGACGGCCAGCCCGTGGGTTCGCGCACCCTGTCCAAGGCCTCCGGCCTGGAGCTGTCGCCCGCCACGATCCGCAACGTCATGGCCGACCTCGAAGAGCTGGGCCTGATCGCCAGCCCCCACACCTCGGCCGGGCGGGTGCCCACGGCACGCGGCTACCGGGTGTTCGTCGACACCATGCTCACCGCCCGCCCGCTCGACCTCACCCAGGCCGGCACCGACGTCACCGGCCAGCTCCAGCCCGACCAGCCCCAGCGCGTGATCGCCAACGCGGCCCACCTGCTGTCCAACCTGTCGCAGTTTGTCGGCGTGATCACCGCGCCGCGCAAGCCGTCGGTGTTCCATCACATCGAGTTCCTACGCCTGTCCGACCGGCGGGTGCTGGTGATCCTGGTCTCGCCCGACGGCGACGTGCAGAACCGGGTGATCTTCACCGAGCACAACTACACCCAGGCCCAGCTGATCGAGGCCACCAACTACCTCAATACCCACTACGCCGGCCTGAGCATCGAAGACGTGCGCAACCGCCTGAAGGGCGAGATCGACGCCCTGCGCGGCGAGATCGCCACCCTGATGCAGGCCGCGGTGCAGGCCGGCAGCGAAGCCATGGCCGACAGCCAGGACCAGCTGGTGGTGTCGGGCGAGCGCAACCTGCTGACGGTGCAGGACTTCTCGAACGACCTCGGCTCGCTGCGCAAGCTGTTCGACCTCTTCGAACACAAGACCCAGCTGATGCGCCTGCTCGACGTCTCCAGCCGGGCCGAAGGCGTGCGCATCTACATCGGCGGCGAAAGCCAGGTCGTCCCCTACGAGGAGCTGTCGGTCGTCTCCGCCCCCTACGAGGTCGACGGCCAGGTCGTCGGCACCCTGGGCGTCATCGGCCCCACCCGCATGGCCTACGACCGCATGATCCAGATCGTCGACATCACCTCGCGCCTGGTGTCCAACGCGCTGAGCCAGAAGTAGCACGGCCGCACCCTACAATCTGCGGTTCCCCGGGGGCCGTTAGCTCAGTTGGTTAGAGCAGAGGACTCATAATCCTTTGGTCGTTGGTTCAAGTCCAACACGGCCTACC
>CBFGPV010000218.1:0-6320 GCA_965650765.1 uncultured Burkholderiales bacterium
GAGCTGCGTCGCAATGCCGAGATGCAGATCAAGAAGAAGGACGTCGAGACCCAGGAGGCGATGCTCGAGCTCGAGCGCCAGCAGGCCGATGCCACCGCCCGCCAGGCCCGGGAAGTTGCCACGGTGAAGGCCCGCGAGGAGGCCGAGACGGCCAAGATCCAGGCCGAGGAAAAGACCAAGTCCGAACTGGCGCGCCTGCAGGCCGAGCAGGCGGTGTCGGTGCAGCAGGAAAACGTGTTGCGCGAGAAGGAAGTGGCCGAGAACAACCGCAAGCGTGCCGTGGCCATCGAGGAAGAAAAGGTCATCCGCGCCCGTGAGCTGGAGATCGTCGACCGCGAGAAGGAAGTCACCCTGCAGAAGATCGACAAGGACAAGGCGGTCGAAGTGCAGAAGAAGGCCATTGCCGACGTCGTGCGCGAACGCATCGTGGTCGAGCGCACCGTGGCCGAGCAGGAAGAGGCCATCAAGGAACTGCGCGTGACGGCCGAGGCCGACCGCACCAAGAAGTCCACCATCATCCTGGCCGAAGGGCAGGCCGAAGAGAAGATGCTGATGGAAGTGAAGGCGGCCGAGGCCCAGGAGCGTCGCGCGCGTCACAAGGCCGGTGAAGAACTCACGCTGGCCGATGCCAAGCTCAAGGTGGCCGAACGTGAGGCCGAGGCCCGCAAGCGCGAGGCCGAAGGCCTGGAGGCCATCACCGCGGCACCGGGCCTGGCGCAGGCCAAGGTGCAGGTGGCCTCGGCCGAGGCTCAGCTGGCAACCTTCCAGTCCGAAGCCGCAGGCAAGGAAAAGATCGGTCTGGCCGAAGTGCATGTGCGCACCGCCGATGCCGAAGCCACGCTGAAGGCCGGTCAGGCTGACGCGCAGGTGATCGAGGCCCGGGCCCAGGCCGAAGCCGCCGGTCTGCGTGCCAAGCTGGAAGCCGAGGCCGAGGGCAAGGAAAAGCTGGGCCTGGCCGACGTGCACGTGCGCGCGGCCGATGCCGATGCCATCGTCAAGGCCGGCCAGGCCGAGGCGCAGGTGATCGAGGCGCGCTTCCAGGCCGAGGCCAAGGGCCTGCGCGAGAAGTTCGAGGCGATGCGTGCCATGAGCGGCGAGACGCGCGACCACGAAGAGTTCCGCATGCGCCTGGAGAAGTCGCACACCGAAACCATGAAGGGCATCGAGGCCCAGACCTCGATCGCGCGCGAACAGGCCGAGGTGCTGGGCACCGCGCTGCAGAACGCCAAGATCGACATCGTGGGTGGCCAGGGCGAGTACTTCGACAGCTTCGTGCGCGCCCTGTCGCTGGGCAAGGGCATCGACGGCGTGGTGGGCAAGAGCAACACGCTGCAGGTCGCCTTCAAGGACCACCTCACCGGCGAGCGCGATTTTGTCGGCGACCTGCGCGAGATGGTCGGGGCGCTCGGCACCTCGTCGGCCGAACTGCAGAACCTGAGCGTGGCCGCGCTGGTGGCACGGGTGATGCGCGACGGCGACGAGGCGCAGAAGTCCGCGCTTCAGACCCTGGTGCAGTCGCTGCGCAAGTAAACCATGGCCGACACGTCCCAGGGCGCGGCGCAGGACGACGCCGCCCGCACCGAGGCCATGGTGGCCGAAAGCGGCAGCTACGAGCTGCTGAAGAAGCGCCTGATCGACCAGGGCAACACCCTGCTGTCGCGCACCCAGGCGCTCAACGAGGCCCGCCTGGCCGAGTTCGGCCGCATGGAGCAGGCGCTGGTGCTGCGCACCCGGGCCCGCACCGAGAACAACTGCGTCGCCCGCGACATCGTGCGCATCGGCGACCAGCTGCTGTTCGGCTACAACGTCTTCATCGGGCTGCGCAAGGAAACCAACGTCGCCGACGTCTTTGCGCTGTACCGCCTGACCCATGCCGATGGCCAGGATGCCGCCGACGAGCTCGAGCAGGTGCCGCTGGCCGGCAGCTTCCTGGAAGATCCGCGCTTCGTGTCGGACTTCCGCGAGCTGCATGCCTACTACAAGCAGGCCACGCTGCTGCAACTGCGCGTCACGGCCGACAAGCTGCTGGCGGCCTTCCAGATCGGCCAGCAGCTGCACGACGTGCGGGTGTTCCGCTGGAGCCTGGAGCGTGACGGCAGCGTGCGCTACGTCGACAACCGCGGCGAGCGCGACATCGCGCTGCCGGCCACGCACGACTTCGAGTGGACCCTCACCACCCGCGAAGACCATGTCGGCGGCAAGCATCCGCACATCAACGTGCTCGACACGGTGTTCGTCGAGACCCTGGGCGGTGACCTCACGATCAAGGTCGAGAACAACACCGAGACCGGCCTGGGCATCTACAGCGAGCCGGTCGAGGACCGCAACCAGTCACTCACCGATGCCGAGGTGGCCTATGCGCGGCTGGGCCTGCTGATCCTGCTGCGCGTGCGTCCCTACCGTGAGCAGGTCACCCGCTACCTCGTCTACAACACCCGCACGCAGCAGGTCGAGCGCATCGATGCCATCGGTGTGTCGTGTGTGCAGCTGCCCGAGGACCAGGGCCTGATCTTCCCGGGGGGCATCTACCTCCAGTCCGGCGAATTCAAGCGCTTCGACCTGCCCGGTGAGGTGGTGGGCAACCTGCGGTTCAAGCGCATGATGCGCTCGCCCAACGGCGAAGACGTGCTCTACGTCTTCTATCAGCCGGGCTCGGGCCACTATGCGCTGTTCACCTACAACCTGATCAACAAGACGCTGGCCACTCCGCTGGTGGCCAACGGCTATGCGCGCTTCCCCGACGGGCGCATCCTCGTGTTCCAGGCCGACGGGGGCGAGCCCACGCGGGTGCACCCGATGCAGCTGTGGCGCACACCGTTTGCCAGCGAGGAGCACGACAGCGCCCAGGTGCGCGGCACCGGCTTTTTTGCCCGTGTGGGCAATGCCGAACTGGTGCGTGGCGTGTCCGACCTGATGGGCATTGCCCGCAGCGTGCGCGAACAGGTGCCCACCCGCGCCGCCTATGAAGACCTGATCCGCCAGTGCACCCGGGTGGCCGACGCCTACTTCTGGCTCGAGGATCCCGAGGCCGGCGGCCTGCTGGCCGAGCTGCGTGCCATTGCCGATGCGGCCCGCACGACCCTGGCCGAGTTCGAGAAGGTCGACACCATCCGCCGCGACACGGCGCGCGCGCTCGCTCAGGCGCAGGCCGAACAACGCAGCCTGATGACCGACATCGCCAGCACGCTGTGGCGCAAGCCCGAGGACTTCATCCTCGCGCTTGGCCGGCTGCGCGAGCGGCGCGGCCACCTCCAGGCCCTGCGCGAGCTGCGCTACACCGACCTGCCGCTGATCGAATCGATGGACGGCGAGCTGGCCACCGAGCAGCAGCGGGTGGGCGAGCGGGCCATGCAGTTCCTGGCCGGGGAGCAGGCATTCGACGGCCACCGCCGCAGCCTGGACAAGGCCACGGCCGACCTTGCCCAGGCCGGCACCACCTCGTCGGTGTCGCAGGTGCTCAGCGGCCTGGACGAGACCGCCGCAGGCCTGGACCTGCTGACCGAACAGCTCGGCAGCCTGCCCGGGGGCGACGCCGTCACGCGCACGACCATCCTGGACCGCATCTCGGCGCTCTATGCCGACATCAACCGCCTGCGGGCCGACGCCCGCAACCGGCGCCGCAGCATGGGGGCGAGCGAAGCCGCAGCCGAGTTCGGCGCCCAGTTCAAGCTGTTCGGCCAGGCGGTCGAGAATGCGCTGGAGTTTGCCGACACCCCGGAGAAGTGCGACGAATCGCTGACCCGGCTGCTGGCCCAGCTCGAAGAGCTCGAAGGCCGCTTTGCCGAGCAGGACACCTTCCTGGCCGACATAGCGAGCAAGCGTGAAAGTGTCTATGAAGCGCTGTCGGCGCGCCGGCAGAGCCTGGTCGAGTCCCGCCAGCGCCGCGCGCAGGCCATGGTCGATGCGGCATCGCGCATCCTCGACGGCATCGGCCGGCGCGTTTCGCAGCTCACCGACCTGCCCCAGGTGCACAGCTACTTCGCTGCCGACCCCCTGTTGGCCAAGCTGCGCACCCTGATCGCCGACCTGCGCACGCTGGGCGCCAGCGTGGCGGCCGACGACCTCGACACCCGGCTCAAGTCGGCGCGTGACCAGGCGTTGCGCGCCGTGCGCGACCAGCGCGAACTGGTGGCCGACGACGGCAACACCCTGCGCTTCGGCAAGCATGCCTTCACGATCAACCGCCAGCCGCTGGACCTGACGCTGGTGCCCCGGGACGGCCGTCTGGCCTTCCAGATCACCGGCACCGACTACATGGCCCCCGTCGACGATGCCCGGCTTGAACGGTTGTCGCATCGCTGGGACCAGCCCCTGGTCTCTGAAACCGCGCAGCTCGCACGCGCCGAATACCTCGCCGGGCGGATGCTCGAAGCGGCGCTGGCCGGGCGGCTCGACACCCCCTGGCCGCAACTGCGCGCCTGGGTGGCGGAAGGCCCCGAGGCGCAGTCGCGCCTGCTGGAGGTGGTGCGCCGGTTCTCGGCGCCGCGTTACCAGGAGGGCTACCAGAAGGGCGTGCACGATGAAGACGCCGTGCGCATCCTGGCCGCGCTGCTGGCCATGCAGGACGCCGCCGGGCTGCTGGCCTATGGCCCGACCGAGCGGGCGCTGGCGCTGCTGTACTGGGAGCATGGCCGCTTCGTGGCCGAGCGGGAGTCGCTGCAGCGGCGCGCCCGTGCGGCACTGCAGATGCAGGCGCTGTTCGGCACTGCGGCCGGTGAGGGCGCCGACGCGGTGGCCAGTCCGCTGGTGCGCCTGGAGGCCGAGACCGCGCGTGCGCTGGCGGAGTTTGCCCAGGGCTTCGACCCCGGGCTGCTCGAACCACCGGGTGACGCCACGGCCGGCGCGGTCGGCCCGGCCTTGCCTCCCGAGGCCTGGGCCCACACCCTGTGCAACCAGGCCGCGGCCTACCTGGTGCGCCAGCTTGCCGTTGACCTCGACGTGCAGGGCTGGAGCGTGTCGGGTGCCGGCGAGGACCTGGCGGCGGCACTCACGCGCGAGCTCGACCGCAGCGGCCGGCTGGCGGCCTGGCGCCATGACCTCGACGCCGCCGCGCCGGCCGAGCGCTGGCGCCTTGCGCGCGACTGGGTGCGTGCCTATGCCCAGGCCCAGTCGCACGCCCGCGAGGGGGCCGAGGCGAACGCGGCACGCGCCTGGGTGGACGACGCCGCCAGCGTGCTCGCCGTGCCGCGCCACCGCGCGCGCATCAACGCCATGCTCGACACCGTGGTCGAAGGCCTGCGCAGCGAACACCCGCGCATCGTCGACACCCGCATGGCGCTCAACCTCAACGACTTCTGGCGGCGTTACCTGCACCATGTCGGCCAGGTGGTGCCCGAGTTCGAGCAACTGCAGTCGTTGCGGCACGAGGTGCTGGCCGACGAAAAGAAGCGCCTGCGGCTCACGCAGTTCCAGGCCAAGCCGCTGTCGACCTTCGTGCGCAACCGGCTGATCGACGAGGTCTACCTGCCCATCATCGGCGACAACCTGGCCAAGCAGATCGGCGCCAGCGGGGAGGGCAACCGCACCGACCGCATGGGCATGCTGCTGCTGATCTCACCGCCCGGCTACGGCAAGACCACGCTGATGGAGTACGTGGCCGACCGCCTCGGACTGATCTTCGTGCGCATCAACTGCCCGGCCCTGGGCCACGACGTCACCGCCATCGACCCGGCGGTGGCCGGCAACAGCGCGGCGCGGCAGGAGCTGGAAAAGCTCAACCTCGGCCTGGCGATGGGCAACAACGTGATGCTGTACCTCGACGACATCCAGCACACGAACCCCGAGTTCCTGCAGAAGTTCATCGCACTGGCCGACGGCACCCGCCGCATCGAAGGCGTGTGGAATGGTGAACCCCGCAGCTACGACCTGCGCGGCAAGCGCTTTGCGATCGTGATGGCAGGCAACCCCTACACCGAGTCGGGCGACGTCTTCAAGATCCCCGACATGCTGGCCAACCGCGCCGACATCTACAACCTCGGCGACGTGCTGTCGGGACGCGAGGCCCTGTTTGCGCTGTCCTACATCGAAAACAGCCTGACCGCCAACCCGGCGCTGCTGCCGCTGGCCTCGCGCGACCCGCAGGACGTGCACCGTCTGGTGCGCCTGGCGCAGGGCGAGGAGGTGCCGGCCAGCGAGTTTGCGCATGCCTACAGCGCGGTCGAGCTGCAGGAGCTGACCGCCTTGCTGCAGCGCCTGTTCAAGGCGCGCGACCTGCTGCTCAAGGTGAACCTCGCCTACATCGAGTCGGCGGCGCAGCACGATGCCTACCGCACCGAGCCGCCCTTCAAGCTGCAGGGCAGCTACCGCAACATGACCAAGCT
>CBFGPV010000219.1:0-6299 GCA_965650765.1 uncultured Burkholderiales bacterium
CGCCGGGCCGCCCCAAGTGTCCTTGCCCCCCTCGGGGGGCGGGCTGGGCGCAGCCCGGCCCTGGGAGTCCTCAGAACTGATAGGCCAGCCGCACCGCACCCCAGTGCCGCCCGTCGACCATGATGGGCGCGGTGGCTTCCTTCATCAGCACGAACTTTCCGCCGCCCATGTCGCGGCGGTAGGTCTGCAGCAGGAAGGGCCGGCGATTGCGTGCCGAAGCCAGCCCGGTGCGATCGTTGAAGATGCGGCGGTAGCGGCTGTTGGCGGTGTTCCAGACGGTATCGCCCGGGCGCTGCGGATGGCAGTACTTGCGGTTGTGCGTGGGCACGTAGCCGTTGCGGTCGACGGCGATGCAGTACACCACCTTGGGCGACAGTTCCAGCAGCTTCTCCTGCACCTGGGGGAACAGGCGGTCGGCCAGATGGATGTAGCGGGTCTCGTGCTGCGGCGGGTTGGTGCCGGCGAGCGGCCGGTAGTTCTCGTCGAACAGGTCGGCGGCCGTGATCGTGCCGGTGCGTACCGCGTCGTTCAGCAGCTTGCCCAGTTGCTCCGCCGCCTGTGTGGCTGCGCGGATGTAGGGTGTGTCCTCGGTCTCGATACCGCAGGCGGCGATCACCTCCATCAGGTGCTCTGACACCTTCAGGAAGGACTCGCTGCGCGACATCGCGTCACGCAGCGCCGCGGTGGCCTGGTGGGTTTCGCGTTCGATCAGGCCCATGTCGGAGCTCATGCCCTGGCTCACGTCCTGGCTGTGCCGTGCGGCCTGCGCGATGCGCCCCACCCCGTCCTCGACTTCGGCCAGCGCCTGATGGAAGGCACCGCGGCGTGCCTGGTCGGCATCGCTGCGGATCTCGCGCGACAGCGATTCGATGCGGCTGTCCAGGTTGCCCACCGTGCCCATGATGTCCTTGGACGAGGCTTCGACCCGGGCCGCCAGGTCCTTGACCGCATCGGCCACCACGCCGAAGCCGCGACCTGCCTCGCCGGCACGCTTGGCTTCGACCGAGGCATTGAAGGCCACCAGCCGGGTCTGCATCGCGATCTGCGTGATCTGCTGCGCGGCGTTGGCCACCTCGCGCAGGGTGTCGACGATGCCGGCCACTTCGCGGGCGACGTCGGCCACGGCCGAACGCGCACGGCCGACTCCGGCCAGGCTTTGCTCGGTGACCTCGGCGATGCTCGCCTGGGACTGGAGGATGCCCTGCAGGTGCGTGGCCATCGAGCTCACGGCCTGCTGCTGGCGCATCGCACCCTGGATCGTGTCGTCGATGACACCACGCACCTCGGCCGCTTCACGGCCCAGCCCGGAGGTCTCCTTCTGCAGCGACTGCACGATCGCTCGGGCGTCGATCGGCTGGCCAGCGCTCGCGCCGGCGGCGTGGGTGCCGCCTTCCGTGACGTCGGGTTCAGTGCGTGCAGACGTGGCCTGCTTGCGTTGGAAGACTTTCAGCATGGGTGTCTCCGGTCACGGGTCGGCGCCTGTGTGGGTCGGGAAGGTTCGCGCGCGGCCGTGCGGCTCACCACTCGCGCAGCTTCACGCGCAGGCGGGCGATCGACTGGCTGTGCAGCTGGCACACGCGCGACTCGGTCACGCCGAGCACGGCGGCGATTTCCTTCAGGTTCATGTCGTGCTCGTAGTACATGCTCATCACGTACTGCTCGCGTTCGGGCAGGGTCTTGATGGCCTCGACCAGCGCTTCGCGCAGCCGATAGTCCGACAGCATGCTCAGCGGGTCATCGCGGTCGGCCACGTGGCGATCGAGGTAGTCGTCATCGCCGTCATCGCCGCTCATGTCCTCGAGGTACACGAGCTGGGTGCCACGCACCTTGCCCAGCAGCTCCTGGTATTCGGTGAGGGTGATGCCCATCTCGCGGGCGATCTCGCTTTCCTGCGGGGCGCGGCCCAGCTTCTGCTCGAGCCGGTGCACGGCGGCTTCGATCGAGCGCTGCTGCTTGCGGGTGCCGCGGCTCATCCAGTCCGCGCCGCGCAGCTCGTCGAGCATGGCGCCGCGGATGCGCTGCGTCGCGAAGGTCTCGAACTGCACACCCTGGGCGATGTCGAAACGGCTGAGTGCGTCATTCAGGCCGATCATGCCGACCTGGATCAGGTCGTCGATCTCCACATTGGCCGGCAGCTTGGCGATCATCTGGTGCGCAAGCCGCCGCACCAGCGGGCTGTACTGCTGCAGCATCGCATTCGAGTCGAGGCGGCCTTTGGCTGTGTACATGGTGGCGCTCCGAGGGGTCAGACGTTTCGGTTCAGATCAATTGAATGCGTGGGCTGCCGACGCGGCCTGAAGGCCGTGCGACACCTGCGCCCAGGCCGGCGACTCGCCGTCCTGCAGCGAAAAAGGCAATGCGTGGTGCAGCAGGCTCATCGACAGCTGATGCAGCGTCTGGGCCAGCGCCACCTCGTCATCGGTGGCGGTGCTGGTCACCGCGCTCAGGTGGGCCTGCCCACCCAGGAAATCGCTCACGCACTTCACCAGCCGGCTGGCCGCCAGCGGCAGGCCCATGGCCTGGCGCGGCAGGTCCATCACCACCGTGTGCTGCATCAGGCTGCCGTACTGCACCAGGATCTTCATCGCGGCGTAGGCATGCGTGAGGCTGCTGGCATCGTCGGTGGTCATCACCAGCGGGCGCACGCGACGGTGCGCGAACAGGCCGCTGAGCACCACGGCATCGGCATGGAACAGGATCACGTCGGCGCTCGGGGCGGCTTCGCGCAGCGCTTCGAACAGCAGCGAGGGCGCGCCGGACTGGTCGGCGAAGTAGCCGATCGTGGGGCTGGCGGCGAGCACCGAGGTGTGGGTGTCGAGTTCGTCGATCCACTGGCCGAGGTCGAGGTCCCGGGCGACCGCCTGGGCCACGTCCACACCGGTGGTGTACGGGTTGGGGGCGGCATCGACCACCAGGGTGTGCAGGCCTTGTGCGGCCAGGCCATGGCACAGACCTTCCATCAGCATGTGCGCTCCGGCGGCGTGCGGGTTGGACACCACCGGCACCAGGTGCACCGTATGGTGGGCAAACAGCCTGCGCAGGCCGTGGGCCTGATCGAGGGCGCGCTCAAGCATGCAGGCCTCCTGCAGCCGACTGGCCGGCGGCACCGCGATACTGCGGCGGTGCGGTGAACACCAGGTTCACGTCATCGTTGTCGAGCTTGTAGGCCGAGCTGCCGCCACCGCGCAGCGCACGGTGCACCAGCGCATGCGAGGACATGCGGTGCCAGTCTTCGGGCACACGCTGGCCGTTGGCCACGCCCACCACCTTGAGCTTGTGGCGGATCATCGCGTCCAGCGCCGGGCCGAGCTTCACGGCCTCGTCGAGCTTGGACAGCACCACGCCCTTGCACTGCTGGGCGCGGTAGGCCACCAGCACGTCCTCGATCGTCTCGCCCTGCGACGAGGCGTTGACGACCAGCAGGCGCTGGATGCTGCGGTGGCCGACCATCTCGAGCAGCTCCTGCGTGCGCGAGTCACGCTGGGCAATGCCGGCGGTGTCGATCAGGACCATCTTCTTGGACGACAGCAGGTCCAGCAGGTCTTCCAGGGCCGGGCGGTCATGGGCGGTGTGGACCGCCACGCCGATGATGCGGCCATAGGCGCGCAGTTGTTCGTGGGCGCCGACGCGGTAGGCGTCCAGCGTGATCAGGCCCAGGTTGGACGCACCGTAGCGGGCCGCAAACGCAGCGGCGAGCTTGGCGGTCGTGGTGGTCTTGCCCACGCCGGTGGAACCCACCAGGGCATACACACCACCCTGGTCTTCCAGGGCCGATTCGGCTTCGCCGGTGATCAGGTTGCGCTCGAGCACGCTGGCCACCCACGCCTGCAGGTCGGGCGCATCGGCCGGCGCGCTGGCGGCGAGCTTGCGGATCAGGGCGGGTGAAAAGCCGCAGTCGAGCAGCTTCTGGGTGAGCTGGGCCTGGCCCGGGTTGCGCTGCAGCTTTTCCATGAAGGCCAGGGCGCCGAAGCGCTCCTCGATCAGGCCCTTCATCTGGCGCAGTTCATTGAGCATGGCGCGCTGCTCGGTGTCCACACCGGCATGCAGCGGCACGGACGCGGTCATGACCGGTGCAGCGGGCGCCGCGATCGGTGCAGGCATCGCAGCGGACATCGGTGCCGCAGCAGACGGTGCCCACAGGCCGGCCGGATCGGCCAGTTCGGGCATCGCTGCGGTGTCGGCCACCGGCGCGACACGCTCCTGGCGACGCTGGGCGGCACGCTCGGCAAGGCGCTGCTCGACCGGCAGGGCCGGTGCCACCGCCTGGCGAGCGGCAAAGATCTGTTCGGCGGCGGTCTGCGCCATCGGAGCGGCCGGGGCCTGGGCCATGTGGGCCGGGTGCGTGGCGGCCGCTGCCGCCTGGGCCTGCGCCTGCTGGCTGGCCTGGCGGCGCTTGAGCATGCGCTCGCGCACATAGTCCTGGAACGACAGGGTGCTCATCGCCAGGCGTTCGACGTCCTGGTCGACCGGAGCCTGCGGAGCCACCGGGCGCTGGGGTGCCGGCGACACGGTGCGGGTCGGCGGCGTCACGCGGGCAGAGGTGGGTTCGGCTGCGGCGCCCTTGAAGGTCTCGATGGCCGCCACGCTTTCGGGCTCCATCGCCAGCACTTCCACACCTTCCTTGCAGGGCCGGGTGGACAGAATCACGGCATCCTCGCCGAAGGCCTGGCGAACCTGCACCAGGGCATCACGCGAGTTCTTCGCGACAAAACGCTTGACGTTCATGCGGCACCTCCGATGATCGACCCGATACGGATCGAATGGGTGTCAGGGATCTCGCTGTGCCCCAGCACGGACAGCCGCGGCGCTGCGCGCTTGAGCAGCCGGGCCATGGCGGGGCGAATCATGTCGGGCACCAGCAGGCAGGCGGGGATGCCCATGTCTTCCTGCTTGCGGGTGGCATCGGCGGCCGAGCGGGTCAGCGTGTCGGCCACGCCCGGGTCCAGCGCCGCGCCGTGGGGCGAGGTCAGGGCCTGGGTGAGCAGGCGCTCCAGGTCGGGTTCGATGGCGATCACGTCCAGTTCCTTCACCGGGCCGTAGATCTGCTGGACGATGGCCGGGGCCAGGCTCACGCGGATGCGGCGGGCCAGCTCGGCCGGGTCGGTGGTGGCCGCGGCGTGTTCGGCCAGGGTCTCGATGATGGTGCGCATGTCGCGGATGTGCACCGACTCCTCCAGGAGGAGCTGCAGCACCTTCTGCAACGCTGCGATTCCGATCATCTTGGGCACCACGTCTTCGATCAGTTTGGGAGCAAGCTTCGTCACGTGTTCCACCAGTTGCTGGGTTTCGGTCCGGCCCAGCAGCTTGGCCGCGTGAACTTGCATCAAGTGTGAAAGATGGGTGGCCACCACGGTCGAGGAATCAACGACCGTATACCCGGCCATTTGTGCGCTTTCCTTCTGGCGCTCGTCGATCCAGACGGCGGGCAGGCCAAAGGCCGGATCGGTGGTGGTGGTGCCGATCAGCGGGGTGTTGGCATGGCCGGGGTTGATCGCCAGGAACATGCCGGGGAAACACTCGCCCTCGCCCACGACAGCCCCGCGAAGCGTGATGCGGTACACACTTGGCTTGAGTTCGAGGTTGTCGCGGATGTGCACGGCCGGCGGCAGGAAGCCCACGTCCTGAGCGAACTTGCGGCGCACGCCCTTGATGCGGCCCAGCAGGTCGCCCTGGCGGTCCTTGTCGACGAGCTGGATCAGGCGGTAGCCCACCTCCAGGCCCAGGATGTCCACCGGCTGGAGATCGTCCCAGCTGGCCTCGGCATTGGCATTGGGCTGTGCCGCCTGCGCCGGCGTGTGCTGCTCCAGCACCTTGGCTCGCTCCTGACGCTGATGGATGCGCCAGGCCCAGTAGCCGAGCCCGCCGCTGATCGAGATGAAGATCAGGTTGGGCATGCCCGGGATCAGGCCGATCGCACCGATGATGCCTGCGGTGATGCCCACCGACCGTGCGGAATTGAACACCTGGCCCATGACCTGGGTGCCGACGTCCTCTTCCTTGCCGACACGCGACACCACCATCGCCGCGGCGATCGAGATCAGGAGCCCGGGGATCTGCGCCACCAGCGCATCACCGACGGCCAGCAGGATGTAGCTGTTGGCGGCCTGGCCGAAGCTCAGGCTGTGCTGGGCCACACCGATGATCAGGCCGCCGATGATGTTGATCAGCAGGATCAGGATGCCGGCGATCGCGTCGCCCCGCACG
Source organism: uncultured Burkholderiales bacterium (assembly GCA_965650765.1). Lineage (GTDB taxonomy): Bacteria > Pseudomonadota > Gammaproteobacteria > Burkholderiales > Burkholderiaceae_C > Caldimonas. The sequence goes on from CBFGPV010000219.1 coordinate 6,205, forward strand.
AACTTGGAGGCACCGTCCATGGAGCCGAAGAACTCGGCCTCGTCGCCCACCTCGGTGCGACGGCGCTTGGCTTCCTTCTCGTCGATCAGGCCGGC
>CBFGPV010000220.1:0-6222 GCA_965650765.1 uncultured Burkholderiales bacterium
GCGCTGCGCCCGGCCCACCCCCCGAGGGGGTCAAGAAAACTTGGGGCGGCCCGGCATTTCCTTGAGAGCCTGCGTCTCACAGTGCAAGTGCAGGCCGCTCAGGTGGGCGGACCCTGAAGATAGGGCGGGCCGTCGCTCTGGGCATCGGGCAGCGTGCCCGTGTTGTCGACGGAGAAATAGCGGAATGTGTAGTGGCTCTGGCCGGCCTCGATTTCCAGGCGGTCCCCGTCGGCGTCGATCACGGCGAGGTCACCGCTGGCGGGCAGGCCCTCCTCGCTGAAGCTGAAGGGCGCATCCTGCTTCAGCACGAATGTTTGTCCGTCCAGGCCCAGCGCCCCGACGAAGCTGGCCGTGTCCATGCCGTAAGGGGTGCGCCGGTAGGTCGCCGTGAAGTCCCACTGGTAGCTCCGCTCGGCCATCGTGACGCGCATCTCGTGAAACGCCATGGCCAGCTGTTCGCCTCCCGCGGCGCGGTCGATCGTCAGGACCACGCGAGCCGTGCCGCTGTAGCGCAGAGCCTGGTTGCCTAGACGGTCGAAGACGAATTCCAGCTCGGCCGCCTGCACCTGACCGAACGACGCGAGTCCGATCACGCGCATGGTCTGATCACCGCTGACGATCTCGCCGCCCATGACACATCCGACGTAGCTCATCACGACGGCATCGCCGGTCGACAGCACGCCATTGCCATCCCGGTCGAAGATGCTTCCGGTCGTGTAACCCCCTTCGGCGCAGGGTTCGCCGACAGGGTAGACATCCAGATGCTGCTCGGGTGGCGGCGGCAGCGAAGTGTTCAGGGCCTGCCCGAGCAGGTGCGGCGTGCCGTTGACGGACCATCCTCGCGACACGCTGCGCACGGCGACGGGAACCGCCTCGATGGCCAGACTCGCGAAACCGGCTGCGTCGAGCACTCTCACCACGTCGGCACCGACACTGGCGTAGTTGCCGATGGTGAGGTCTCCCGTTGGGCGAGGATCGTCGGCCGCGACATCGGGCCCGTTGTCATCGCCTCCGCCGCAGGTGCTCAGCGTCAGCATCGTGATCAGCATCATCGTCAGCAGCACGGGGTGGTTTCGCATCGGGTCCTCCGGCCGCCACTGCGGCGCCATCCGAACGGGCTGTGCATCTCAAGTGGGCCGAAGCACGGAGATGCGATCCGATTCAACGGTGCCCTTCGGGCGGAAACTCGACCCACGCAGCAGGATCGATGCGCTGCTCGAGCTCCTTCAGGCTGCAGGACGTGAGGTCCAGATCGAAACTGTGGGCAGGCAGTCGGCGTGCATACGCACCCAGTGCATGCCGCAGATCACCCAGGAACGGTGAAGACACCACCAGCACCAGCGACGCATAGCTCGAGGCATTCAGGGCGGACTCGATCGCGTCGGCCAGCCGGTGTGCGAACTGCTGGTGACGTTTGCGGCGCGGGTCGAGTCGCGGCTCGAATGCAATCCCGCCGGGTCGATGGTCGCTGCTGCCATGGCCGGGCCGGTCGGGCATCAACTCGCTGCCATGACTCCGGCCGAGTGCGTCCACGAACGATGCCAGTTCAACCAGCGGTTCGGCGCGTGAAGCGCGGCTGAGCAGGCGCGCCTCGGTGGCGTTGGCAATCACGACGAGTCTGGGCTTCATGGCGGGGCCTGCACTGTGGTTGACGTGACCCTTTGCCGAAGGGTCGGGACGGATCTGCGGGGCCAGGGCGCCGCTTTTCAGACGGCCGGGCCCCGCAGATCAATCTAGGGCGCATTCGTGCGGGCTGATTGCGTGTTGTCAAGGCAGGCCGCTGTTTCCGGCCGGTGATGGGTGCCGACGCACCGGCGCCCGGCGGCAGGCGTGGTGCGCGGTGTCCTTTCAGTCGTGCCCTTGAGAAAACTCAGCGCAGCGCCAGTGCCTTGGCCGCACTGTAGCCACTGAGCTGCGCGAGGCAGGTCCTGAGCCGACATGAGCAGGGCCTTCCGTCCAGGGCCGGTGTGGCGAACCAGCCAGTGCCTGCCGATGGCATTGGCCTTCGATACGGTTCACAAACGCCAGGCGCCAGTGCAGCCTGGGCTGGCCGCTGGCGCAGCGACTCCTTGACTGACGTGCTGGAGACCGCATGAACACGTTGAGCAAACTGGTACTGGGCGCCATGGGCGCCTTGCGGCCTGCACCGGTGCTGGGCGGCACCGCGACCAAGGTGATTGAACTGCCAGCCGTGCGGCACGACGTGGATGCCCCGCTGATGCAGGCGCTGACGCGCCGTTGCTCGACGCGCGCCTATCGCAGCGATGCGCTGGATCGACAGTTGCTGTCCAACCTGCTGTGGGCCGCCTGGGGCGTCAACCGGCCGGATGGCGGGCGCACGGCGCCGTCGGCGCTGAATGCGCAGGAGATTCTCCTGTACGTGGCGATGGCCGATGGCGCCTGGCTCTACGATGCTTCGACCCATCAGCTCCATCTGGCTGCCGGCGTTGACCTTCGCCGGGTCACCGGCTACCAGGACTTCGTCGACGAGGCTCCCCTGGACCTGGTGTACGTGGCAGACCACTCGCGAATGAAGCTCGTTCCGGTCGCCCATCGCGAGGCCTTTGCCTGTGTCGCTGCCGGTGCCATTGCGCAGAACGTCTACCTGATGTGCGCCGCCAGCGGTCTGGGCACGGTCCTGCGGGCCTGGATCGATCGGGAGGCCATCGCGCAGGCGCTCGGGTTGCCGCATGAACAGCAGGTGCTGCTGTCGCAGACGGTGGGCCATGCCCGTTGATGTCAGGAGTGCACTCATGAAGGAACCCCCGCGGATCCAGTTCCATGGCATGGCGTACTGTGAGGCGCTTGATGCACAGGCGCGTGAACAAGCCAGCCACCTTGATCACCAATGTCGCCACCTGACCTCCTGTCAGGTCGACTTCGAGGTGCCGCACAAGCATCGCCAGCTCGGGCGACCCTTCTCGGTCCGCGTCGGCCTCACACTTGAAGGGCACGAGCTGCTGGTGGGGCGCCTGCACCCCGAGGACGCGTCGGTGGCCTTGCACAACGCGTTCGACAGCCTGAAACGGCACCTGGCCGATGTGGTCGACCCGGGGCGCCCCGCGCGGTGAGGCGAGTGGTGTCGGCATCGTCGCTGCGGGTTGCGCAGGCTCAACCAGGCGGCTGGCGTACGACGCACAGTGATGCCCTCACTCCATCGGAAGGAACCCCATGAGCGAACGATCTGGAACGCCAATGCCTGCCGACGCGGCCCGCCCCGACGATCTCGCGCAGACCTTGCTTGCCGGGGCATCGGAGATGATTGCGGATTCGGCTCAAGTGCCTTACCGCTGGCTCAGCTGGCTCAGCGAATCCCAGCAGGCCCAATTGCGGCACGTGATGCAATGCTGCGAAGACATTCAGTGCGCCGTCGATGCCGCCGACCAGGCCCGCGACGGGTCCGCATTCTTCGATGTGCACAACCAGTTGCTGTCCCGCCTGACCGTGCATGCCCTGGGCGCACAACGACATCAGCTCGCCACCTTGCTGTCGCTTCAGGCGGAGTTGAGCGAGGCCGTCAACCGCGGCATGGGCGTCGTCGCGTGGCCGGCAGGTCTGCCCGACCTGCCCGAAGGCTGCGATCCCCTCACGCTGCACGATCAGCTGAGCGAAGGCGTTGACGCCTGGCTTCGGCAATGGCAGGTGGCCCTGAACGGGCAGCGCGCAGTGCAATGACTGCGGTCACTGCGAAGGGTTGTCCTCGAACAGTCTGTGCGTCAGCCCGTACCGTATCAGGGCGGCCGTGCTGTCGAGGTGCATCTTCTCAAGGATGCGGCTCTTGTGGGTGCTGACTGTCTTGACAGACAGGTGGAGTGCATCTGCGATGTCTGTCAGCCGTTTGCCTGCCACGATCAGCCGGAAGACCTCGAACTCGCGGTCACTCAGCAGCGTGTGCAGCGGGGCCTCGCGCAGTCCGTTGAGTTCGATCGCGATGCGCTCGGCCAGGGCCGGCGAAACGTAGGCGCCGCCAGAGGCCACCTTGCGAACGGCACCCACCAGCTGGTCGGTGGCGCAGTCCTTGGTCATGTAGCCATTGGCGCCGGCGCGGAAGGCACGCAAGGCATATTGCTCCTCGGCGTGCATCGTGAGCACCAGCACCGGCAGCGCCGGGAACTCGGTCTTGAACCGACGCACCAGGTCAATCCCGGACAGGCCGGGCATGGTGAGGTCCGTCACGACCAGGTCAAACTGTGCCTGCCTTGCGGCCTCAAGCGCGGCGTGTCCGCTGTCCGCCTCGCCTGTGACGCGAATGTCGGCACAAGCTTCGAGCACGCGGCGCAGTCCCTCCCGCACGAGGCGATGATCGTCGACGAGCAGCAGGGAGATGGTCATGAGCGTGCGTCCTCGGTGAGGGCAGCGGGGTGGTTGTTGGTCGGACCGACCAGCGGCAGCCGGATCTCGACACAGGCACCACCTCCGGCTGCCTTGGTGAGGTGAAGGGTGCCGCCCGCAAGGTCGGCACGCTCGCGCATGCCCAGCAGGCCGTGGGTGCCAGGCTTGGCCAGCACATCCGCCGAGAACCCTTGTCCATCGTCCTGCACGGTGACGATCACGTGGTCGTCATCCATGCGCAGACGGATGTCGACCTGTCGGGCGCGCGCATGGCGCGCCACATTCGTCAGGGCCTCCTGCACGAAGCGGTAGACGGTCGTCTTGGCATTCTCGTCGATGGTCTCGGGCAAGGCTTGCGCCTCGAGCCGGACCGCGATGCCAACGCGGCGCGACCAGTCCTTGACCAGCCAGTCGATGGCAGCCTCGAGCCCCAGGTCGTCCAGCATGGGAGGCCGCAGGTCGGCAGCGATGCGGCGTACCGAGGCCACGGTCTGGTCGATGAGGCGCAGCAGTTCGGCGGCGCGCACGTCGGCCTCACGTCGGCCGGTCGGACGACCGGCAATGGCCGCCACTTCCAGCTTGATGGCGGTGAGGTGCTGCCCCAGCTCATCGTGCAGTTCGCGGGCGATGTGCTGGCGTTCCCGCTCGCGTGCCCGGATCAGGTTGCGCGACAGGCGGCGCAACTGCTCGCGTGACTGCTCGAGCAGCAGATCGATCTGCTTGCGGGCCGTGATGTCCCGAAGCACCACCTGCATCGTGGTGCTGCCGTGGTCAGGCAGTGCGGCATGGAGCAACTCGACGTCACGGGTCTGGCCATCCAGCCGCCTGATCTTCACCTCGTGGATTGTCGGCGCCTCGCCCAGGCGCTCGCCCCCACTCGATCGAGCGGTCTCGTCGCCTTCAGTGTCGAGCAGTTCATGGAAACGCCGCCCCAGCAGGTCAGCCGATGTCTGTGCGCCCAGCAGGTCGCACAGAGCCTGGTTGGTCAGGCTGATGCGGCCTGCTTCGGTGATGCAGATGGCGTTGGGGCAGAGTTCGACCGTTGTGCGGTAGCGATCCTTCAATTGCCGCAGCTCTGCCTCGGCCTGGTGGCGTGCCGTCACGTCGCGCAGCATGACCGTCATGATCGTGTGTGCGCCGTCAGCGGCACGCTCCGTGAACTGCGAGATGGAAGCCTCGACGGTGAATTCCTGCCCATCAGCGCGCAGGGCCTGCACGGCGCGCCCCGATCGCATGGCCCGCATCTCGTCGCGCGAGGTCACAAACGACTCAACATGCGTGCGGTGTGCCTGGCGCAGACGGGCAGGGATGAAGCGTGAGATGTCAGTGCCCAGGGCGAGCCGGGCCGGACAGCCGAACATGCGTTCGGCCGCCGGGTTGAACAGCACGATGTGTTGAGACGCATCGATCGAGATGATCGCGTCCAGCGCACCGTCGATGATTGATGCACTGCGTGACTGCTCCAGCAGAAGGGAATCGGCCGACGCCCGTTCACGCGATTGCGATCGCCTGCGGCTGACCAGCAGCAGGCCGATCACCACCAGGGAAGTGGTCGTCAACGCAGCACCGCCGACGAAGAGCAGCAACCGCTCGGACTCGCCGCTGCGCTGCTCAAGGGCAGCACGACCGATTGCAGCCGCTGACGGCACGGCATCGGGCGCAGCGGGGGCGGCGGTTTCATTGGCTGCCCGGGCTTGCGCGAACACCGCAAGGACGGCCGCCGCCACGCTCACCCACCACCGCCATCGGGTGTGCTGGCGGGTGAGGACGGTGGCGTGAGTCGGCGGCAGCATCGCGATGCGGGCACAAGCAGATGAGTGTGATTTCCATCGTAGGGCCGGCGCCGGGGCGCGCCAAGCGGGCGCCTTGCGCCATGTCAATTTGTGAGCG
>CBFGPV010000221.1:0-6221 GCA_965650765.1 uncultured Burkholderiales bacterium
ACCCCCTCGGGGGGCGGGCTGGGCACAGCCCGGCCCTGGGGGCGCACTCAAGGAAGCGCCGGGCCGCCCCAAGTTTCCTTGACCCCCTCGGGGGGCGGGCTGGGCGCAGCCCGGCCCTGGGGCATCTCAGGATGCGTCGGTGTCTTGCGCGTGCGCGCCGAACCGCGACGGCGGAACGCCGAAGCGGCGCTTGAACGCATCGCGGAAGGCGGCGTCCGAGTTGTATCCAAGCTCGAACGCCAGTTGGGTCAGATTCACGCGGGACCCGAGGATGCGCTGGGCCGCCAGGTGCATGCGCCACTGGGTGAGGTAGTCGATGGGTGTGACCTGGACCAGCTCGGAGAACACGGTTGCAAAGCCGGTGCGGGACATGCCTGCACGGGCAGCGAGGCTGGCCACGGTCCAGTCTTCGCCGGGGGTCTGATGCATGGCCTGCAGGGCTTTTGCGACCCCCGGGTGCGTCAGTCCCAGCAGCCAGCCGCGTGCGCTGTTGGACTCGCTGAGCAGGTGGGACCGCACGATGCTCACGAAGGTCAGTTCGGCCAGCAGCCGGGCCGTGGCCGTGTAGCCGGGTGAGTCGGAGTCCGGCCCGGTGAGGAACTCGATGGCGGGCCGGATCCATGGAAAGCCCTCACCGCTGCGCACCACGATGCATTCAGGCAAGGCGGTCAGCAGCGGGTTGTGGGGGCCGCCCGACAAGCCGAACGCGATGCCCAGCAGCCGGGTTCTCGGCCCGCCGCCACCCCACGAAAAATGCAGCGGTGCGGCGGGCTCCTGCCTGGGCTCGAACGCAGGAAACCCGTTGGCGGCCCATGCTGCACCGAAGTCCTCGATCAAGGCGTCGGGCGCGCTGAGCAACGCGTGCTCGCCCCGGACCAAGGCCATGTCACCGATCCCCAGGCAGAACGGCTCCCGGTTCGCAAGCCGGATCCAGCACGCCGCCCCGGACGCAACGCCGTAGGCAATGTGCGGTTCGAAGTCACGCAGTGCCATCCCCCAGGGCTGACTGAGCGTCAAGGTGCCCACGGCGGTGTGCACGATCGTCATCGACTTGAGAATTTCGCTGAGGGCGTCCATGTGTGCGGTAGGGGGTCTGCGCTCGAGTCGATGAATGAAACCGTCGGAGTGCTCGGGCGAGTCGGCGGTGAAGAACCTTGGGGCCTCGCTGCATTGTCGGCCAGACCTGCCCCACTTGCCATTCACTGCTGGCAGTTCGCCCACCAGCAGGCCATGCTGTCCTTGTATGGCCGCAGCACCTGCCACTTGGGGCTTTCACTGTCGGCCTTGAACAGGCTTTCCTTCAGGCCCCACGCGCCGTGGTAGCCGAAGCTGTTGACGAAGTTGAACGCGGTGAACATCTGGCCGCCCGTGTCGATCCAGTCGTTCATCATGGTGGCGTAGGCCCGGCCCATGCGCGGGTCGCGATTGGCCTGGCTGAACAGCGCCGTCCATTGCGTCGCAAAGCGGTCGCGCCGGCTTATGCATTGCGCTTCGGCGTCATCGTCGAGGCCGCTGCAGTCACGCGCCAGGTTCACCAGGTGCTGGCCGCCTTCGTAGGCCAGGATGGGTTTCCTGAACCTGCCGTTGGCAACGTCGGCCTGGTACACCCGCATGCCCTCGCGCGCTTCAGCCAGGGCGCCGCCCGCCTGGCCCTGGTCGCTCACCCCGGCCAGCGCCATGGGCGGTGTCACCGGTTGGTCGGCCTGGTTCAGTGCGCGGATTTCTTCGAACAACTGGTTCAGCCCACCGTCGGGCTGGGTGAACCAGTGGGCCGTGATGTATTCCTGGCGCGCCACACCGCTCGAGATGTAGGCGCCGAAGTACGGCGCGATCGCCACGGCATCGAAGCTGGCCGCACACTCCTTGCCCAGGATCGCCTGCGCCCTGGGACAAGGCAGGCTGTAGTTGAGCACGGGCCAGGTCCAGCCGGTCTGTGCGTTGAGCACGCACTGGACGCGCCCGGCATCGGCCCCGAACTCGGCCTTCACCATGTCGCACAGTTGAGCCGAGCGCATGGCATGCCAGTTCATGACCCACTCGTACTGGTTGTCGCCAGACACGTCGCCGAACGCGCGTTTGGCCTGGTCAAACTGCCAGTCCATCGTCTGCTTAAAGGCCCAGTTCCAAGGCTCGTTGGTGTACTCGAGAATCAACCGGGCCTGTGGGTGGAGCTGCTGCTTCAGGAAGCGCGCCATGCGTCTGGCGTAGTCGTCGTCGGCCCGGGTGGGAATGTTGATCCACGCATCGGTGCGCAGCTTGTTGGCGAGCTGGGTCATCTGCCCCAGCGGCACGCCGTAGCGCCCGGTCCAGAAGGCGTCACCCTGCAGGGGCCGGTCCGACCAGCGGGCCAGGGTCGAATCGTTGGTTCGCCCCCAGTCCATGAAGCGCAAGGCGCGAACTCCCTGCAGTTCGGCCAGGAACTTCGGATACCAGGTCTGGGTGAGGGCCAGGGTTTCCATCGGCACGAAGGCACCTTTGCCGACGCAGTCTTCGGCGTCGTCCACCACCGTCAGCCTGTCGGCATGGCACACACCGCCGGGCGGGATCACCCGGATGTTGCGGATGTGATCGGCCGGGTCCGTGCTGCGGATGCGAATGACCAGACGGCTGTCCGGTGCGTTCGAGACGGTCATCTGGTCGCGGTGATCGCCGCGGACGATCTGGGTGGCGCCGATGTATTCGATCTGTCCGCGCCCCTCGTACAGCACGGTGTACGTCCCTGCCGGATGCGCCCCGCCATCACCGGCGAACAGGATGGCGCTGACCATGTGGTACTTGAACTGGGGGTCGTCGATGGCCGGCAGGCTGCGCACCCAGCCGTTCTCGTCGAGATCGAGCTTGTCCTGCTCGAAGGTGTCCCATGCGCTGCGGTAGGCCTTGTCGTCGACCTCATTGAACATGCAGGCGCCGGGATCGTAGGGGGAATCGAGCGGGACCTGATCGCACGACGTGAACCACCCCCCGGCGCGCTTGAACTGGTCGATGGTCGGGAAGTCCGTGGACCAGTAGTCGAACCCTGACAGATTGAGTGACAGGCCGCTGAACCGGCGCGCCGCCGCAGCCGTCACGTCGGCGCCGCCCATCCCGGTGGCCGTGGCGCGCTGCGTCCCCTCGCCCCCCAGCCGCGCGGGCGTCTGGTCGTCGGCACTGCCGCCACACGCCTGGAGCAGGGCGGCAAGCGCAGTGGTCAGCAATGCGGCGCGAAGGCGCCGGGAGGCGCTGCGCCGGTCGATCCGGTCGTTGAAGATGAGCATGGAGATGATCCTTGAAACTGTGCACTTTGCACATGTGCGCCAGATTCTGCACGTGGTTCCGCTGCATATCAATGGGTCTGGAACGAGCTGTTCCACACTCCTTCCATTTGATCCTCAGGTAGACCGCAGCCCTCAGACTGTTGCCTCGACGTCTTTTCGACAGGTTCATGCAGCTCAACAATATCGCGCTTGCAATGTGCATTTTGCCCATGTACATTCCGCCCCACTGAAGCCACCACCCGAACCGACAACCGTAGGAGCCTCATATGCCTGCCCCAACCATCGCCAGTCCGGTGAGAACCCGGCGTCGCTTTCTGCACCACGGTCTGTGTGCCGTGTCGGCGCTGCTCGTGACCGTGGCGGGTTGCGGCGGCGGAGGTGAACCGTCCGCTGAGTCCGCCACCAGCACCGCCACCAGCACCGGTGCTCAGTCGGTGCGAGCGCGGGCTGTGCCCAGCCACGCCCCCGCGGCAGTGGCCAGCCCGAAGCGGCTGAAGCCACAGGGTCGCGACCTGGTCGACCCCTCCGGCCAGACCGTCTACCTGCACGGGGCCAACCTGCGCGACAACCTCACGCCGGGCGGGAAGAGCAAACCGATCCTGACGCCCGCCGAGGCGGACGATCTGGCCAACCACCTGAGCTTCAACTTCGTGCGCCTGCGCATCTCGCATGAAGGCGCCAATCTCGACGACCAGCATGAAAGCGGCTTGTCGCAAGCCGCGCGCGATGCGCTGGCCGACGCGGTCAGTCTGCTGAGCGCCCGTCGCATCTGGACGCTGTTGGAGATGCGCACCGACGACGACACCGCCAACCGCAAGGCGTTCTACACCCCTGGCAACGCAAGCTTCGAGCGCTACCGCAAGACCTGGGTCTGGCTGGCAAAGACCTATCGCCACACCGACTACATCGCGGGCTACGGCCTGCTGGCCGAGCCCAGTCCGGACAAGGACAGGTCCGAAACCGACCCGGTGGGCACGCTGATCCGGTTCCAGGCGTCCTTGATGGCGGCCATCGATCAGGAAGACGGCGTGACGCCGTTTTTCGTCGGGCCGGCATTCAACTACGACACGCTCGGCTACCGCTGGGACGCCTACTTCACCGACCCGCAGCTGCAGCCCTACCGCAGCCGGCTGGTCTACGAGGTGAACATGCTGTCGCCCAAGTCATGGATCACCCAGGCGCAGGCGCCGGACGGCACTGGGGGACACGCCTGGCCGCAGCCCGCCGTGAGCGACTTCAGTGCGTTGCTGGAGGTCAAACCGGGCGAGGACTACGTCCGGCCTCGGGACGATGAAAGCATCTTCTCCAAGCGCAGCAAGGAGATGGGCAACTTCCCGCTGGTGATGAGCCTCAACTACGCCGACTGGTACCTCGAGCCTGCCGCCCGGTTCGCAGACGAGCACAAGGTGCCGATGGTGCTCGATCAGTTCGGTGCCACCACCGAGGTCAACCTGCCGCAGCGGCGCTATCAGCAACTTCGCTACGAACACCAGATCATCGACACCGCGGCACGCAAATACAGGATGGGATGGAGCCGCTGGCTCTACAGCGCCGACGCGATGCGTGATCGCAGCATTGCGGGCAACCCCGACGTGCACCAGTTCTACCGCCACATCGGATCGCAGATCCCGGGGCCCTGAGTCCATGCCTGCCGGCCAGCGCAGGCGTCATCGAGTCGCCTGCCCTGGCACGGCCCTGTCCACCTGCTGCAACCCTTGGAGGGCATGTTGTGCTGCGTCTGCAAGTCCTGATGTCATCGATGGCCTGGATGCTGGGCCTGCTGCTGTTCGCCGGTGGAGCAAGAGCCGAGCTCGCCGGGTGCCATCCGGCCAGCCTCACCGGCCCGGTGGCGCAGGCAGAGGTCTGCTACGGCCCGGCCGCCTGGCGCGAACCCACCCTGGGCGGCAAGGTCCTGGTCCAGTCGTTCGACTTCTACCCGGCCGTTCGCGCAAGGCCCCAGGGCGCCCCGCTGATCGTGTGGGCTCATCCCAATGGATCGACCAAGGCCCTGCCCCTGTCATCCAGCCTGTTCAAGGCGCTGGTTGCCCCGGCACTGGCATCCGGCTTTGCCTTTGCCTCGGTCGAGTACCGCCACCCCGTCGTCAACGAGTACGCCAGGCCGGACGGCCAGGTGCCCCACCGGGACCTGGCCCGGGCGCTGCAGTTCATGCGAGCCAACGCAGCCGCCCTGGGCATCGACCCGGCCAACGTCTTTTTCGTCGGGCAGTCGCGCGGCTCGCTCGCCCTGTGGACCGCCCTGCAGGACGACATGGCCGACCCCGACAGCCCCCACCTGGTGGCACGTCAGTCAACACGCGTGAATGCGGTGTTCGCGCTCAACGCACAAACGACCTACGACGGCAGCGAGTTTGCAGCGCTGTTCATCGTGCCGCGCGACCGCGCGGTCTTTGTCGAAGCGTTCAACCAGGAGCACCGCCGGCATGATCAGTTCGGCAGCGCGATCCGCAGTGCCGAAGCTGGCGGGCAACACAATCCACCGGTGCTGTTGCGCCACGACAGCCTGCCCCATGCCGGCCTGCTGACCCTCGAGGAGCTGGCCCGGGTGGACGCGCTGCACGACGCGAACTTCGCCGTTGCACTGTGCGCGGCCTATGCCCGCGCTGATCGCCACAGGCAGCGGTGCCGGATGGAGTTCGATCCGGCCTATGCGGGCAATCCGCAAGCCGCGTTTGCCGGCTACGTCGACTTCTTCAAGCACCACCTGACGGATTGACCGGGGCCGGTGCGAGTCCTCGCCGACCGCCGGGGCGACAGGGTCCTCACCGGCAACCGGCCCCGGGCAGCCCTTTGCGCGCGTGCCCGCGCCGATCTCGGTATGCTGCCAGGACTGACGGCCCGGCTCGCAGCGCGCTCATGCGTGCCGCGGGCGCGGCGGGCCGCTGACCCGCTCCACCCTGGACCCACGACATGACCGAAGCCGCCTGCCCCACCCCGTCCACCGAACCC
>CBFGPV010000222.1:0-6207 GCA_965650765.1 uncultured Burkholderiales bacterium
GTCTCGTGCACGCAGCGGGCCTGCCCGCCGATGATCGGGATGATGCGACGCTGGCCCTGCCCCATCGGGCCCTCGACGCGGCCCACCTCGATCACCGGCCCCACCTGCACGTCGAGGTCGAGCAGCGGCACCAGCGCGGGCGCCGGCAGCGAGACCGCGGTCACTTCACGAGCTTCCATGTGCCGCCCTCGATGCGCACCATCACCTGGGCCCGTTCGTCCACACCGTTGTGGTCCTTGTCGCTCATGGTGTAGACGGCCTCGGGCGTGACCGTGCCCTTCAATCCCTCGAGCGCGTCGCGCAGCGCCGCGCGGAACTCCGCCGTGCCGGGTGCGGCCTTTTTCGCGGCCTGGGGCACCGCGGTGTCGAGCCACATCATCGCCGTCCAGGCCGAGGCACCGAACAGCGAGCGCGAGCCCGCACCGTGGCGCGCTTCGTACCGGGCCACATAGTCCATCGCCGGTTTTTTCATCGGGCTGGTGTCGGGCAGCTGCTCGGCCACCAGCACCGGCCCGACCGTCATGTAGGCGCCTTCGACCTCCTTGCCGCCCACACGCAGGAAGTCGGCGTTGGCCACCCCCTGGGTCTGGTAGACACGCCCCTTGTAGTTGCGGCGGTTCAGCTCGATCTGCGGCAGCGCACCGGGCGTGCCGGCACTGAAGATGTAGACGGCATCGGGCTGGGTGGCCGTGAGCTTGAGGATCTGCGAGGTGACGGTCTGGTCGGTCTGGTTGTAGCGTTCGATACCGACCACCTTGATGCCCTTGGCGGGCGCCAGCCGTTCGAGCGCCTTGATGTAGCCCTCGCCGTAGCTGGTGGCGATCGCGATGGCGGCCACGGTCTTGGCCTGGTTGCGCACCATGTGGTCGAGCACCAGGTTCACCGCGATAGCCTCGGGCGGTGACATCTTGAAGGCCCAGCGCCGCGGACCGTCCTGCGGCTCCACGATCGCCCCGCCTCCAGCCAGCGAGATGATCGGCGTGCGACCCTGGGCGGCGACCTCCACCGCGGCCAGCGACGGCGGCGTGAGTGACGGCCCCACGATCACGTCGACCTGATCCTCGCTGACCAGCTTGGCCGCGTTTTTCGACGCCGTGGTCGGGTCGGTGTTGTCGTTCAGCACCGTCAGGCGCACCTTGTGTCCGCCGATCTCGGTGGGCCACAGCTTCACGGTGTTCTCGGCAGGAATGCCGAGCGACGCACCGGGGCCGGTGGTCGACAGGATCACGCCGATGTGCAGGTCTGCCAGCGCGGGTGCGCACAGGGCGGCCAGACTCAGGGCGGCGCTCAGGCGGCGCACGGTGGTGTGCAGCGATCTCATGGGCAGGGCTCCTCGGGTTTCGATGATGGCCGCAAGCCTAGGGGCCGCGATGCGGCGTGTCTGTCCACCCAGAGGACGACAGCCGTGTGCCCGTCGTCCCCGGATTGACACCGATTGCACAGGCGCGGCGCTCGGCGCAGCATCACCCGCATGCAGCTCTGGACAGTCCACCCCGCCGCCGCCCCGCCCGAGTCCATGCTCGCCAGCCTGGTGGGCTGCATCGGCCAGCCCGATTTCGGCCGTGAGGCCCTGGCCACGCTGAACCTGGCCGTGCCGGTGGCCTCGTGGTCGATCTATCGTGTGTTTGCCGACCAGCCGCCCAGCATGTATGCCTCGGGCAGCTTCGAGATCCCCGACACCACGCAGGAGTGCTTTCGCATCTACCGCGCCGGCCTGTACCGGCGTGACGCCACCTTCGAGCAGGCCCGCGAATGCACCCAGCCCGGTGCCCCGGTGATGACCCACTGGACCGCCAGCGAGATCCGCGGGCCGCACCGGCAGCAGATCTACCAGCGCCATGGCATGCGTGAGCGGCTGTCGGTCATCAGCGCCGACGACCCCGAGGGCCTGTTGTCGGTCAACCTGTACCGGCACGACCACCAGGGCGGTTTCCGCGACAGCGAGATCGACCGGGTGCAGCAGTTCGCCCGCATCCTGATCGCCTGCGTGCGTCGTCATGTGCAGTTGTGCGGCACCCTGGCATCGCCTGACCCGGCGGCCGTGCTCCGGCAGCGCTGCCCCAGCCTGACCGAGCGCGAACTGCAGGTCTGCGAGCGGCTGCTGCGCGGCTGGACCCACGACGGCATCGCCGCTGACCTCGCGCTGTCGGTCACCACCGTCAAGACCTACCGCAACCGCGCCTTCGAGCGCCTGGGCATCCACTTCCGCAACGAGCTGTTCAGCCTCGTGCGCTGAGCCCTCGCTGCGCTGCCGGCGCGTGCTGTCGTCCTCGCGGAGGACTGACACGCCGCACCCCCCTCGTCACCATCGCAAGCCATGCCGCCCCTGCGGCGTTTGCCCCATGAACGAGGAGATCACCGTGTCATTGCCCCTGCGCTCCATGAAAGCCTCACCGCCCGGTCGCCCGGGCGTCCCCCACCGCCTGGCCGGTGTCTGCACGCTGGCCGGCGCAGCCCTGCTGGCCGCCTGCGGCGGCGGTGGCGACGACGCACAAGCAAGCACGCTGGACTGCGGCGCCATCGCCCAGGCCGTCGCCCCCGGCACCACGGCCAGCAGCGAGCACATCGCTGCCGGCACGCAACGCCCGCCAGGAGTCACGACGGGCGACATGCTGGTGGAACACTGCCGTGTCACCGGCAGCATGAACCCGCGCACCGGCAGCGATGGCAAGCCTTATGCGATCGGCTTCGAGCTGCGCCTGCCAAGCGACTGGAACGGTCGTTTCCTGTTCCAGGGCGGCGGTGGCAATGACGGTGTCGTGCGCCCGGCCGTCGGACCCCAGGCCACCCCCACCTACGCGCTGAACCGCGGCTTTGCGGTGGTGACCACCGACGCGGGCCACCAGGGGACGACGGCAGCGTTTGGCGCCGACCTGCAGGCACGCGTCGACCATGCCTACAACTCTTATGACAAGGTGGCCGTGACGGCCAAGAGCCTGATCCAGACCTACTACCGCAAGCCGGCGGACCGCAGCTACTTCGTCGGCTGCTCGGGCGGCGGACGCCAGGGCATGATGTTCTCGCAGCGCTTCCCGGAGTACTTCGACGGCATCCTCGCGATGGCCCCGGCCATGCGTGTGGCCAAAGGGGCCACGATCGCGGCGGCCTGGGACACGATCACGATGAACGCGATCGCACCGCCCGGTGCCGACGGCAAGCCGGTGCTGAGTGCCGCTCTGAGCAACGGCGACCTGCAAGTGCTGCGCAACGGCATCCTCACGGCCTGCGACACGCACGACGGCGCCGCCGACGGGCTGGTGTCGAACCCCGCGGCCTGCAGCTTCGATCCGGCCGTGCTGCAATGCAGCGGCGCCAAGGGCGATGACTGCCTGAGCGCCGCCCAGGTCAACGCCCTGAAGACCAGCTTTGCCGGACCCCGCAATGCCGCCGGTCAGGCGCTGTACTACTCATGGCCCTGGGATGCCGGGGTGGGTC
Organism: uncultured Burkholderiales bacterium; assembly: GCA_965650765.1. Lineage (GTDB taxonomy): Bacteria > Pseudomonadota > Gammaproteobacteria > Burkholderiales > Burkholderiaceae_C > Caldimonas. The sequence goes on from CBFGPV010000222.1 coordinate 3,436, forward strand.
ACCCCGCCAACGACTGGCGGAACTGGCGCCTGGGCACCTCGCCCACCTCGGCGCCGAACTCGCGTCACGTGCTGCTGATGAACGATGCACTGGCCAACGAGTTCTTCACCCCACCCGACCCGGGCTTCAGCATCTTCAACTTCAATTTCGAGACCGACCCGGCGCGCATGGACAGCTATGCCTCGATCTACAACACCGGCGACGACGTCCAGCTGACGCGCTACAAGGCCCATGGCGGCAAGCTGCTGTTTGCACACGGCATGGCCGACGCGATCTTCTCGCCGCACGAGATGATCGACTACATGCAGCGTCTGCAGTCGGTGCATGGCGCCACGCAGGACCTGGCCCGTCTGTTCCTGATTCCCGGCATGGGTCACTGCCAGGGGGGCGCTGCGACCGACGTCTGGGACGGCTTGGGGGCGCTGGTCGACTGGGTCGAAAAGGGCAGCGCACCGCAGCAGATCCTGGCGCGCGGCAGCAGCGTGTTTCCGGGGCGCACCCGTCCGCTGTGCGCGTGGCCGGCCTATGCGCACTACAAGGGCAGCGGCAGCCTGGAAGACGCCGCCAGCTTCGAGTGCCGCCAGCCCTGAGGCGCGCAGGCGCCGGATCAGCGTGCCGTGGCGCGTCGTGCCACGGCCTGCCGGCGCACGGCCGCGATCAGCGCCTGCAGGCCCGGTGACGGCAGGGTGTCGGTGCGGATCAGCAGGCCCACCGGCTCTTCGGTGCCCGCCGTGGCCACCGGCAGGCGGCACAGGGTGCCCCGGGCCAGGTCGGGCTCGGCAGCACCCAGCGGGGTGAACCACAAGGCATCGCTGCCCAGTGCGAGCTGCCGGCCCAGCGACGACGACAGCGTTTCGAGCAGCGCGCGCCGGGGCGTGATGCCGTGGGTGGCCAGCAGGCCGTCGACCGCATGGCGGATGATGGTGCCCGGCAGCGGCACGACCAGGTCGAAGCGCCCGAGTTCGCTCATCTGCAGCCGCTGCCGCGCCAGCAAGGGATGGTCGGGGCGCACGGCCACCACCAGCGGCTCGGCATACAGGTGCTCGAAGCTCAGGCCCACCATGTGCTCGGGTTCGGCCAGCCGCCCGAGCACCGCGTCGAGCTCACGCTGCTGCAGTTGCTGCAGCAACTGCCGGTTTCGCCCGGTGATGACCTTCACCGCCAGCCCCGCCGTGTGGGCCGACAGCTGGGTCAGCACGCCCGGCAGGAAGGACGGCGTGAGCGTGGGCAGCGCCCCCAGGGCCACCGGCACACGCGATCGCTCGGCCGACACGCTGTGCACCGCCTCGCCCACCCCGCTGACCACCGCGTCGGCATGGCGCATGAAGACCTCGGCCTCGGCGGTGAGCACCGCTCCGCGCCGGCCGCGATGGAACAGGCGCACACCCAGGATGTCTTCCAGCTCGGCCAGGGTCTTGGTGACCGCCGGCTGGGTGATGGACAAGGCCTCGGCAGCACGCCGCAGGCTGCCCAGGCGCGCCACCGCCAGAAAGCAATGCAGATGCCGCAACTGCAGGCGACTCAGGGCGGTGCCCAGGGAGGAAGTTGCCATCGGATTCAATAACCAGCAGTTAATTCATGTTTCACCAGACTTCAATTTACTTAACTCTGGGTGATTCATAAAGTTTCGTATTCATCCCACACCGGAGACACCCCCGATGAGTGACCTGCCCAAGCCCGGTCCGCGCGACTGGGCCAGCCATCCGCCGTACATCCACCGCGAGTACAAGTCGACCGTGTTGCGCGGCCCGACCCGGCCACTGATCCCGCTGAAGGACAAGCTGCGCCAGTTGCGTGCCCCGGTCTACGGGCACGACAGCATCGGCGCGCTGGACCATGACCTCACGCGCAATGCCGCGCGCAATGGCGAGCCGCTGGGCGAGCGCATCATCGTGACCGGCCGGGTGATGGACGAACGCGGCCGCCCGGTGCGCAACTCGCTGGTCGAGATCTGGCAAGCCAACGCGGCGGGCCGCTACATCCACAAGGTCGACCAGCACAACGCGCCGATCGACCCCAACTTCCTGGGGGCGGGCCGCTGCCTGACCGACAACGACGGCCGCTACCGCTTCCTGACGATCAAGCCCGGCGCCTACCCCTGGGGCAACCATCCCAACGCCTGGCGGCCCAACCACATCCATTTCTCGCTGTTCGGCGAGCACTTCGCCAGCCGCCTGGTGACGCAGATGTACTTCCCCGGCGACCCGCTGCTGGCGCTCGATCCGATCTTCCAGGGCACGCCCGCCCAGGCCCGTGACCGCCTGATCTCGAAGTTCACGCTGGACATCACCGAACCCGATTTCGCGCTGGGCTACGAGTTCGACATCGTGCTGCGCGGCGACCGTGAAACCCCGATGGAGACCCCGCGATGAGCCAGCTGCTCGGACAGACCCCCTCCCAGACGGTAGGCCCCTATTTCGCCTACGGCCTGACACCACGCCAGTACTTCTATGACCACGGCAGCGCCTACACGCCCGTGCTGGCCGAGGCCCATGCGGCCGGTGAACACATCACGCTGACCGGCCAGGTGCTCGATGGCGAAGGCAAGCCGATCAACGACGCGATGATCGAGATCTGCCAGCTCGACGCCGCCGGCCATGAGGTCACCAGCGCGGCTCAGGCCCAGGCGTCGGGCTTTCGCGGCTTCGGGCGCTGCGGCACCGGCACCGATGCGGCCAACCGCTTCCACTTCCGCACCGTCAAGCCGGCCGCCGGCGGCCCCGGCGAAGCCCCGCACATCGCGGTGATCGTGCTGATGCGCGGCATGCTGTC
>CBFGPV010000223.1:0-6195 GCA_965650765.1 uncultured Burkholderiales bacterium
TCCTCGAGAACGACTACGGCCTGTCGCTCGGGCATGCCGACCTGCAGATCGGCTCGACGCTGGCCGACGAGGCCCTGGCCGCCCATCTGAAGGTCGAGGAGGGCTCACCGGTGCTGTTCATCGAACGCACCACCCACACGGCGGCCGGTGAGCCGATCGACTACGAGCACCTCTACTACCGCGGCGACGCCTTCCAGTACAAGGTCCGCGTCGACCGCGTCCCCCTTCCCCACATCTGAATCCACAACGGCCAACGGAAAGGTGAGCATGGAAACGATCGAACTCGAATACGACATCGTGGTGGTCGGTGGCGGCACCGGCGGTCCGATGGCCGCGGTCAAGGCCAAGGAGAAGAACCCCGGCCTGCGGGTGCTGCTGCTGGACAAGGCGAACGTCAAGCGCAGCGGCGCCATCTCGATGGGCATGGACGGCCTGAACAACGCCGTCATTCCCGGACATGCCACGCCCGAGCAGTACACCAAGGAGATCACGGTGGCCAACGACGGCATCGTGGACCAGAAGGGCGTGTATGCCTATGCCAGCAACAGCTACGCGATGATCGAGGAGCTGGACCGCTGGGGCGTCAAGTTCGAGAAGGACGAGACCGGCGACTACGCCGTGCGCAAGGTGCACCACCTCGGCAGTTATGTGCTGCCCATGCCCGAGGGGCACCACATGAAGCGGGTGCTCTACCGCCAGCTGAAGAAGGCCCGCGTGGAGATCACCAACCGCGTGGTGGCCACCCGGCTGCTCACCGGACAGCACGGCGAGGTTGCCGGCGTGATGGGTTTCGACTGCCGCACGGCCGACTTCTACGTCATCAAGGCCAAGGCGGTGGTGATCTGCACCGGCGCGGCCGGCCGCCTGGGGCTGCCGGCCTCGGGCTACCTGTTCGGCACCTACGAGAACCCGACCAACTGCGGCGAAGGCCATGTGATGGCCTACCACGCCGGCGCGGAACTCACCAACCTCGAGTGCTTCCAGATCAACCCGCTGATCAAGGACTACAACGGCCCGGCCTGCGCCTACGTGACCGGCCCCTTCGGCGGCTACACCTCCAACAGCCGCGGCGAACGCTTCATCGAGTGCGACTACTGGAGCGGCCAGATGATGATGGAGTTCTTCAATGAACTCGAGGGCGGACGCGGCCCGGTCTTCCTCAAGCTCGACCACCTGGCCGAGGAAACCATCAGCGAGATCGAGCACATCCTGCACACCAACGAGCGACCCAGCCGCGGCCGCTTCCACGAAGGCCGGGGCACCGACTACCGGCGCGCGATGGTCGAGATGCACATCTCGGAGATCGGCTTCTGCTCGGGCCACAGCGCCTCGGGCATCTGGACGAACGAACGGGGCGAATGCTCGATCCCGGGCCTGTATGCCGCTGGCGACTGCGCGAGCATCCCGCACAACTACATGCTGGGGGCCTTCGTCTACGGCAAGTTCTGCGGCGAGAACGCGGCCGACTACGTGGCCGGTTGCGAGGCCCCGCGCTTCGACGAGCAGCGTGTGCACCTCGAGCGCGAGCGCGTGCTCGCCCCCTTGAAGCGCAGCGAAGGACTCACCCCCTTCCAGGTCGAATACAAGACCCGCCGCGTGGTCAACGACTACCTGCAGCCGCCCAAGGTGACCCGCAAGATGCAGATCGGCCTGCAGCGCTTCGACGAGATCCGTGAGGACCTGCAATTCATGTGCGCCAGCGACCCGCACGAGCTGATGCGGGCGATGGAGGTGCACACCATCCGCGACTGTGCCGAGCTGGCTGCGCGCGCCTCGCTGTTCCGCACCGAAAGCCGCTGGGGCCTGTACCACCTGTGCGTGGACCACCCCGAGAAGAACGACGCCGAATGGTTCTGCCACACCAACGTGACGGCTGACGAACAGGGTCAGGCGCGTTTTCGCAAGCGGGCCGTCGAGCCCTACGTGGTCGAGCTCAACGAGCAGGAAAAGTCGGCCTACCAGCGCCTGCGCGTGGCCACGCCCGCCGCGGCCTGAACCCCACCTCACGAAGGAGAACCGCATGACCATCGCCCTGACCCGAACCCAGGCCCCCGTTGTGGTCGACGAGGACAAGTGCATCGCCGACAAGGGCTGCACGGTGTGTGTCGACGTCTGCCCGCTCGACGTGCTGGCCATCGACCTGACGCGCAACAAGGCCTTCATGAAGTTCGACGAGTGCTGGTACTGCATGCCCTGCGAGAAGGACTGCCCCACCGGCGCGGTGCACGTCAACATTCCCTACCTCGTGCGCTGAGGAGGCCGCCATGATCCAGGCCCCCCTGTCCCTGCACGAGCGGCTGCACAGCCCCGACCCCGAGGTGCGCCGCATCGCGGTGATCGACCTGCCCTACAACGACGAGGAGGACGACGTCGCCCCGCTGCTGGCCGCCGCCCTGGGCGACGCCCATGCCGCGGTGCGGCTCGAAGCCGCCCGGGCCCTCGAAGGTTATGAGGAGCCCGAGGTACTGGCCGCGCTGGTGCCGCTGCTGCGCGATACCGACGCCGAGGTGCGTGAGGCGGTCGCCCTCACGCTGGGCGAGCTGAAGCTGCCTGCATCGGCCACCGCGCTGCTGCCCTACCTCGACGCACCGGAGCCCGACGTGAAGGCCGCCGCGCTGCGCTCGATCAAGGCGCTGCGGGTGGACGAGGCCTTCGAGCCCGCCCTGGCCGCACTGCACGATGCGGATGCCGGCGTGCGCCGCGAGGCGGTAGGCGTGCTGGGCTATCTGCGGCGCCCCCAGGCCCTGGGTGCACTCACCGAGGTGGCCGCCCACGACCCCGACGCCGAGGTGCGCCGCGTGGCCGTGGGGGTGCTCGGGTATGCCGGCGAATGCACCGACATCAGCGTGCACCCGGCACTCAGCCGTGCCATGGGCGACACCGCCTGGCAGGTGCGCGAGGAAGCGGCCACCACCCTGGGCAAGCTCGGCTCGCCGCTGGGCGTGCCCGACCTGATCGCCGCGATGGACGACGACTACTGGCAGGTGCGCGTGAAGGCCGCCCGCAGCCTGGGCCGGCTGAAGGCACGCGCGGCCGTGCCGGCGCTCGCCGAGGCCCTGACACACCCGATGAGCAACCTGCGCAAGGAAGCCGTGATCGCACTGGGCGAGACCGGCGACACCCGGGCCATCACGCCGCTGGAAAAGGCGCTGGGCGACAGCGACCCCGACGTGCGCAAGCTGGCCAAGCTGGCGCTCACCACCATCCAGATGACCGGCGGCAACGGCAACGCCGCGGGAGGTGCGTCATGACCCACGTCGTCACCGAAGCGTGCATTCGCTGCAAATACACCGACTGCGTGGCGGTCTGCCCGGTGGACTGCTTCCACGAAGGCCCCAACTTCCTGGTCATCGACCCGGCCGCCTGCATCGACTGCGGGGTCTGCATCCCCGAATGCCCGGTGGAGGCCATCGTCGAGGAGCGTGACCTGAAACCCGACCAGGCCGAGTACCTGGGCCTCAATGCCCGCCTCGCCCAGGTGTGGCCCGTCATCAGCCAGTCGCGCGAGCCGCTGGCCGATGCCGATGACTGGGCCGCACGCGACGACAAGCGCGAACTGCTCGACGAGACCGCCTGAACACAAGGCAGTCCGGGAGCCGGCACCCCGCGACAAGGGACGGGCCGGGGAGACAAGACGGAGACGAAACAGGTGACGGGCCGACCTGCGCCAGCGGCCACCCGACGTGGTGGCATCGATCTTGCGCAGCAGTCCGTCGGGACAGACGTGATCAACCAGGAGATGTGAGATGGCCTCGATGATTCCCACGACGTATTCACTGGCCCGCCCCCTGCCGAGCGCGCGCTGGCGCTGGCTCGCCGCGGCCACCCTGGGCCTCTCGCTGGGGCTGGCCGCCACCTCCGCGTCGGCCCAGGCCCGGCAGGTGGTCACGATCGGCATCGGCACGCAGAACACCACCACCAACACGGTCACGGGCGGCATCGTGATCAAGGAGCTGAAGCTGCTGGAGAAGTACCTGCCGCGCACCGGCAAGTACCAGAACATCGAGTGGAAGCTCGACTGGCAGAACTTCACCTCCGGCCCGCCGGTCACCAACGGCATGATGGCCGACAAGCTGCACATCGGCATGATGGGCGACTACCCGCTGCTGGTGAACGGTGCCACCGGCCAGCAGAACAAGGGCAACGAGACCCAGCTCGTCGCGATCATCGCGTACAACGCCTTTGGTGCCGGCAACGGGGTGGTCGTCCACAAGGACAGCCCCTACTACGAGCTGGCCGACCTCAAGGGCAAGCGCGTCTCGGTGCCATTCGGCTCGGCCGCCCACGGCATGATGCTGCAGGCCATGCAGGAACGCGGCTGGAAGGACGACTTCTGGAACCTGGTCAGCCAGACCCCTGAGGTGGGCACGACCAACCTGCAGGAAAAGAAGATCGACGCCCACGGCGACTTCGTCCCCTTTGCCGAACTGCTGCCCTACCGCGGTTTCGCGCGCAAGATCTTCGATGGTGCACAGACCGGCGTCCCGACCTTCCACGGCGTGGTGGCCCGCAAGGACTTCGCCGAGAAGTACCCCGAGGCAGTCGTGGCCTACATCCTGGCCTTGATGGAGGCCAACGACTGGGTGCGCAAGGACCCCAAGCACGCGGCCGCGAAGATCGAGGAGTGGACCAAGATCGAGAAGGAAGTGGCCTACATCTTCCTGGGCCCGGGCGGCATCCACACGCTGGACCCGAGCATCAAGCCGCGCTGGCTGGAGACCATCCAGACCGCCCACGGCGTGCTCAGCAAGCTCGGCCGCGTGAAGGAGTTCGACCTCAAGGCCTGGGTCAACGAGACCTATGTGCGCGCCGCCTTCAAACAGCGCGGTCTCGACTACGACGCGCAGAAGCAGACCCTGTCCAACTACGACATCAGCGGCGAGGACCCGATCTGCAAGACCCGCATCACCCGCCCGAAGGAAGCCGGCGAGATCTGGCTGGCCAATGGCGAGATCGTGCCCGTGAGTTCGCCGGCCTGCCTGCTGGCGGGCATCCGCCAGTACGAGGCGCAGGGCAAGGCGATCGGCGTGGCCTACCTCTACGACAAGGCCCTGGGCATCAAGGTGTTTGCCGACAAGGCCTTCTATGCGGTGGACGCCAGTGACCCGGCGAAGGTGCAGATGGTGCCCTTCCTGCTCAAGGGCGACGCCCAGGCGCATGCCGACAAGGTCAAGGGACGCCTGGCCACCTATGCCGAGGCCCTGGGTCTGGCGACCTCGCGGGTCGCGCTGGCCAACCCCACCAAGTGAGGCCCACCATGCAGCAGACTGCCAAGCTCTACGAGGCCGACTTTGCCGAGCCGGCCGCCCCGCGCGAGGGGGCGCCGCCCCCGCGTGCGGCCGTCGTGGCCACCCTGCCCGTCGCCCAGGCACCCCAGGCCGGTGCCGCCCGGTCGGCCTCGCCACCCGCGACGCCGGGCCGCTTCGGCGTCTGGCTGCAACGCCATGCCGCAGGGTACCTGCTCGGCGCCCTGTCGATCGGCGGTGTGCTGCTGGCCTGGCACCTGGCCACGGCCTGGCGGCTGGACTTCTACATCCGCTTCAACAACATCCCGGCCCCGGCCGAGGTGTTCGACAAGCTGATCGAGGTCAACCAGTCCGACCGCTTCATCACCAACATCGGCATCAGCCTGAGGCGCATCCTGCTGGGGTTCTTTGCCGCGGCGGCGCTGGGCATCGCACTCGGGGTGGCCATCGGGCGCTACCGCTGGGTGAGGCAGCTGTGCTTTCCGGCGCTGGAGGTGTTCCGCCCCATTCCGGCCATCGCCTGGGTGCCGATGTCGATCATGCTGTGGCCCAGCAACGAGGTGAGCATCGTCTTCATCACCTTCCTGGGCGCGTTTTTCCCGATCCTGCTCAACACGGTGCATGGCGTGGAGGCGATCGACCCGGTGCTGTTGCGGGCCGCCCGCTCGCTGGGCGCACGTGAACCGGCGCTGCTGAGCGAGGTGGTGCTGCCTGGCGCGCTGCCGCACATCTTCACCGGCCTGGCGGTGGGCATGGGCGTGGCCTGGGTGTCGCTGATCGCCGCCGAGATGATCTCGGGCCAGTTCGGCATCGGCTACTTCACCTGGGAGGCCTACTCGTTGATCACCTATTCGGAGATCGCCCTGGGCATGATCACCATCGGCGTGCTGGGCCTGCTGTGCAGCGGCGCGATCCGCCTCACGGCCCGCCTGAGCATGCCCTGGATGGC
>CBFGPV010000224.1:0-6113 GCA_965650765.1 uncultured Burkholderiales bacterium
AAGAAGGCTGCACCGGCCAAGAAGGCCGCACCGGCCAAGAAGGCTGCACCGGCCAAGAAGGCTGCTGCGAAGAAGGCCGTTGCCAAGAAGGCCGCGGCCAAGCCTGCTGCAAAGCCTGCGGCCAAGCCGGCTGCGAAGAAGGCTGCCAAGAAGCCGGCTGCCAAGAAAGCTGCCACTGCCCCTGCTGCGGCCAAGCCTGCTGCAGCAGCTCCAGCGGCCGCACCGGCTCCTGCGGCAAAGACCACGCTCAGCCCTCAGGCTGCGTGGCCTTTCCCGACCGGTACCAAGCCCTGAGCCGTCGGACGCTCACGTCCGACACCCATGAAAAACCCGGCCTCGGCCGGGTTTTTTCTTGCACTGCCCGTGTGGGCAGTCGCCCCCCCGATCAGTTCAGGGCGTGTCCAGTGCCAGCGTGGCGCGATCGATCGTGTGGTTCTGCGGTCCGCTGCATGCGATCTTGAGCGCGCCGAGCTGGTTGCCCAGGCGGGCACAACGCTCCAGCGACCATCCGCGCTCCAGTCCATAGAGCAGGGCGGCGCGGAAGGCATCGCCGCAGCCGGTGGGATCAATCACCGCCTCGGCGGTCACGCCCGGCACATGGGTGCACTGGCCCTGCACCCAGACGTCGCAGCCCTGGGCCCCGAGCGTCACGATGATGCCGGCCAGGTGCGAGCGCGACAGCGACTCCAGCGAGGTGCCGGTGCGCTCGCACAGCATGCGCCCTTCGTAGTCGTTCACGGCCACCCAGGTCGCCTGCGCGATGAAGGCCTTGAGTTCATCGCCGTTGAACATCGGCAGGCCCTGGCCCGGATCGAAGATGAAGGGAATGCCGGCCTGGGCCAACTGGGCGGCGTGCTGCAACATGGCGTCACGGCCGTCCGGCGCGATGATGGCGATGCGGATGTCCTCCCGCGCCTCGATGCGGTTGAGGTGTGCATGCTGCATCGCACCGGGATGGAACGCCGTGATCTGGTTGTTGTCGGCGTCGGTCATGATGATGGCCTGAGCCGTGTAGCTGTCCTCGACCATGCGCACGAACTCGGTCGACACGCCCCAGGCCTGCAGCCGCTCGCGGTAGGTCTGCCCGTCGGCGCCGAGTGCGGCCATCACCAGCGGCGTGCCGCCCAGCAGATGCAGCGAGTACGCGATGTTGCCGGCGCAGCCGCCGAACTCTCGCCTGAGGGTCGGCACCAGGAACGACACGTTCAGGATGTGGATCTGCTCCGGCAGGATCTGCTCGCCGAAGCGGCCGTGGAAATTCGTGATGGTGTCGAAGGCGAGCGATCCACAGATCAGGGCGGGCATGAAAACTCCAGTGACGGGTGGGTGCACCCGCTCGGTTCAGGGATAGAAGGCCTCGACCGTGTAGCCGGCGATGCGCTGGCCGGGGCTTTGCAGATCAACGCTCAACGCGAGCTCGCCACCGGCCTGCAGCGCAGTGGCCGCCCGGAAATCGGTGGGCGACAGCATGCGTCGGGCCACGAGTTCACCGTTGGTGTCAGTGAGCGTGAGGTCGATCGAGGGCACGGCCACCGCCACAGCGGCACGATTGCGCAGCGAGACATTCAGGCGGTAGGCATTCGACTGGCCGGCGCGGGCCAGGCTGCTGCTGTCGATCACGACGTCATCGATGCTGCGCAGGGCTTCGATGCGACAACCCAGCGCGCCGCAGGCGAGGTCCAGCCAGGGGCGTGTCTGGGGATGGTGGGCGGCCAGCCAGTCGCGGTGGTGCAGGCCGACCTGTGCCGTCAGCGTGAGGCACAACAGCACGGACAGCAGCCCCAGGGCGATACGCACCGGCCGACGGCTCCAGCGCGCCTGACGTTCGGCCTGCCGCAGGAACTCGGGCGCCTCGCTTTGCGCGCTGGCAGTGCGCACCTTGCGTCGGCGTCCTCGGCCGGCAGCTTCGGCTGCGGCGGCTGCGGCCACACGCTCGGATTCCAGCGGTTCGGCCGGCCCGTCGCCAGTGCCCTGCTCGCCGCTGAACGAGCTGTCGAAGCGGGCGTCGGCAAACTCGCCTTCCGAGTCGGGCAGGCGGCTGGGGCCGTAGGTACTGCGGTCGAGGAAGCGGGAGTCGAGCACCTCATAGGCGGTCTGAGGTGTGTTGCCAGCGTCGGTGTCCGCGTCTGCGGCGGGCGCGCCCGGTGAATCGATGCGCTCGGGCTCGCTCTCGGGGTGGCGAAGGAACTCGGCCTGCGAATGTGGGGCTGTGGGGGGCGGAGTGGCCGCTGGCGGTGCACCGTGGGTTGCATCGTCCGGGGGCGGCTCGTCAGTTGCCGGCGACGTGTCGAGTGCGCCGGACACCGAATCGCGTTCGAGGTCGAACAACCCTTCCAGCGCATTGAAGACCTCATTGCAGCGCCCGCAGCGCACCCAGCCTTCGGACACCTTCAATTGGTCCTGCACGACCCGGAAGGTCGTTTGGCAGGCGGGACAACGCGTGGCGAGACTCATGGGTCGAATCATGCCATCGGGGCAAGCACAACCGTGCGTTCAGACCGACGCCGGTGCAGACCCGGCGGCCGTGCCCAGGCGGGCCGTCATGAGGATCCAGCCGTCCTCCTGGTCGCTCACCTCGAGCACACACCACGGCGCGTAGGCCTGGCGCAACTCGTCTTCCTGACGCGCCAGGATGCCGGCCAGCACCAGGTGCCCGCCAGCGGCCACATGCGCACACAACAGCGGCGCGAGCAGCTTGAGCGGCGTGGCCAGGATGTTGGCGAGCACCAGTCCGTACTGACCCTGTGCCCGGTCCGGCAGGCCAGCCTGGAGCACGACCCCGTTGGCCTGTGCGTTGGCCAGGGTGGATTCCACCGCGGCCGGGTCGATGTCGACTGCGTCGATCGCACCGGCGCCGTGCAGGCCCGCACCGATGGCGAGGATTCCTGAACCGCAGCCGTAGTCGAGCACACGCTGCCAGTCGGCCTGGTGAGCCGGCGCCTGCCGGGCGATCCAGCGCAGGCACATCCGGGTCGTCGGGTGGGTTCCGGTGCCGAAGGCCAGGCCCGGGTCGAGGCGGATCACCTGCCGCGCAGCCGCTGGCGGTTCGTGCCAGGTCGGCACGATCCAGAAGCTCGGCGTGATCTCGACCGGCGCGAACTGGGACTGCGTCAGACGCACCCAGTCCTGCTCGGGGACGGCCTGAATGGCCTGGACGTGGACGTCCTCGGCCCAGTCCTGCGCGAGCAGCAGGGTGGCGGCCTCGGTGGCGGCGGTTTCGTCAGGGAAAAGCGCCCGCACCGTCGAGCGGTCCCAGCCGCCCCGCGGGGCTGGCATGCCGGGCTCGCCGAACAAGGCCCGTTCGCTGTCGGTGTCGGCGTCTGCGTCTTCGACCGACACCGACAGGGCCTCGAGTTCCATCAGCGCATCGGAGACGGTTTCGACCTGCGCCTCGGCTGCCAGCAGCACCAGTTCGAACATCACTTGCATGCAGGTCCTTCAGGCCCGGGTGCGCCAGCGCCCCCGCAGCTCATCGCTTGTGCTGGCTCATCCAGCCTTCGAGGTAGTGGATGCTCGTGCCGCCTTCGACGAACTTGGCATCGACCACCAGCTCGCGGTGCAGCGGGATGTTGGTCTGGATGCCTTCGACCAGGGTTTCGGACAAGGCGATGCTCATGCGGGCCAGTGCCTGGTCACGCGTGTCACCGTGCACGATGATCTTGCCGATCATCGAGTCGTAGTTGGGCGGGACGAAGTAGTTGGTGTAGACGTGGGTGTCCACGCGCACACCGGGGCCACCCGGGGCGTGCCACATCGTGATGCGGCCGGGGGACGGCGTGAACTTGTACGGGTCCTCGGCGTTGATGCGGCATTCGATGGCATGGCCACGCATCTGGATGTGGCGCTGCGCGAAAGGCAGCTTTTCGCCGGCGGCCACGCGGATCTGCATCTGCACGATGTCGATGCCGGTCACCAGCTCGGTGACCGGGTGTTCGACCTGCACGCGCGTGTTCATCTCGATGAAGTAGAACTCGCCGTTCTCGTACAGGAACTCGAAGGTGCCGGCGCCGCGATAGCCGATGCGCTTGCAGGCGGCCGCGCAGCGCTCGCCGATCTTCTCGATCGTGCGCCGCGGAATGCCGGGGGCCGGAGCCTCTTCGATGATCTTCTGGTGGCGCCGCTGCATCGAGCAGTCGCGTTCGCCCAGGTAGACCGCATTGCGGTGCTGGTCGGCCAGCACCTGGATCTCCACGTGGCGTGGGTTCTCCAGGAACTTCTCCATGTAGACCGACGGGTTGCCGAAGGCGGCGCCCGCTTCCGAGCGGGTGGTCTGCACGGCATGGATCAGCGCGGCCTCGGTGTGCACCACGCGCATGCCGCGCCCACCCCCGCCGCCGGCCGCCTTGATGATCACCGGGTAGCCGATGGACCGGGCGATCTTGATGATTTCCTTCGGGTCGTCCGGCAGGGCCCCCTCGGAGCCGGGCACACAGGGCACGCCGGCCTTGATCATCGCGTTCTTGGCCGAGACCTTGTCGCCCATCAGGCGGATCGAGTCGGGCGTGGGGCCGATGAAGGCAAACCCGCTGCGCTCGACGCGCTCGGCGAAGTCGGCGTTTTCGGACAGGAAGCCGTAGCCCGGATGGATGGCCTCGGCATCGGTCACCTCGGCCGCCGAGATGATGGCCGGCATGTTGAGGTAACTGAGGGGGGACGGGGGCGGGCCGATGCAGACGGCCTCGTCGGCCAGCTTCACGTATTTGGCGTCGCGGTCGGCCTCGGAATAGACGACCACCGACTTGATGCCCATTTCACGGCAGGCGCGCTGGATACGCAGCGCGATCTCCCCCCGGTTGGCGATCAGGACTTTCTTGAACATCGAGGACTGCCCTTACTCGATGATGAACAACGGTTGACCGTACTCGACAGCCTGGCCGTTCTCGCACAGCACCTGGACCACCGTGCCGGACTTGTCGGCCTCGATCTCGTTCATGATCTTCATGGCCTCGATGATGCAGATGGCCTCGCCTTCCTTGACCTGCTGGCCCACCTCGGCAAACGGCTTGGCGCCCGGGCTGGAAGCGCGGTAGAAGGTGCCGACCATGGGCGACTTCACGACATGGCCGCTGGGTGCGGCCGGAGCAGCGACGGGGGCCGCCACGGGCGCGGCCATGGCGGCCGGCGCCTGAGACACCGCCTGGGCCACCACGGGGGCGGGCTGTGCCACCGGCACCATGGCCATGGTGCTGCCCTGCGGGTCGGACTTGACGATGCGGACCTTGCCGTCGGCTTCGGTGATCTCCAGTTCCGAGATGTTGGACTCGGACACCAGGTCGATCAGGGTTTTCAGCTTGCGCAGATCCATGTTGCTCTCCAACCGGGATAGTTATCGTTGATCTGTTGTTTACTGCACCCAGGTGACGCCGTTCTGCTGGCAAACGCCTGGGTTCGGGTGATGGTCACGCAGGCGCGGACAGCCGTTCGATCGCGTGCAGCAGGGCCAGCCGGTAGCCATTCACCCCCAGCCCGACGATCACCCCTTCGGCGATGTCGGAGAAGTACGAGTGGTGCCGGAAGGGCTCGCGCCGATGGACGTTCGACAGGTGAACTTCGATGAACGGCAGCGCCACACCGGCAAATGCATCGCGCAAGGCGACGCTGGTGTGGGTGTAGGCGCCGGGATTGATGATGATGAAACGCGTGCCGTCGGTCCGGGCCTCGTGAACCCGGTCGATCAGGGCGCCTTCATGATTGCTCTGGAAGTGCTGTAGTGTCACGCCGCGATCGGCGGCCAACTGCACGAGTTCTGCATTGATCTGCGCCAATGTCGTCGACCCGTAGACCTGTGGTTCACGGGTGCCCAGCAGGTTCAGATTGGGTCCGTGCAGGACAAGAAGGGACATGCCAGCGGGAGGGGGTGGCCCCTCTCTTGTTCAGGAAGCCGAGACTTTACGCGCAAATCGACGCAAATGTCGAGAGATTGTTTCAATCGGGGCGGGCGGACCGGAAGATCGGCTGCGCTGCCCTCAGGCACGGGGTTGTGTCCAGGAAACCAGTTCCTCGTAGCTGGTTTCGCCCAAGCGACGTTGTACCAGTTCACCGCGTTCGTTCAAGGCCACGGTGAATGGCAGGCCGCCGCTGGTGTTGCCCAGCGCCTTGCCCAGTTCGGTGCC
>CBFGPV010000225.1:0-6078 GCA_965650765.1 uncultured Burkholderiales bacterium
CCCGGAGAGCTGCGCACTGTGGAATGGCGCGGCAAGCCGGTCTGGGTGATGCGGCGAACGCCCGAGATGCTGGCCACGCTGACGGCGGACGCACCCGATCTGGCCGATCCGCTGTCCGAGCGCGACGACGTGCCCGACGCCCTGCGCAACCCCGCACGTTCGCTGCGCCCGGACGTGCTGGTGGCTGTGGGCATCTGCACCCACCTGGGCTGTTCACCGACGCCTGTGGCAGCCGACAGCGCCAACCCGGCTGTCGGTGAACACTGGCCCGGTGGCTTCTTCTGCCCCTGCCATGGCTCGACCTTCGACCTGGCCGGGCGCGTGTTCAGGAACAAGCCGGCCCCCACCAACCTTGAGATACCACCTCACCGCTACCTGAGCGACACCCGCCTGGTGATCGGCGAATCCGACACGGCCTGAGACCACGCGCCGGTCTCGCGCCGGACGCGCCGTGGACCTACTGCGCCGTCCAGCCGCCATCCACCGGCAAGGTGATGCCGTTCATGTTGTGAGCCCAGGGCTGGCACAGCATGGCCGCGACCTCGCCGATCTCGCTGGTGCGCGACATGCGCAGGCTGGGCTGCTTCTCGCGCAGCAGGTCCTGCACCGCCGCCGTGCGATCCCCCCCGAAGCGCTCGGCGCGGGCCTGGATCTGCGGTTCGATGATGGCCGTTTCGGTCCAGCCCGGTGCGATGCAGTTGGCCGTGACGCCGCCGCTGTCGCGGCTGCCTGCCGCGGCGCATTCGAGTGCGGCCACACGGGTGAGCCCGACCAGCCCGAACTTGGCCGCCACATAGGGCGCCTTGTGGGCCGAGGCCACCAGCCCGTGCACCGAGGCGATGTTGATCACGCGCCCATAGCCATGTTCGAGCATGCCTGGCAGCGCGCGGCGCATCACATGGAAGGCCGCCGACAGGTTGATCGCGATGATGTCGTCCCAGCGCTGCGGCGGCATGTCCACCAGCGGTGCGGTGTGCTGGATGCCGGCGTTGTTGACCACCACGTCCAGCGCGCCGCGCCAGGCGATGGCGCGGTCCATCAGGGCGTCGATCGCCTGGGGGTTGCGCAGGTCGTGGTCGCAGAAGCAGACGTCGGCGGCACCGGCCTCGCGCAGCGTCGCTTCGACGGCCCGGGCCTGTTCGGCCGGGGCCAGACCATGCAGCACGATGGCCGCGCCCGATGCGGCCAGCCGTTCGGCCACCGCCAGCCCGATGCCCTGCACCGACCCGGTCACCAGGGCCGTGCGGCCCTTCAGGAATTGCTCGCTCATGTCTTGCTCTCCATCATCGTGTGTCTTGTTGAATTCAAAGGGGCGCGGGGCGCAACTCAGGCCTCGGGCTCGTCCAGCAGGCGTTGCCGCAGTTCGGTCTTGAGGATCT
The DNA here is from genome assembly GCA_965650765.1 of uncultured Burkholderiales bacterium. GTDB lineage: Bacteria > Pseudomonadota > Gammaproteobacteria > Burkholderiales > Burkholderiaceae_C > Caldimonas. The sequence continues at coordinate 1,380 of CBFGPV010000225.1, forward strand.
TTCCGTAGTGGTTCTTGGGCAGCACCGGCAGCACGCGGTACTGCTTGGGCCGCTTGAAGCGAGCGATGTGGTCCTGGCACAGCGCATCGAGCTCGGCGGGGTCGGGCACACAGCCTTCGCGCGGCGCAATGAAGGCCACGACGATCTCGCCCCACTCGGGGTCGCGCTTGCCGATCACCGACACCTCGGCCACCGCCGGATGGCGCAGCAGCACCTCCTCGACCTCGCGGGGGTAGATGTTGGAGCCGCCGCTGATGATCACGTCCTTGGAACGGTCACGCAGGGTCAGGAAGCCCTCGTCGTCCAGGCTGCCCATGTCGCCGGTGTGCAGCCAGCCATCGCGGATCGTGCGGGCAGTGGCTTCGTCGTCCTGCCAGTAGCCGGCCATCACCGCATCACCGCGCACCAGCACCTCGCCGGTTTCACCCACCGGCAGGGCCCGGCCGTCGGTGTCGGCCACACGCACCTCGACCGCGGTCTGGGCCACCCCCACCGAGGCCAGGCGCTCCAGGTAGCGTGGGTGGGTGCTGTCGCACAGATGCTGGCGCGACAACGCGGTGATCGTCATCGGACTTTCACCCTGCCCGTAGATCTGCACGAAGCGCGGCCCCAGCACCTGCAGGCCGCGCTGGATGTCCTCGACATACATCGGGCCGCCGCCATAGACGATGGTCTTGATGCCCTGGCCATCGTCGCCGTGACGTGCCGCATGCTCGACCAGCCGGCGCACCATGGTCGGTGCGGCAAACATCGCCACCTGGCCATGGTGGCGTGCCAGCGACAGGATCTCGGCGCTGTCGAAGCCGCGCGACACCGGCACCACATGGCGCGCGCCGGCCGCCACATGCGGCAGCGCGTACAGCCCGGCCCCGTGCGACATCGGCGCGGCATAGACGATGCTGTCGCGCGACTGCACCGCATCGACGTCGGCGAAGTAGCACAGCGTCATCGTCATCAGGTTGCGGTGCGTGATCATCACGCCCTTGGGCCGGCCGGTCGTGCCCGAGGTGTAGAAGAGCCAGGCCAGGTGGCCGGGTTCGCGGTGCACCGGCTCGTTGGTGCCGGATGGCTCCCACAGCGCAGGCCAGGCCTCGTCGCCGATGAACACCACGGCCTTGAGCGAGCCGCCCGGCTGCGCCAGCTCCGCGCCGATGTCCGTCGTCGTGAACAGCAGCGATGCGCGGCTGTGCTCGAGGATGAACCGTGCCTCCTGCGGATGCAGCTTGGGATTGATCGGCACCACGGCCAGGCCGGCCCACCAGCAGCCGAACATGAGCTCGATCGCTGCCGGATCGTTGCTCATGAACAGGGCCACACGATCGCCGGGGCGCAGTCCGTGGCGGCGGCGCAGCCCCTGTGCCAGCCCGGCGGCACGCTCGCGCAGCCCCCGGTAGTCGAGCAGTTGCTGTTCGCCCAGGAACACGGCCGGCGCGTCACCGGCGCGCAGCGCGCTGCGCAGGAGGAGGTGTGCAATGTTCATCGTCCGCCCCTGTCCCGGATCACTGGCGCAGCGACTGCAGCACGCTCACATAGCTGGCCACCGCCGAGCCCCCCATGTTGAACACCGCCCCCAGTTCGGCACCCGGGCGTTGCAGTTCACCGGCCGTTCCGGTGAGCTGCATGGCCGCCATCACGTGCATCGACACCCCGGTGGCGCCGATCGGATGGCCCTTGGCCTTGAGGCCGCCCGACAGGTTCACCGGCAGCCGCCCCCCGGGCAGCACGATGCCTTCGTCGAGTGCACGCGCACCCTGCCCGGTCGGCGCCAGGCCCATGGCCTCGTAGCTCAGCAGTTCGGCGATCGTGAAGCAGTCGTGCACCTCGGCGAAGTGCAGGTCGTTCACCCCGATCCCGGCCTCGCGCCAGGCCAGCTCGAAGGCACGCGCCGGCCCTTCGAAACGCACCGGGTCGCGGCGCGACATGGGCAGGAAGTCATTGACCTGCACGGCGGCGCGCAGCCCCACGGCACGCAGGCTCGTGCGCGCCGTGTCCAGATCGGTCAGCACCAGCGCGGCGGCACCGTCGGACACCAGCGAGCAGTCGGTCTTGCGCAGCGGAGCCGCGATCATCGGGTTGCTCTCGGAGACGGTGTTGCAGGTCTCGAAGTCGAAGGCCTTGCGCAGGTGGGCCAGCGGGTTGCGCGCACCGTTGGCATGGTTCTTCACTGCAATGCGCGCCAGCGTGGCACTGTGGTCGCCGAAGCGGTTGAAGTAGTCCTGCGCGACCCTGGCGAAGATGCCAGGGAAGGTCAGCCCCTGCGCGCCTTCTTCCTTCACGTAGCTGGCCGACGCCAGCGCGGCGGTGACCTGCGCACCGCTCACCGCGGTCATCTTTTCCGCACCGACCACCAGCACGCGGCGTGCGCGCCCCGACTCGATCAGGCCCACCCCGTGATGCAGTGCCGCCGCCCCTGACGCGCAGGCGTTTTCCAGCCGGGTGGCCGGCTTGAAGCGCAGGTCAGGATGAGCCTGCAGCACCAGCGAGCTGCAGAAGCTGTCGGGCACGAATCCGCCATTCAGGTTGCCCAGCGCAATGGCGTCGATGTCGCGGAACTCCAGCCCCGCATGTTCCACCGCCTCACGCGCCGCGGCCACGATCAGTGCCTCGAGATCCATGCCGTCGAGGCGGCCAAAGCGGGTATGGCCCCATCCGATGATTGCTGTCTTCACTTGTTCCGCTCGCTTCATTTCACATGCTGTCCAGCGTAAGAGGCCCCGGCCGTTTCGGATAGACGAAGGACTACCCTAGGGTTAACCCTGGGCCTGCGCCATGCAGTTCAAGGAACGCCGCGGCAGCCGCTTGTCAACAGCGTAGTGCTGCGGCTGTGGTTGTCCCCGAGGTAGTCCTGCGACTGCCCCGAACGGGGTCCGACGCCTAGGATCGCAGCCATCGCGGCCCATCGCATCCACCATGGCATCCCCCATGGCATGCCCGATGGCGTCGCCCTGGTGCAGTCCTCGCCGTCCACGCATGAACACAGATCCCATCCTCGTCACCCGCGACCTGACCAAGGAGTTCAAGGGCTTCGTTGCAGTCGACAAGGTGAACCTCACCGTCCGCCGCGGCAGCATCCATGCGCTGATCGGCCCCAACGGGGCCGGCAAGACCACCTGCTTCAACCTGCTGACCAAGTTCCTGGCGCCCAGCCACGGACAGATCCTCTTCAACGGCGACGACATCACGCGTGACAAGCCGGCCCACGTGGCCCGTCGCGGCGTGATCCGTTCGTTCCAGATCTCGGCGGTGTTTCCTCACCTGTCGGTGATCGAGAACGTACGGGTCGCCCTGCAGCGCAAGCTCGGCACCTCGTTCCACTTCTGGCGCTCGGAACGATCCCTGTCGCAGCTGGATGCACGCGCCGTCGAGCTGCTCGAGGCGGTGGACCTGGCTGCGTTTGCGCACACGCTCACGGTGAATCTCTCGTACGGCCGCAAGCGCGCGCTGGAGATCGCCACCACGCTGGCGATGGAACCCGAGCTGATGCTGCTGGACGAGCCGACCCAGGGCATGGGTGCGGAGGACGTCGACCGCATCCGCCAGCTCATCAAGAAGGTCTCGCAAGGGCGCACCACGCTGATGGTCGAGCACAAAATGAGCGTGGTCGCCAGCATCGCCGACACGATCACCGTGCTGCAGCGCGGGGCCGTGCTGGCCGAGGGCAGCTACGCCCAGGTGTCGGCCAACCCCCAGGTGATCGAGGCCTACATGGGCAGTGCCGACACGCAGCTGCAGGGCGCCCACGGCTGATCGCACGACCCCGGCGCGCGCCTGCGGCCTGCGGCTCGCCGCCACGAACTCAGGAGAATCGAAATGGCGCAACGCCTGCTGGAGATCAGCAACCTGCACGCCTGGTACGGCGAATCCCATGTGCTGCATGGCGTGGACTTCCACGTCGACGAAGGTGAGGTGGTCACGCTGCTCGGCCGCAACGGCGCGGGGCGCACGAGCACGTTGCGGGCCATGCTGGGTCTGACGGGCAGCCGCAAAGGCTCGGTCAAGGTGCACGGCGTCGAGACGATCGATCTGCCCACCCACCGCATCGCCCGACTGGGGGTGGGCTACTGCCCTGAAGAGCGCGGCATCTTGTCCAGCCTCACGACCCACGAGAACCTGATGCTGCCGCCCGGCCTGCGCACGGGTGGCATGAGCATCGACGAGATCCACACCATGTTCCCCAACCTGAAGGAGCGTGCCGACAGCCAGGGCACGCGCCTGTCGGGCGGGGAACAGCAGATGCTGGCCGTGGCGCGCATCCTGCGCACCGGCGCACGGCTGCTGCTGCTCGACGAGATCTCGGAAGGACTGGCGCCGGTGATCGTGCGCAAGCTGGCCGAGATGGTGGTGTCGCTGCGCCAGCAGGGCTACACCATCGTGATGGTCGAGCAGAACTTCCGCTTTGCCGCACCGCTGGCCGACCGCTTTCTGGTCATGGAGCATGGCCGCATCACGCAGTCCTTCACCCAGGCCGAGCTGCCGCAACGCATCGACCAGCTGCACGAGACCCTGGGGGTCTGAACCCGGCCCCGGCGCGGCGCCCGCCCCACCCCCGACCTTCACGACGCAACACGCGCCCCTGCGCGTCAGGACATCCCCATGAACGACATCTTCGGCATCCCGATCCCGGCCCTGCTGGGCCAGCTGCTGCTGGGCCTGGTCAACGGCTCCGTTCAGGGTCTGTTCACATCGCCAATGCCAGTGC
>CBFGPV010000226.1:0-6065 GCA_965650765.1 uncultured Burkholderiales bacterium
GTGTACTGGGTGTGCGGCATGGGGCCGCCGTCGTCGGGCGGCATCGCCGTGGCGCAGACGCTGGGCATCCTGGAGAACTTCTACCTCGCCGGGTTCGGGCCCAGTGCGATCGACATCTACGGCGGCAAGCCCAGCGTGATGGGGGTGCACCTGGTCAGCGAGGCGCAGCGCCTGGCCTATGCCGACCGCAACAAGTACGTGGCCGACACCGATTTCGTGCCCCTGCCGGGCGCGGGGGTGGCGTCGATGCTCGACAAGGACTACCTGCGCGCACGTGCCAACCTGATCCGCTTTGACACCAGCATGGGGGTGGCCCAGCCGGGCACCTTCCCGGGGACCACGGCAGCGGGCATCAGCACGGCTGAAGGCAAGGGAACGTCGCACGTGTCCATCGTCGACAAGGACGGCAATGCCGTGTCGATGACCACCACGATCGAAAGCGGGATGGGCTCGTTCCACTTCACGCAGGGCTTCCTGCTGAACAACGAGCTGACCGACTTCTCGGCGGCGCCGTCGGATGACGCCGGGCCGATCGCCAACCGCGTTCAGCCGCTGAAGCGCCCGCGCAGCTCGATGGCACCGACGCTGGTGTTTCGCAAGGCGGCGGATGGATCGATCGGCGAGTTCCTGATGGCCACGGGGTCACCGGGCGGGGCCACGATCATCCAGTTTGTCGTCAAGACGGTGGTCGGTGTGCTGGACTGGGGCCTGGACGCCCAGCAGGCCACCAGCCTCGTGAACTTCGGCTCGGCCAACTCGGCCACGACGGGCCTGGGTGGCGAGCACCCGAACATCAATGCGGCCGACAACGGCAATGCCGATCCGCTGGTGACGGGGCTGAGGGCGCTGGGTCACACGGTGTCGGTCAATGCACAGTCCAGCGGCACGTCGACGATCCTGCGCACCAGCCTGAACGGCACGCCGGTGCTCGAGGGCGGTGCCGATCCGCGGCGCGAAGGCCTGGTGCTGGGCGACGCGATGCCCTGATCGCCAGGGCGCGTCACGGGCGCTGGGCGCCGGCAGCCGCCGGGCTCAGCGCTCGGGACGCAACCACAACCAGGTTCCGACCGACACAAGTACCAGGTACACCGCCCAGCGCAGCCAGGGCGGCACCGGCACGAACCACAGCATGACGGCGCTGCCGGCCATCATCACGCTGGCCAGCCATTTGGCGCGGCGAGGCACGGCGCCGTGTTCGCGCCAGCGGCGGATGTCGGGGCCAAAACGGGGGTGGGCCAGCAGCCAGGCCTCCAGCGCCGGCCAGCCGCGCCCGGCCGCCCAGGCCGCCAGCAGCAGGAAGGGCACGGTCGGCAGCACCGGCAGGAAGGCACCGATGAGCCCCAGTGCGAGCGCCACACAGGCCAGCAGGCGCCAGAGCAGCAGGCGCGTCTGGCGGATCATGAGCTGAGGTGAACCGGGGCCATGCGGCGCATTGTGCCGTGCACGGCGCCTCGGGCCGACCCGCCGCCCTCATTTCATGCCCAGGCGGCGGGCCAGCTTGTGCAGGTTGCTCGGGTCCACGTCCAGCCGGCGGGCGGCCTCGGCCCAGTTGCCCGAGGTGGCGGCCAGTGCCTCGGCAACGGCCTGGCGCTGCGCGGCATCGACCACCTGCTTCAGGCTCGCGCCCGAGGGCGCTGCGGCGCCTGATGCGCTTGCGGCAACCGCCACGCCGGGCGTCGGTGGGGGCTCCAGCGGGCCGTCCAGGTCGAGCAGTTCGGCCGGCAGGCTGATGATCTCGTCGCGGCTGGCACCCCGGCTCACCACCTTCAATGCGGCACGGCTGATCACATGCTCGAGTTCACGCACATTGCCGGGCCAGGGATAGCGCAGCAGCGCCTCCTGGGCCGCGGCTGTCAGGCGCAGGCTGCGCAGCCCCAGGCGGGCGCGGTTGAGTTCAAGAAAACGTCCGGCCAGCACCAGCACGTCATGGCCCCGCTCGCGCAGCGGCGGAATCGGCACCGGATAGACCGACAGTCGGTGGTACAGGTCAGCACGGAAGCTGCCGTCTCGCACGGCGTCGCGCAACTGCCGGTTGGTCGCGGCGACGATGCGCACATCCACACGCCGCGGGCGGTCGGCGCCCAGGCGCTGGATCTCACCGTTCTGCAAGGTGCGCAACAGCTTGGCCTGGACCGGCAGGGTCAGTTCGCCGACCTCGTCGAGAAACAGCGTGCCGCCGTTGGCGGCCTCGAAGCGGCCGGGACGGTCGGTGGTGGCTCCTGAAAATGCACCGCGCACATGCCCGAACAGTTCGCTTTCAGCCAGGGAGTCGGGCAGGGCGGCGCAATTCACATGCACCAGCGGCTTGTGCCGCCGTGCCGAGTGGCGATGCAGCAGGCGCGCGAACAGCTCCTTGCCGACACCGGTCTCGCCCAGCAGCAGCACGGGCAGGTCCGACCCGGCCACCACCCGCAACTCGTGCTGCAGCTTGAGCAGGGCTTCGCTCTGACCGAGGATGTCGACGTCGTCTTCCACCGCGCGTGCGAGATCGTCGTCCTGGGAGGTGGGTGCCGTGCGCGCCTGGCGCAGTGCGCGGTTCTCGCGCTCCAGCCGGGTCACCCGCACGGCCGCCTCGACGATGACGGCCAGGCGCAGCAGTTCCTCCTGTGAGCGGGCATCGAAGGTGCCGGTGTCGAGGGCGTCCAGCGTGAGCGCGCCCCAGGGGCGGCCCTCGACATGCAGGCTCACGCCCATGCAGTCATGCACCGGCAGGGGTTCACCCACCAGCGTGTCCAGCAGGCCGTCGTAGGGGTCGGGCAGGTGGCTGTCCCGGTCGAAACAGGTGACCTCGCGGCGCGACAGGATCGCCGCAAGCCGTGGGTGCTGGGCCACGGCAAAGCGCCGCCCCAGCGCTTCACGCACCAGCCCCTCGATCGCGATGGGTCGCAGGTGCTCTTCTTCGAGCTGCAGCAGCGCGACTGCGCCGCAGCGGAAATGCTCGCGCAGGCTCATCACAAGCCGTTGCAGACGCACCGCGTGCGGAAGTTCTGCGACCAGGTCGGCCGCGAGCATGCCTTCGATCATGGTGATTCTTACCCTTGTAGGGTGCTTGTTACCCTGACTGGGTAGGGTCAATCTTACCCTTGAACGGTGCAAGTGCTTGATTCTTAACCCTTCACGGGCTGGCCCCGGCCTTGCGATGCATGGGTGTCTTCATTCACACAAGGAGAACCCGCATGGACCACACCACGATCGACCAATCCCTCGGTGCGCTGGCGCGCAGCATCCCCGGCGCCACGCAGGTGTTCAACGAATATCGCCTGGACTTCTGCTGCGGCGGCAAGAAGACCCTGCGCGAGGCCGCCGAGGCGGGCGGTGTCGACGCTCAGCTTGTCGCGCAGCGTCTTGCGCAGCTCCAGGCCGGTTTTGGTGAAGGCGACGAGCGCGACTGGCGTGAGGCGTCGACGACCGAGCTCATCGCGCACATCCTGACGCGCTTCCACGCGCGCCACCGTGAGCAACTGCCCGAGCTGATCCGGCTGGCACGGCGCGTGGAGCAGGTGCACGGTGACCGTCCCGAGTGCCCGGTGGGTCTGGCCGACCACCTGTGTGCGATGCAGCAGGAACTGGAAAGCCACATGCAGAAGGAAGAGCAGGTGCTGTTCCCCATGCTGGGCCAGGGCCAGTCGGCCCGGGTGCGCGCACCGATCATGGTGATGCGCATGGAGCACGACGACCACGGTCGCGAACTGGCCCGCATGGAAGAGCTGACGCAAGGCATCACGCTGCCGCGGGGCGCCTGCAACACCTGGCGTGCCCTGTACCTGGGGCTGCGCACGCTGCGCGACGACCTGATGCAGCACATCCACCTCGAAAACAACATCCTGTTCGAGGTGCCGAGCGAAGACGTTCGCGCGACGGAGGCCGCTCATGGGTGAATATCGCCGGTTGTGGTTCACGCTGATCGGCGTGCTGGCCGCCACCTTCGCCTTGCTCGGCTACTTCGGCACCGAGGTCTACCGCTCGGCACCGCCGATCCCCGAGCGGTTTGCCAGCGCATCGGGCGAAACGGTCTTCACCCACGACAGCATCCTGGACGGCCAGACGGCATGGCAGTCGGTCGGCGGCATGCAGCTGGGTTCGATCTGGGGGCATGGCGCTTATCAGGCCCCGGACTGGACGGCCGACTGGCTGCACCGCGAACTGGTGGCCTGGCTCGATCTCGCGGCACAGTCCGAGCATGGCCGGCCCTATGCCGAGCTGGCGCCGGCCGAGCAGGCGGCATTGCAGGCACAACTGAAGCAGGAGTACCGCGGCAACGCACCGCAGGACAACGCCACCACCGTGGTGTTGTCGGCCCGGCGCGTGGCGGCCATCCGCCAGACAGCCGCCTACTACGACCGCCTGTTCAGTGACGCCCCTGCGCTGCAAGGCACGCGCGAGAGCTATGCGATGAAGGAGAACACGCTGCCCAGCGCCGAACGCCGTGCGCAGATGACCGGGTTCTTCTTCTGGACGGCCTGGGCCGCCGCCACGCAACGGCCCGGGGGTGAGGCCACCTACACCAACAACTGGCCGCACGAACCGCTGATCGGCAACCAGCCCACCGCTGAAAACGTCGTGTGGTCGGTGCTCAGCGTGGTCGTGATGATGGCCGGTGTGGGCTTCCTGGTGTGGGGCTGGGCCTTCCTGCGCAAGCACGACGAGGCCGACCCGCAGGCCCCGGCCCAGGATCCACTGACCCGCGTGCCGCTCACCCCGTCGCAGCGGGCGCTGGGCAAGTACCTGGTGCTGGTGGTCGGCCTGTTCTCCTTCCAGGTGATGCTCGGTGGCTTCACCGCGCACTACACGGTTGAAGGGCAGACCTTCTACGGTGTCGACGTGTCACAGTGGTTTCCATACGCACTGGTGCGGACCTGGCACATCCAGAGCGCGCTGTTCTGGATCGCCACCGGGTTCCTCGCCGCGGGCCTGTTCCTCGCGCCGCTGATCAATGGCGGGCAGGACCCGAAGTACCAGAAGCTGGGCGTGGACGTGCTGTTCTGGGCGCTGTTTGCGGTGGTGGTCGGCTCGTTTGTCGGCAACTACCTGGCCATCGCGCAGGTCATGCCCGCTCACCTGAACTTCTGGCTGGGACACCAGGGCTATGAATACGTCGACCTCGGCCGCCTGTGGCAGATCGGCAAGTTCGTGGGGGTGGTGCTGTGGCTGGTGCTGATGCTGCGCGGCATCGTGCCCGCGCTGCGCCGCCCTGGCGACCGCAACCTGCTGGCCCTGCTGACGTCGTCGGTGGTCGCCATCGGGCTGTTCTACGGTGCCGGCTTCTTCTACGGCGAGCGCACCCACCTGTCGGTGATGGAGTACTGGCGCTGGTGGGTCGTGCACCTGTGGGTCGAAGGCTTCTTCGAGGTCTTTGCCACCACGGCGCTGGCGTTCATCTTCTCGACACTGGGTCTGGTGTCGGTGCGCATGGCCACGGCGGCCAGCCTGGCCTCGGCCTCGCTGTTCATGCTGGGCGGTGTGCCGGGAACCTTCCACCACCTGTACTTCGCCGGCACGACCACCCCGGTGATGGCCGTGGGGGCGTCGTTCAGTGCGCTTGAGGTCGTGCCGCTGGTCGTGCTGGGCCACGAGGCCTGGGAACACTGGCGGCTCCAGAACCGTGCCGTGTGGATGGAGCGCCTGAAGTGGCCGCTGATGTGTTTCGTGGCCGTGGCCTTCTGGAACATGCTGGGCGCCGGTGTGTTCGGCTTCATGATCAATCCGCCGATCTCGCTGTACTACGTGCAAGGGCTCAACACCACGCCGGTGCATGCGCATGCGGCCCTGTTCGGGGTCTACGGATTCCTCGCGCTGGGCTTCACGCTGCTGGTGCTGCGTTATGTGCGCCCGCAACTGGTGTTCAGCGAACGGCTGATGGGTGTGGCCTTCTGGTGGCTCAACGCCGGTCTGGTGCTGATGATCGCCACCAGCCTGCTGCCCATCGGACTGATCCAGTTCCATGCCAGCGTGAGCGAAGGGCTGTGGTATGCGCGCAGCGAGGAATTCATGCAGCAGCCGCTGCTGGAAACCCTGCGCTGGGTGCGCACCTTCGGCGACGTCGTGTTCATCATCGGCGCCCTGGC
>CBFGPV010000227.1:0-6001 GCA_965650765.1 uncultured Burkholderiales bacterium
ACAAGTCGCGCTTGCGGGCGCCGGGCTCCCCCTTCCGGGGGTTGACCGGGCGCGGTCTTGCCTGCGCAATGGGCGGATCATCTCCAGCCCTGCGTCGAGCCAAGTCGCGACCTCATGCCTGCCCGGACTCCCCCCCGCCGCCCCGCCACCCCCGGCAAGAACACTTCGAACACATCCCGCCGCCGCAGTCGGCCGCACCCGCGCCGCGAGGAAGTGGCCGCACGACTGATCCTGGTGGGCGGCATGATGGCCATCTCACCGTGGTTCTTCGACATCGGCTGGCTTCAGCCCGCCCTGGACATCCTGGCTCCGTTCGGCTGGCTGGCGCTTGCCGCCGGCCTCGTGGTCGCCTGGCTGGCACGCCGCGAGGCTCGCTCGCCAGGGGATGCGCCGCCGCAGGAGGCTGCACCGCCGCAACCGGTCGCACCCGCGGCCCGGCCCGCAGCATCCCCACGGCAAAGCGGGCCTGCGGACGTGCCTGCAACGGTTGCGTCCGCAGCGCCGGCCCCGGCGCCCACCATCGCCGACGCCATCACCGGCACGCCGGGCTGGTCGGCCGACCTGCTGAGCCGCATCGAATGGCGACGGTTCGAAGCGGTGGTGGAGGCACTGTTTGCACAGGCAGGCTTTCAGACGCGAGCCCAGTCGCACGGCGCCGATGGGGGTGTGGACATCTGGCTGCATTCCCGCCACCAGCCTGATCGTGCCGTGAGTCTGGTCCAGTGCAAGCACTGGCACGGTCGGGCCGTGGGTGTCGACAAGGTGCGGGAGCTGCGCGGTGTGATGGCCGCGCACGGTGTGGAGCGTGGCCAGTTCGTCACCACCGCCCACTTCACGCCCGATGCCCAGGCCTTTGCCGCGGGCAACGGCATCCGGCTGCTCGACGGTGCCGGCCTGCTGGCCCTGATCGCCCAGCGCAGCACCGAACAGCAGCAGGCCTTGCTGGACGTTGCGCTGGAGGGCGAATACTGGCGACCGACCTGCGCGAGCTGCGGCGTGAAGATGGTGGAGCGCGCCGTGCGCAGCAGCGGCAAGGCCTTCTGGGGCTGCGTGAACTACCCGCGCTGCCGCACCACGCTCGAGAAACGGGCCGCGGCCGCTGATGGCGCTGCGCTTGCGAGCGGCGCGCCAGCCTGAGCGGCTTGTGCGGGCACGTCGGGCACGCGACACCGTGAGCCCGCAAGCCCACGGCGCCTGCGTGGACGTCACGCCGCCTCGTGCGCTTGCTGCGCCAGCAGGCCGGCCACGCGGCATGCGCTGCCCGCCGCCAGTGTGAACCCGAGTGCGCCGTGGCCCACGTTCAGCAAGACATTGCGCACCCGCGACGGCCGGATGATGGGCACCGAGTCCGGCGTGGCGGGGCGCAGGCCCGCCCACGGGCGTGGATCCTCGAAGTCGCACAGGCCCGGGTAGATGCGCTCGACGGCGGTGAGCATGGTGTGCACCCGGTCGGGCGGAATGCTGAGGTCGTGACCGACGATCTCGGCCATCGCCGCCACGCGCAGTTCGCCGCCCAGCGGGGCCAGCACCATCTTGCGCGACAGGTCCGTGACACTGGTCACCGGGTGGGTGGCCTGGGCCCGCATGCGCAAGGTGACGCTGTAGCCCTTGATGGGGTAGACCGGCAGGCGCTCGCCCAGCATGGCCGCCAGTTCGTTCGACTGCAGCCCGGCACACAGCACGAAGGCATCGGCCTCGACCTGCCGGTCGCCTGCCTGGATGGCCACCACCCGGTGACGGTGGCGCACAAAACCCGTCACAGCCAGTCCGCGCATGAACCGCGCCCCGCGCGCAAGCGCTGCGCGTTCGAGCGCCTGGCAGTAAAGGTGCGGGTCCGCCACACATTCGCTGGGTGTCCAGACGCCCCCGACAAACCCCGCATGCGCGGCCAGTGCGGGCTCCCGGTCGATGCACGCCTGGCGGTCCAGCAACTGCTGCTCGATCCCGGCGTGCGCCTGTAGCGCCACCTGCTCGGCCTGAGCGGCCAGCACCTGGTGGTCGGGGCAGATCACCAGCTTGCCGTTCTGGGTGAAGGCAAAGTCGAGCCGCTCGTCGCGCATCCAGTGCTGCAGGGCCACACGGCTTGCCTGGGCCAGCGCCAGCAAGGCGCGCGTGCCGGCTGCCGCACGCGAGCGCCGGCACGCGCGGACAAAACCGGCCATCCAGCGCCACTGGCGGTGATCGGCCTGCAGCCGCAGACGCAGTGGGCCACCCGCATCGAACAGCAGGCGCGGCACGCTGCGCAAGGTGGACGGGCTGGCCAGGGGCTGCACGTAGCTGTAGCTCAACTGGCCCCCATTGGCCCGGCTGCAGCCCAGGCCGACACCCTGCGCGGCCTCGACCAGGCTGACCTCGTGGCCTTCGCGCTGCAGCAGGTAGGCCGTCGAGCAGCCCACCACACCACCACCGATCACGCAGATCCTCATGAGCTGACCCCATCGCCCAAGGCAGGCGCCATCTCACGGCTCATCGCGCTGCCCCGTGCGGCACCAGCCGCTGCCCGGCATGCAGGTCCAGGTAGTGCCCGGCGTGGTAGCTAAGCCGGCCGTTGACCCACACGGCCTCGATGCCCGAGGGTGGTGCCGACGGCGCCTCGTAGTTCGCATGGTCGATGACGGTGGCGGGGTCGAACAGCAGCAGGTCGGCCATGCAGCCCGCATGCACCCGACCGCGATCGGCAAGGCCGAAGCGCCGGGCCGGCAGGCCGGTCATCTTGTGGATCGCCTGCGCCAGCGTCAGCAGGCCGCGCTCGCGCACATAGCGCGCCAGCACGCGGGGAAACGTGCCCCACAGCCGAGGGTGGGGCCGATGGTCATGCGGCAGCCCGTCGGAGCCGATCATGGCCAGCGGGTGGGTCACGACCCGATCGACGTCCTGTGCGGACATCCCGAAGTAGATGGCGCCGCCCGGCATGAGCCGCTCGGCAGCCTCGTGCAGCGACACCGACCACGCCTGCGCCAGCGAGCGCAGGGTGCGCCCGGCGCACTCGGGCCGTGCCGCGGACCAGCTCACCAGCACCTCCCCGATGGCGGCCGCCTTGTCGGGCGACAGCATCGTGGACGAGGCCTCATACGGATAGCAGTCCAGGCAGACCGGCTGAAGCCTGGCCGCCTGCTCGACCTGCTCGAGGGTGTCGCGGGTGCGGCCGAAGTTGCGCGACCCCACCACCTTGTGATGCGACAGCACCAGGCGAGCCCGCGTCGCGGCGCCGACGTGCAGTGCCTCGCGCAGGGCGTCGTCGATGTGGTCGCCCTCGTCGCGCAGGTGCATGGCCACGATGCCGTCGCGCTCACCCACGGGCATGCAGACCTCGAGCAGTTCCTGGGTATCCGCAGCCCGTGAAGGCGGGTAGTAGACCCCCGTGGACAAGCCGAACGCGCCGTCGTCCAGGGCCTCGGACACGGCCGCACGCATCTGCTGGCGCTGATGGGCGCTGGCCGGCAGGCGCCAGTCTGCCAGGTGCCTCACCCGCAGCGTGTTGTGGCCCACCAGCGGAACCACGTTCACCGCCGGCCGGGCCTGGTCGAGGGCGTCGAGGTAGTCCCGAAAGCGGGGGAACCGAAACGCGTGGCGACCCAGGATGTCCAGCGGGGCCGGGGGATCGCCGGTGAGCAACGGGGCCAGGCTCACGCCGCAATTGCCGGTGACCACCGTCGTGACGCCCTGGCAGATCTTCGGATGCGGTGTGGTCGGCGCAAGCACCAGGGCGTCATCGTGCGAATGGGTGTCGATGAAACCAGGGCACAACACCTTGCCCTGCGCCTCGATCACCGTGCTGCCGTGGCCTTCGCCGGGCGGCAGCACGGCCACGATCCGCGCGCCATCGATCATCACGTCGGCCGCAAAGCCTTCGGCACCGGAGCCATCGACGACGTGCGCCCCCCGGATGAGCACGCAAGCAGCGTTGTCATGCATCAGTCGACCCTGGCGCCCGAGCGCTTGATGACCTCGGCCCACCGCGGCCCTTCCAGCCGGGCCATCGTCGTGATGAGGTTGGGGGTCGACGACATGGTCTCGAATGCCATGTCGCGATAGCGCTCCCGCACGGCCGGTTTGTCGAGGATGCGGTTGATCTCGGCATTGAGGCGAGCCACCAGCCCTTCCGGCAGTCCCCTGGGGCCGACGATGCCGCCCCAGGCGGTGGTTTCATAACCCTTCACGCCAGCCTCCTGGATGGTCACGAGGTCGGGCAACAGCGGTGACCGCCGCGCTCCACTGACCCCCAGGGCGCGTACGCGCTGGGCCTGGATGTGCGGGCCGCAGGACGACAGGTTGTCGAACATCATGTCGATCTGGCCGCCCATCAGATCCTGCAGTGCGGCCGGACTGCCGCGATACGGCACATGCACGATGAACGTGCCTGTCAGCGACTTGAACAGCTCGCCGCCCAGATGCCCGGTGGTCCCGTTGCCGGCCGAGCCCATCAGCAGCTTGCCCGGGTTCTTCTTCGCGTAGTCGATCAGCTCGGGCACGCTGCGCACGGGCAGCGAATTGCGCACGATCAGTGCGTTCTGCACCGTGCCGAGCAGCGCCACCCCGGTGAGCTCGTCGGGGTTGTAGGCCAGCCGGCTGTACAGGTGCCGCGCGATGGCCAGCGTGACGACGTTGCCATACCCGAGGGTGTAGCCGTCCGGCGCGGCGCGATACACCTCCTGCATGCCGATGGAGCCACCGGCCCCGGGCCGGTTCTCGATCACCACGGCCTGGCCCAGTGCCTGGGCCAGGTCGGTGCCCAGCACGCGGCAGATCAGGTCCGGTGCGCCGCCTGCCGCCGAGGGCACGACCAGCTTGATCGGGCGTGAAGGCCAGGTGTCCGCTCGGCCCGCGCCGGGGAGGGCAATCAGCGTGCCGGCTGCGGCTGCGCGCAGGAGTTGCCGCCGTCGGATCAGCGTTGTACCAATTTTGCTCATGTGACTTGCTCCAGGTGGTCCATCAACGGGAGTCAATTTACGTATGAGCGTGGTTCAGACACAATCGAATTGTTTTCCGGCTTGCATCAATTTCATTCATATGTCTGCGTTACCTTCACTGTCGGCGCTGCGGTGCTTCGATGCCAGTGCACGATCGGGCAGCTTCACGCGCGCGGCCCGTGAAGTCCACCTGACCCAGGGTGCGGTCAGCCACCAGGTGATCGGGCTCGAAGACATGCTGGGCGTGCCGCTGTTCGAGCGCAAGCGCTCCGGCCTGGAGCTCACGGCCGCCGGCCGGGCCTACCACCAGCAGATCTCGATGGCGCTGCGACAGATCGAACGCGCCACCCAGGAGATGGTCACGAACAAGGGCCGCGGCGGCACGTTGGAGCTGTCGGTGGCGTCAAGCTTTGCGTCGTACTGGCTGATGCCGCGACTGAGCGCTTTTGTGGCCGCACATCCCGAGGTGACGCTGAACCTGGCCACCAAGATCGGCCCGGTGGACTTCGTCGGCTCGACACGCGATGCATCGATCGAGTTCTGTCTTGGGGCGCAGGGCGAGATTCACGCCGACCGGGTGCTCGAACTGACCCTGTACCCCTGTGCCGCCAGCAGCGTGGTGCGCAAGTACACGCGCGGCCGGCCGCTGGATTCCCGGGGCTTGCGCGCGCTGCTGCGCAACGAACCCCTGATCCGCCACACGACGGTGCCGCAGGCCTGGATACAGTGGCTTGGCGCAGCAGGACTGGCGGACGCCGTGGAAGCGCATGCGCTGGCCAGCGGGCCCGTGTATGACCTGCTGTCGATGGCCCTGAACGGCGCGATGACCGGCATCGGCGTCGCACTGCTGCCGGAGTATGTGGCGCGCACCGCGCTGGAGTCGGGCCAGCTGACCCGTCTGTCCTCCACAGGCTGGACCGCCGAGCAGGCCTACTTTTTCAGGTACCCCGCCTGGAAACGCGACCTGGCCGCGCTGCAGACGTTTCGCTCGTGGCTGCTGGGCGCCCTGCAGGCGCCCGACGAGCGGGCCTGAGCCCGGCTCAGGCCGGTTTGCGCGCCACGATGAACACCCGGATGTCCTGACGCTTCGA
>CBFGPV010000228.1:0-5997 GCA_965650765.1 uncultured Burkholderiales bacterium
GGCAAGAAGCGCTTCGCCGACACGGTGCTGGCCGCCAGCAAGGCCTTCGCGCTGTGCTGCACGCTGGATGCCGCGCTGGCGCACCGCGACGAACTGGCCTTCCTGCAGGCGGTGAAGGCGGCTCTCACCAAGTTCGGCACGTCAGGCAAGAAGCTGAGCGACGAGCAGAAGGAACACGCGCTGCGCCAGATCATCAGCAAGGCGGTGGTCAGTGCGGAGGTGATCGACATCTTCAAGGCCGCCGGCCTGAACCGGCCGGACATCGGCATCCTGTCCGACGAGTTCCTCGAAGACGTGCGCCACATGAAGGAGCGCAACCTGGCCGTCGAGCTGCTGGAGCGGCTGCTGAACGACGACATCCAGTCCCGCTTCAAGACCAACGTCGTGCAGCAGGCCAGGTTCTCGGAGCTGCTGCAGCAAAGCCTGACCCGCTACAAGAACCGCGCCATCGAGACGGCGCAGGTCATCGAGGAACTCATCGAGATGGCCAGGAAGTTCCAGGCCGCGGCGATGCGCGGCGAGGAACTGGGGCTGAACAGCGACGAGATGGCGTTCTACGACGCGCTGGCGACGAACGAGGCGGCGGTGCGTGAGCTGGGCGACGCGACGCTGAAGAAGATTGCCGTGGAGCTGACGCAGAAGCTGCGGGCATCGGTGACGGTGGACTGGTCGGTGCGCGAGACAGTGCGCGCCCGGCTGCGGGTAATGGTGAAGACGCTGCTCAAACGCTACAAGTACCCGCCGGATCGGCAGGATGAGGCGACGGAGACTGTGTTGAGGCAGGCGGAGTCGCTGTCGGCGGAGTGGGGCGGGGGGTGATGGCGAAACAATGGTCGTACCCAACAACCTAGGAAGCCTGCTCAGTTGCCATCGCCGATCGTCGTGCCGCCGTCCACCACCAGGTTGTGGCCGGTGATGAAGCCGCCCGCGCGGCTGGCGAGCATCACGGCCACACCGGCGATCTCATCGGGTTCGCCCACCCGGCGCAGTGGTGTCAGGCCAAGCCGGCGTTCCATGTAGGCGGTGTCTTCGAGCATGCCCTGGGCCAGTGGCGTGCGGATGACCCCCGGCGAAATCGCATTGACACGAACGCCTTTCGGTCCCCACTCCAGTGCCAGGTTGCGCGCGAGCTGGGCCAGGCCCGCCTTGGAGATGCCGTACAGGCCGATGGCCTTGTTGCCGCGCAGACCGGCGATGCTGGACATGAAGATGACGCTGCCGCCGCCGCGTTCGGCCATGCCGGGGATCACCTGGGAACACAGCCACAAGGCGCTGCGCAGGTTGGTTTCCATCACCCGATCCCAGTGCGCGTCGGTCGTGTCGAGCACCGGCCCGGCCGGCCCCTGGACGGCGGCGTTGCAGACCAGCACGTCGATCCGTCCTGCCAGCCCCAGCGCTTCACGGATGAGCGAATCGACCGAGGATCGATCAGCGATGTCGCACGCAAGCGCATGGGCCTGAACGCCGCGCTCGCGCAGGCGAGCAGCGAGCCCTTCGCACGCGGCGGCGTCGATGTCGGTGAGCACCAGCGTGGCGCCATGCGCACCAAAGGCTTGTGCGATGGCCGATCCGAGCCCGCCGGCGGCCCCGGTGACCAGCGCGACGCGGCCGGTGAGATCAAACAGGTCGGTTGGCACGGGGATAGCTCCTGTGTGGGTGAGCGGATTGGATGCGACGCTGCCCATGTCGCAGCTCACCAGGCGTATCGGTTCAGATGGGGGCCAGGAGGGCAGCCATGCTCTCGCGCATCAGCTGTGCGTGCGCCTCGCGCGGGCCGCCATGGCTTTCGATCTCGCCGAGCTTCAGCGAGTTGTGCACCACCAGCCGGCAGCGCTCGTAGCGGCGCAGCGTGAAGGCATCGAGCGCGCTGCCAAGGCCGGCGCCACGCCCCAGCTCCTGCGCCAGCACGATCGCGTCCTCCACGCCGATGCCCGCGCCCGACGCCAGATGCGGCGTGGTGGCGTGGACCGCATCGCCGATCAGGACGACCCGGCCTCGGTGCCATGGCGCAGGCAGCAGCGTGGCGAAGAAGGGCCGGTACAGGATGCGTGAATGCGCGTCCAGCGTCTCGCGGATGTCTGCGATCACACCGCCGAAGCCGGACAGCAAGCGCCGCAGCTCGGTCGGCCACTGCGCTTCGTCCAGGAAGTCGGGCGAAGAGCGCGGCTCGGTGACGAACAGGTACATCTCGTCCTGCGACACCGGGTTCACGCCCGCCTTGATGCGCTCACCCATGAAGAACCGTGCGCGCGTGATCTCGGGCGGGCGCGGGACCACGCAGCGCCAGCTGGCCTGGCCCGTGTAGCTGGGCGGGGGAGCGTCCGGGAACACGGCCTCGCGCACCTTGGAATGCAGACCGTCGGCGCCGACCAGCAAGTCGTAGCTTTCCTGGCGGCCATCGCTGAAGCTCACGTGGACCGCGTCCGCGTCCTGTTCGATGTGGTTGAAGCTCGCGCCGCAGCGCACCATCGCACCGCTGGCAAGCGTCTCCTCGCGCAGGATGCGCGCCAGCACCGGGCGCATGATGGCGCCGCCCCCGGGCACGTCGGGCCGCCCGACGCGAGGTGTGGGCAGCTCCGCGAGCTTTTCGCCCAAGGGAGTGCACAGGTCCACGCCATCGGCGCACCAGCCTTCGCGCATCACCGCGTCGATCACGCCCATTTCGGCGAGGGCGCGCAGCGTCGGGCCGCTGAGCGTGATGCCCGCGCCATACACCTGCCAGTGCGGGTCGATCTCGATCAGGTCCACCTGCAGGCCGCGCTTGCGCAGTTCGATGGCCAGACACATGCCCGATATGCCGCCGCCGACGACCAGCACCTTGTTGACTGTGGGCACCAACGTCTCCTTGTTGTCCTGTTCCACGTGTTCAGCGATCCATGCTGGTGGTGTTGCGCTTCCACCCGATCAGGGCGGCGGCGTTGCCGCCGAGGATGGCCTGGCGCTCTGTTTCGGTGAGGCCGGGGGTGTCATCCACCAGCCGGTGAACTTCGACCATGCCCATGTCGAAGGGATAGTCGGTGCCGACAACGACCTGTCCGGCACCCACCCGGTCCACCAGGTGCCGCAGGGCCATGGGGTCGTGGATGACCGTGTCGAACCAGATCTGCTTGAGGTAGTCCGAGGGTGGGCGCGGCGTCGCAGCTTCCGGCCTGACCTTGCTGGCATGGTCGCTGCGGCCGACACAGGTGGGCAGATAGCCGCCACCGTGCGCGGCGACCAGCTTGAGGCCGGGATGCCGGTCGAGCACGCCGCCGAAGATCAGGTGCGACAGCGCAATGGTGGTCTCCAGCGGCTGGCCGATGGTGTTGCTGAGGTAGTGGTCGGCCACGCGCGCGCCCAGCGTGGTGCCGAAAGGATGGATGAAGATCAGCGCCCCCAGTGACTCCGCGCGTGCCCAGACCGGCGTCAGCGCCGGGTCCGACAACTCGCGCCCGGCCACGCTGGTGGAGATCTCGAAGCCGCGCAGGCCGAGCTTGGTCATGCCGTGCTCGATCTGCTCGACTGCCAGCCGAGGATGCTGCAGGGCCAGCGTGCCCAGGCCTGCCAGGCGCTCGGCGTGGTCCGCGCACAGTCGCGCGATGTGCTCGTTCTGGGTCGCCACGATCTCGCAGGCCAGCGCTTCCTCGGCCCAGTAGTAGTACTGGTTGGGCGAGGGGCTGATCACCTGGACGTCCACACCCATGGCGTCCATGTCGGCCAGACGCTGATCGATGCGCGTGAGTTTCGGCCCCGCCTGGGGCAGCATCACGGCGTTGTTGTGCGCCGCCGAGGCGGCGCCCATGGCCTGGACCATCAGCGTTGCCTCCGCCTGCTTCTGCGGCGTGGCGGCGACGAGTTGCTCCACCGCCGGCGTCAGCACGTGGCAATGTAGGTCGACCGTGAAGCGCCTGCGGCGCGGGCCGCCACCGCCGGTGCGGGCCTGAGCTTCGGCGGGGCAGCAAGGGGGACCTCGGTGGCTGCAGACATGAATCCACATGATCGCGTCCTCAGCGTGTGCTCTTGCCGGCCGGCACGGCCCCCTCCAGGATGGCGACATCCCATTGGGGGGCGTCGCTGATCCAGGGCTGGATGTTGTGCATGAAGGTCGCGCTGCCGAACAGTGGCTCCCAGGTGCGCGGCTGCCAGCCGTCGTCCACCATGTCCGAGTCGGCGCCGTACTCGGCGTCGCCACCGGCCGGGCAGGGCAGGTACATGAAGATCGAGGACGCGATGCGGTGCCGCCCCAGCCCCCAGACCGACTTGGGCCAGCCGCAGCGCTCCATGTGATTGGCACCGACCATCACCTCGTCCAGGTCGGTGACGCCGAAGTTGACGTGGTTGAAGCGGAACCGGCCGTCCAGCCCGGGGAAGGGCAGTGACGCGTTGAGGCAGTAGATGTTGTGGTGGTCCATCGCGCCATCGCAGCGACCAAACAGGCCGAAGCCGCGCTGGTCGTCCGTGAGGCGAAAGCCCAGGCGGTCGCGGAAGTACGCGAAGGCCTTGTGGTAGTCGGGGTAGGCCCACACGGCATGCTGGATCGTCTTGGGCCGGGCCTTGGCCAGCCACTTGCGATGCCGGTTGACGCGTTGCACGTTGCCCGGTGTGTTGACCGGATCGGACGCACTGAACACCGGGTTCTTGCGGAACACCCGCAGGCCCATGGCCTGACCTTCCGGTGACACGAAATGCGCGGTGCCGTCGGCGTCGCGGCGGATCTCATGGTCGACGGACAGGCTCTTGACCAGCTTCTCCAGATTGGTTTCGTTGTCGACGCCCCAGATGGTCTCGACCACCCCGATGCCGGCCATGCTGTGCCTGGGCAGGGCCGGGTCATCGATGTGGCGCACGATCACGTTGCTGCCTTCGTCCAGCCGGAAGTGCGTCCAGCGGTCGTGGTCCTCGTACAGCGGCAGGCCGAAGTCGTCGAAGTAGCGGGTGCACTCGCGCACGTCGTTGACGCCGTACACCACCGTCTCAATGCCATTGAGCGCCATGAGTCTGCATCCTCTTGCAAAGTTCTGATGCGGCCACTGTAGGCACCGCGGCCGGCGCCGAAAAATCATTTGATTCCATACCTGCCATCGACTGCGCCATGCAGTCCACGGGCACGCTGCGCCGCATGTTTGACCACACCTCGCAGCCATGTGATGCCTGCGTCCTGTGCGCGGTACTGATGCCATTGCATGACCTCGACCAGGTTGGGGATGTCGATCGGCGCGGGGATCAGGCGGATGGGGAAGATGCGGGCGGCCTGCTGCGCCAGCGAGTTGTGGACCGTGGCGATGCGCTCGGTTCCGACCACCAGAGCGCTGACGCCGATCATGCTCGCGCTGGTGACTTCCACGCGGCGAGACACGCCGAATCGGCGCATGAACCACTCGTCGAATGCGGGCACCTTGTCAGGGCCGAAGTGCAGCACGGCGTGTCCGGCGGCCAGGTACTGGTCGAATCCGATCGAATCGCCCACGCTGGTGTTGTGCGTCCACACGACGCAACGGTAGGTTTCCTGCAGCAGTTCCTCGCAGGGGTGCTCCTCCGAGATGAAGGGGCTGGGAATGATCAGCAGGTCCACTTCGCCGCGCGCAAGCAGCTTCGCCGGCTCCGCGGCCTGCTGGACGAATTCGAAGCGGATGGTCCTGGACTGCTGCCATGCCAGCTCCAGCAGGTGCGGCAGCAGTACCAGGGTCGAGAAGTCCGACACCAGCAGCCGGAAGCACCGGTTCGAGGTGGCCGGGTCGAACCCCGGCTGCACCATGATCGTTGCCTCGGCTCGCACCAGCAGCTCGCGCACCGGCTCGCGCAAGGCCTCGGCCCGCGGCGTGAGGTGCTGGTGGCGGCCGACCTGCACCAGCAGCTCGTCCTCGAAGAATTCCCGCAGCCGCCCGAGCGCATTGCTCATGGCCGACTGCGACAGGCACATCCTTTCGGCTGCACGGCTGATGTTGCGCTCGGTCAGCATCATGTCGAGCGCCACCAGCAGGTTCAGATCGAGGCCATTGAAGCGCATGGGTTGACTCC
>CBFGPV010000229.1:0-5975 GCA_965650765.1 uncultured Burkholderiales bacterium
GTGATGGAGCTGGCCGACCTGGTGGTCATCAACAAGGCCGACCTCGACCCCGCGGCGGCCACGCGAGCCCAGGCCCAGATCACCTCGTCGCTGCGCCTGTTCGGCCAGCACGGGCATCCCGGCCATGCGCACCATGACACCGCCCTGTGGCATCCGCAGGTGATGCAGCTCAGCGCCCTCAAGGGCGACGGTGTCGAGCGCTTCTGGGAGGCCGTCAGCCGGTTTCGCGAGCTGCAGACGGCCAATGGCCAGCTGCAGGCGCGCCGCGCGGCGCAGTCGACCGCCTGGATGTGGGACACCATCCACGCCGAGCTGCGGCACCGCTTTGCCCACCACCCGGCCGTGCGTGCTGCACTGGCCGAGACCACCGCCAGCGTGGCGGCCGGCCGCCTGCCCGCCTCGGCGGCGGCACGGCAGCTGCTGGCATTGTTTGCACGATGAGATCGTCTGCCCGATGACCGGCTTCGTGTCACCTCCGTTTCGACCTTCCCCCTGGCCGGGGGCAAGGGCCACATCCCACTGCTGGAGACCCCATGCACGACATCATTGAACAACTCGAGAAGAAGCGTGCCGCCGCCCGGCTTGGCGGAGGCAGCAAGCGCATCGATGCCCAGCATGCCAAGGGCAAGCTCACTGCGCGCGAGCGCCTGGAACTGCTGCTCGACGACGGCAGCTTCGAGGAGTGGGACATGTTCGTCGAGCACCGCTGCACCGACTTCGGCATGGCCGACAACAAGGTGCCCGGCGACGGGGTCGTCACCGGCTACGGCACGATCAACGGCCGGCTGGTGTTCGTCTTCAGCCAGGACTTCACCGTCTTTGGCGGTGCGCTGTCCGAAGCGCATGCCGAGAAGATCTGCAAGGTGATGGACCAGGCGATGAAGGTCGGCGCCCCGGTGATCGGCCTGAACGACTCGGGCGGTGCCCGCATCCAGGAGGGCGTGGCCTCGCTGGGCGGGTATGCCGACGTCTTCCAGCGCAATGTGATGGCCTCGGGCGTGGTGCCGCAGATCAGCCTGATCATGGGGCCGTGCGCCGGCGGCGCGGTCTACAGCCCGGCCATGACCGACTTCATCTTCATGGTCAAGGACTCGTCGTACATGTTCGTGACGGGCCCCGAGGTGGTCAAGACCGTGACGCACGAGGAGGTGACGGCCGAGGAGCTGGGCGGCGCCACCACCCACTCCACCCGCAGCGGTGTGTCGGATCTCGCCTTCGAGAACGACGTCGAGGCGATCCAGATGCTGCGGCGCTTCTTCAACTACCTGCCGCTCAACAACCGCGAGAAGGCGCCGGTGCGCCCGAGCGGCGACCCGGCCGCACGGCTGGACCATTCGCTCGACACCCTGGTGCCCGACAACCCCAACAAGCCCTACGACATGAAGGAGCTGATCCTCAAGGTCGTCGACGACGGGGACTTCTTCGAGCTGCAGCCCGACTACGCAAAAAACATCGTCATCGGCTTTGGCCGCATGGACGGGCAGACCGTGGGCGTGGTGGCCAACCAGCCGCTGGTGCTGGCCGGCTGCCTGGACATCAAGAGCAGCATCAAGGCGGCACGGTTCGTGCGCTTTTGCGATGCGTTCAACATCCCGGTGGTGACCTTCGTCGACGTGCCCGGCTTCATGCCCGGCACGTCGCAGGAGTACGGCGGCATCATCAAGCACGGCGCCAAGCTGCTGTACGCCTATGCCGAATGCACCGTGCCCAAGATCACCGTCATCACCCGCAAGGCCTACGGCGGCGCCTATGACGTGATGGCCTCCAAGCACCTGCGCGGTGACGTCAACCTGGCCTGGCCCAATGCCGAGATCGCGGTGATGGGCGCCAAGGGCGCGGTGGAGATCATCTTCCGCGAGGACAAGGCCGACCCGGCCAAGCTGGCGGCCCGCGAGGCCGAGTACAAGGCCCGTTTTGCCAACCCCTTCGTGGCCGGTGCGCGCGGGTTCATCGACGACGTGATCCAGCCGCACGAGACGCGCAAGCGCATCTGCCGCAGCCTGGCCATGCTCAAGGACAAGAAGCTGGAGAACCCGTGGCGCAAGCACGGGAACATCCCGCTGTGAGGCCGGGCGTGCGGGCACTTGCCTTCACCCTTGCCGCAGCCGCGGTGCTGGCCTTGGCCGCAGCGCCGGCCCGGGCGCGGGTCGACAAGGCCGACGTGTCGCCGGCCGGGATGCGCGGCACCGTCTCGGCCAAGGGCCACACCCTGCTGCTGATCACCAGCCCCGACCCCAAGTGCCGCTACTGCCAGGGCCAGTCGGCGCTGTTCGACGAGCTGGCGCGCAACTACGCGGGTGACCTGCGCATGCGCCGCGTGCAGTGGTCGCCCTGGCATCAGTGGCCGCCGGCGCAGCAGTTCGCCCGCCCGGTGGGTGGCCTGCCGGCCTGGCAGGTGTTCCAGGATGGCCGCATCGTTGCCGAGCACGTGGGCGCGATCAGCGATGCCGCAGCGCTGGCGAAGTTCGTCGAGGATGCCGTCATGGGCCGCGCGCCAGTGCCGGCCGAGCCCTTGCCTTCCGAGGCCAAGGCGGCATCGCAGCCCGCCGCGCCGACCGCTGCGTCGACTGCCGCGCCGCGCCAGCAGGCCGATGCTCCGCTGAGCGACGCCGACCGCCAGGCCCTGGCCGTCATGGTGCGTCGTGATCTGGCGCGCTCGGCCTTCCAGCAGTGCGGCCAGGCCAACCCGAACGACCGCAGCAACTACGAAGGCGCACTGCTCGACTACGAGGCGCGCCACAAGACCGCACTGGGCCGGGGCACGATGCTGCTGCTCACCCGCACCGGACCGGGCAGTGCACGCGAGATGGACCCGATCGTCGAGGTCGAGACGCGCCGCCTGAGCAGCGAAGCCCCGATGCGCACCCCTACGCCCCAGGCCTGCCGGCAGCTGGCCGAGGCCCTGATGCGCTGACCCCAGCGCCGCACTGAAGAAAGATCAGCACCATGTTCACCAAGATCCTGATTGCCAATCGCGGCGAGATCGCGTGCCGCGTCATCAAGACCGCACGCAAGCTGGGCATCCAGACCGTGGCGGTCCACTCCGAAGCCGACCGTGACGCCCTGCATGTGTCGCTGGCCGACGAAGCCGTGCTGCTCGGGCCGGCCCCGAGCCGCGAGTCCTACCTGGTGGCCGACAAGATCATCGCGGCCGCCAAACAGACCGGCGCCCAGGCCATCCACCCCGGCTATGGCTTCCTGTCCGAAAACGAGGACTTCGCCCGCCGGGTCGAAGAGGAGGGCCTGGTCTTCATCGGCCCGAAGCACTACTCGATCGCCGCGATGGGCGACAAGATCGCCTCGAAGAAGCTGGCCAACGAGGCGGGTGTCAGCACCATCCCCGGCTGGAACGATGCGATCGAGACGGCCGAGCGCGCGGTCGAGATCGCCCGCGGCATCGGCTACCCGGTGATGATCAAGGCCAGCGCCGGCGGGGGCGGCAAGGGCCTGCGGGTGGCCTTCAACGACAAGGAAGCCTTCGACGGTTTCACCTCCTGCCGCAACGAAGCCCGCAACAGCTTCGGCGACGACCGGGTCTTCATCGAGAAGTTCGTCGAGGAGCCCCGCCACATCGAGATCCAGGTGCTGGGCGATGCCCACGGCAATGTCGTCTACCTCTGGGAGCGCGAGTGTTCGATCCAGCGCCGCCACCAGAAGGTCATCGAGGAGGCCCCCAGCCCCTTCATCAGCGAGGCGACCCGCAAGGCCATGGGCGAGCAGGCCGTGGCGCTGGCCAAGGCGGTGAAGTACCAGAGTGCCGGCACGGTCGAATTCGTGGTCGGCCGCGACCAGGGCTTCTACTTTCTCGAGATGAACACCCGGCTGCAGGTTGAACACCCGGTGACCGAGTGCATCACCGGCCTGGACCTGGTCGAACAGATGATCCGTGTGGCCGCGGGCGAAAAACTCGCCTTCGGACAGGCCGACATCCGCCGCGACGGCTGGGCCATCGAGTGCCGCATCAATGCCGAAGACCCCTTCCGCAACTTCCTGCCGTCCACCGGCCGCCTGGTGCGCTACAAGCCGCCGGTGACCACGATGGAGGCGGCTCGCCCGATGCCGGCCGACGGCGGCGTGCGGGTGGACACGGGCGTGTACGAGGGTGGCGAGATCCCGATGTACTACGACTCGATGATCGCCAAGCTGATCGTGCACGGGGCGGACCGGGCCGAGGCGATCGCCCGCATGCGCGAGGCGCTCAATGCCTTCGTGATCCGCGGCATCTCCAGCAACATCCCGTTCCAGGCGGCGCTGCTGGCCCATCCGAAGTTCCAGTCCGGCGAGTTCAACACCGGTTTCATCGCCCAGCACTATGCACAGGGGTTCCGTGCCGAAGACGTGGTGCACGACGACCCGGACTTCCTGGTGGCGCTGGCAGCGGCGGCCCACCGCCGCTACCGCGACCGCGCCGCCGGCATCAGCGGCCAGTTGCCCGGGCATGGTGTGCACATCGGTGAACACTACGTGGTCGTGGTCAAGGGGCCGCAGGGGCAGCACCAGCATCATCCGGTGCGGGTGCATGTGAACGGCGCGCTGACCGTGGACGTGGGCGAGAAGTGCTACGAGATCGCCAAGGACTGGTCCTTCGGCGGCATCCGGGCCAGCGGGGTGTGCAATGGCCGCCCGTTCACCGCCCAGGTCGAACGTGACGGTGTGTGGCTGCGCGTGGCGCACAACGGCACCCGCATCGACGCCCAGGTGCTGTCGCCGCGGGGCGCCGAGCTGTACCGGCTGATGCCCTACAAGGCCCCGCCCGACACCAGCAAGTTCCTGCTCAGCCCGATGCCCGGCCTGCTGGCCGACGTGTCGGTGCAGGTGGGGCAGACGGTGCAGGCCGGTGAAAAGCTGGCGGTGATCGAGGCCATGAAGATGGAGAACATCCTGACGGCCTCGCAGGACGTGGTCGTGGCCGAGATCCTGGCGAAAAAGGGCGAAAGCCTGTCGGTGGACCAGCCCATCCTGCGTTTCGAGTGACCACCCTGCCATCGGACCTTCACATGACCACTCCCCCCTTTCGCATCCTCGGGCTGCAGCAGATCGCCATCGGCGGGCCCGACAAGCAGCGCCTCAAGGCCCTGTGGGTCGACATGCTCGGCCTGAAGGTCAAGAGCACCTTCGTGTCCGAACGCGAGAACGTCGACGAGGACATCTGCGAACTCGGCCATGGCCCCACGGCCGTCGAGGTCGACCTGATGCAGCCGCTCGACCCCGAACGCAAGCCGGCGGTACACACCACCCCGCTGAACCACATCGGCCTGTGGGTCGACGACCTGCCTCTGGCGGTGGAATGGATGACGGCGCAGGGCGTGCGCTTTGCCCCCGGCGGCATCCGCAAGGGCGCCGCCGGTCACGACATCTGTTTCATCCACCCCAAGGGCAACGACGCATTCCCGCTGGGCGGGGAGGGCGTGCTGATCGAGCTGGTGCAGGCGCCGCCCGAGGTGATCGCTGCCCTGGCCGCGTGAGGCGCCGCCGTCAGTCGGCGATGCGACGCGCGAGCGCGGCGGCCTGACCGGTGTAGCTGCCCGGTGTCATCGCCAGCAGCCGCGCCTTGTCGGCTTCGGGAATCTCGAGCGACGCGATGAACCCCTGGATCGACTCGCGGGTGATGGCCTTGCCGCGCGTCAGCTCCTTCAGTCGCTCGTACGGGTTGGCCAGGCCATGGCGGCGCATGACGGTCTGGATCGGCTCGGCGAGCACCTCCCAGGCGGCGTCCAGGTCGGCCGCCAGCGCGGCTTCGTTGACCTCGAGCTTGTCCAGCCCGCGGGCGAGCGAGTCGTAACCCAGCACCGCATAGCCCAGGGCCACGCCCATGTTGCGCAGCACGGTGGAGTCGGTCAGGTCGCGCTGCCAGCGCGAGATCGGCAGCTTCTGCGACAGGTGCGTCAGCACCGCATTGGCCAGGCCGAAGTTGCCTTCGGCGTTCTCGAAGTCGATCGGGTTGACCTTGTGCGGCATCGTCGACGAGCCGATCT
>CBFGPV010000230.1:0-5855 GCA_965650765.1 uncultured Burkholderiales bacterium
CGCCGGGCATCACGCTGCTCGACGCCAAGCACGGCAACTGGAACCGCGACGACGCCTTCAAGGTGATGCAGGACTTCCTCACGCGCTTCAAGCAGATCGACGCGGTATGGGCGGCCGACGACGACATGGCCTTCGGCGTGCTCAAGGCGATCGAGCAGGCCCGCCGCACCGACATCCGCATCGTGTTCGGTGGCGCCGGTGCCAAGGCCATGGTCAAGACGCTGATGGACGGCAGCAACCCGCTGATCCAGGCCAATGTGTCGTACTCGCCGAAGTTCATCTACGACGCCATCAAGATGACGGCCACCGCGCGCATGAAGGGTGAAAAGCTGCCCGCCTCGACCATCGTGCCGTCGGTGCTGATCACCCGCGCCAACGCGAAGGACTTCTACTTCCCCGACTCACCGTTCTGAGCCCCGATCAGGCCAGGAGGACTCCCATGAAAACCATCCAGGGGCCGGGCATCTTCCTGGCCCAGTTCATCGGCACGCAGGCACCGTTCAACACACTCGACGGTCTGGCGGCCTGGGCCGCCGGCCTGGGCTACCGCGGGCTGCAGGTCCCCACGTCGGACCCGGCGATCTTCGACCTGGCCCTGGCCGCCGAAAGCGCCACCTACTGCGACGAAGTGCGCGGTCGCCTGGCCGACCACGGTCTGCAGATTACCGAACTGTCGACCCACCTTCAGGGTCAGTTGCTGGCGGTGCACCCGGCCTACGACCTGCAGTTCGATGCCTTTGCCGACCCGGCCGTGCGCGGCAATCCGGCCGCGCGCACGGCCTGGGCCCGCGAGCAGCTGCTGATGGCCGCACGCGCCTCGCAGCGTCTGGGCCTGAGCAGCCATGCGAGCTTCTCGGGGGCGCTGGCCTGGCCTTACCTGTACCCCTGGCCGCAGCGGCCGGCCGGCCTGGTCGAGGCCGCGTTTGCCGAGCTGGCCGCGCGCTGGCGCCCGGTGCTCGATGCCTTCGATGCTGCCGGCGTGGACGTGTGCTACGAACTGCACCCCGGCGAGGACCTGCACGACGGCGTGAGCTTCGAGCGCTTTCTCGATGCCGTGGGCCAGCACCCGCGCGCCAACATCCTGTATGACCCGAGCCATTTCGTGCTGCAGCAGCTCGACTACCTGGCCTTCATCGACATCTACCACTCGCGCATCCGCGCCTTCCACGTGAAGGACGCCGAGTTCCGGCCCGACGGGCGACAGGGCGTGTACGGTGGCTACCAGGCCTGGGTCGACCGGGCCGGGCGCTTCCGCTCGCCCGGCGATGGCCAGGTCGACTTCACCGCGATCTTCTCGCGGCTCGCACAGCATGACTACCCCGGCTGGGCCGTGCTCGAATGGGAGTGCTGCCTGAAACATCCCGAGGACGGTGCGCGGGAAGGCGCCAGCTTCATCCGCGACCACATCATTCGTGTGGCTGACCGAGCCTTCGACGACTTTGCCGCCAGCGCGGCCGACACCGCCACGCTGCAGACCCTGCTGGGCCTGGCGCGCAAGGAGGGCCGATGAGCCCGGCACCGGTCGTGCACCGTCGAATCCGCCTGGGCATGGTGGGCGGTGGAGAGGGCAGCTTCATCGGGGCGGCGCACCGCGCGGCAGCACGCCTGGATGACGAGTTCGAGCTGGTGGCCGGTGCGCTGTCGGCCACGCCGGCGCGTGCCCATGCGAGTGCCGCGGCACTGCACCTGCCGCCCGATCGCAGTTACGACAACTACCGCACCATGGCCCGCGCCGAGGCCGGCCGCAGCGACGGCATCGACGCGGTGGTGATCGTCACCCCCAACCATCTGCATGTGCCGGTGGCGCTGGCCTTTGCCGAGGCGGGCATCCACATCATCTGCGACAAGCCGCTGGCCACCTCGCTGGCCGAGGCCCAGGCCCTGGCCGAGGTGGTGCGCGCGCGTGGGCTGCACTTCCTGCTGACCCATACCTACTGCGGCTACCCCATGGTGCGGCAGGCCCGCGAGATGGTGGCCGCCGGCGAGCTGGGCGAGATCCGGATCGTGCAGGTCGAATATGCCCAGGACTGGCTCGGCCAGCCGGTCGAGCGCCAGGGCAACAAGCAGGCCGCCTGGCGTGCCGACCCGCAGCAGGCCGGACCGGCCGGTGCGCTGGGCGACATCGGCACCCATGCCTTTCACCTCGCCGGTTTCGTGACCGGGATGCAGCCGCAGACGCTGGCGTCGGATCTGGTCACCTTCGTGCCCGGTCGGGCGCTGGACGATCATGTCCAGGTGATGCTGCGCTACCCCGGGGGCGCACGCGGCATGCTGTGGGCCAGCCAGGTGGCCAGCGGCAGCCGCAATGCGCTGCGCCTGCGCGTCTACGGCACGCGCGCCTCGCTGAGTTTCGACCAGGAACACCCCGAGGAACTGTGGTGGTCGCCCCAGGGTGAACCGGCACGCTGCCTGCGCCGCGGCGGCTCGCCGATGTCACACGGCGTGTCCGCCTGCAGCCGGCTGCCGGCCGGCCACCCCGAGGGTTATCTCGAAGCGTTTGCCCAGCTCTACCGCGACTTCGCCCGCACCTGGCGCGGCGAGCCGGTCGACACGCTGCCCGGCCTGGACGACGGGCTGGCCGGCATGCGCTTCATCGAGGCCGTGCTGCGCAGCCACCAGGAAGGCATGCGCTGGGTGCCCTTGTGAACCGCCCGGCCGGGCCGTGCACTCACGTACCGGTGGGTGTCGGGATGCCGGCCATGCGGTCGTGGCGCACGAAGTAGTCGCGCGCCATGGCCACGAGCTGGTTGTCGCTCGGGTGGTCGACCACTTCATAGCCGACGATGCGCGCCGCCGTGTGCGGGCGGTGTTTGTCGGCATAGTGCTTGAAGTCGGCCGTGGCCGTGCGCGAGCCCGTCACGAGCACCTCGGTGATGCCTTCGAGGGCATCGCAGACCTCGCCGAAGAACTCGTGTTCGGTGCGCACCGCGCTGTGATGCTGGCCGGTCGGGTGGCTGTGGGCGGCCACGCGGCGCGTCTCGACGGTGGTGGCATCGAACTGCAGGATGCGGGCCTGATGGTGGTCGGTCCAGAGAACGGCGTGGAAGAGGGTCATGGTCGATGAGGCCTGTGGATGAATCGGATGGCTTCATCTTCGGCCCGCGGCCCGCTCGAATGCGTGACGCATGTCAAACCCGCGATGCGGCTCGCGCCGGCCCTTGATGCGCGCGACATTTCTTTTCGGCCAGCACGGTTTTGGGCGCCGATCAGGCGTACCATGGTCTTGCGGTTGTGAACAAGACCGTCTTTCTTCAGGTCATTTCAGCCTTCTTCCGGCATGGCGCGCCGGGTTCCGGTCGAACTCCCCGTCGTTGATCTTCTTGTCCTCTCTGCCATGCACCGGCATGTGTCGGGCATGCCCCCCCTGCAAGACTTGAAAGGATTCAACATGACGACCCAGACCGGTACCGTGAAGTGGTTTGACGATGGCAAGGGCTTTGGTTTCATCACCCCCGACGGCGGTGGCAAGGACCTGTTTGCGCACTTCAGCAGCATCCAGGGCGGCACGGGCTTCAAGAGCCTGGCCGAAAGCCAGCGCGTCCAGTTCGAGGTGACGCAGGGCCAGAAGGGCCTGCAGGCCTCGAACATTCGCCCCGAATGACCCCGGCCACCCCGCTTCGGGGTGGCACCCGGCCGGCCCGCACGGGCCGATCCCGAAAAAGGCGCGGCTCCCCTGCCGCGCCTTTTTGCCTTTGGGAGACCCCATGAAGAACCTGCAGGAAGCCACCGAGAAGATCTGCGAACTCAAGGGCAGCCTGGTCGCACTCGAAACCGTGCTGACCGCCCTGCTGCCGAGCCTGCCGGGGCCAGCCCGGGCCACGCTGGACCGGCTGTTTGTACGCCACGCCGAAGTGGTCGGCACGGTGATGCTGCACACGTCCATCTCGGAACACTCGATTGCCGCCTTCGAGCGCGACGTGCAGCGCCTGAAGGGCCTGATCCACGCGCAACATGAAGCCGCCCAGCGCGACACGGTCGAACAGGTCCTGCTCACCACGGCCAGCGTCACGACCTTCCTGGGACATCAACGTCTGAGCGGCGCCAGCGGGTTCTTCTTCGAGCGCGACACGCGCCTGTACCTCGTCACCAGCCGGCATGTGCTGATCGACGAGCCGAGCGACCACTTCCCTGACCGCATCGAGATCGAGATGCACACCGACGAAGTCGATCTGACACGCTCCATCGGTTTTTCGATCCCGCTGTACGCGCAGGGTCAGGCCGTGTGGCGGCAGGCCCGTGATGCCGGCGGCCCGGTGGATGTGGCCGTGATCGAACTGGACCGCCAGGCCCTGCCCGGTGGCGGTGCCTGGCGCAGCCTGCGCCCGGAAAACCTGCAGGACCTGCCCCCGGCCGGCGGCGCGGAGGTCGAGGTCGGCAGTTCGCTGCTGATCCTGGGCTTCCCGCTGGGCTTTCACGACACCCTGCATCACCTGCCCGTGGCCCGCAATGCGGTGGTCGCGTCGTCATACGGCACACGCTTCCAGGGACAGGGTTATTTCCTGACCGATGCCCGCACCCACCGCGGCAGCAGTGGCGCACCGGTGCTGCTGCGCCAGCGCGACATGCCGGGGGTGGACGGTGTGCTGCCCTGGAAGCTGCTGGGGGTGCACTCGGCCCGGCTGGACATGCGCACACGCGACCTGGACCAGGACGAGACCCTGGGCCTGAACTGCGCCTGGTACGCGGACATCCTGCTGCCGCTGACGGCGGCCTGATTCGCCCGGTCCTGCGGGCCCTCAGAGGGCCTGTTGTTCTGCGCGCAGACGCGCCGAGAGCTGCTGGCAGATGTTGTCGCCCACGACCGTGAGCTTGAGGCTGCCGCCGCGCCACTCCAGCCAGTCCAGCGCGACGTAGTCGTCGATGACCTCGCTGGCGATCTCGCTGGCCCGCCGCTGCTTCAGCAGGTGCACCGTGGACAACAGCGTGTCACGCAGGGCCTCCTGGCGGAGGTGGGGCATCGTACGGCGGGTCGGGGACAACATGGCGCAGACTCCTGGCTACACACAGACCATAGCACTCCATGCTGACAAGCGGGAGACAACCTGTGCCGCCGGGCAACAGGCAGCGTGCATGCATCACGGATCGCGAGCGCACAAGGTGCCAGAATGCAGGCATGTCCAGCCTCCCCCCACCCGAGCGCCAGCGCAACAACCCGCTGCACGGGCTCACGCTCGAACGCATCGTCACCGAGCTGGTGGCGCACTATGGCTGGCCGGGCCTGGCCGAGCGCATCCCGGTGCGCTGCTTCAGCCACGACCCGAGCATCAAGTCCAGCCTGAACTTCCTGCGCAAGACACCCTGGGCGCGTGAAAAGACCGAGGGGCTCTATCTCTACATGCTGCGCGAGATCCGTCGCCAGGGCGGCCCCGGACCAAACGACCGACACGATGACTGACCCGACGATGCACGCCTCGATCGACCAGCGTCTGATGGACCTGGAGGTGAAGCTGAGCTTCACCGAAGACCTGGTCGACCACCTGAACCAGACCGTCGCACGCCAGCAGGAGCAGATCGACCTGCTGCTGCGTGAGGTGGCGCGGCTGCGCCGTGAAGGCCAGCAGGTGGCGCCCGGGCCCGCGCGCCATCCGGCCGACGAACTGCCGCCGCATTACTGAGTGC
Source organism: uncultured Burkholderiales bacterium (assembly GCA_965650765.1). Lineage (GTDB taxonomy): Bacteria > Pseudomonadota > Gammaproteobacteria > Burkholderiales > Burkholderiaceae_C > Caldimonas. The sequence continues at coordinate 5,620 of CBFGPV010000230.1, forward strand.
CCCCAGGGCCGGGCTGCGCCCGCCCCGCCCCCCGAGGGGGTCAAGGAAACTTGGGGCGGCCCGGCGTTTCCTTGAGGAGCGCCCCCAGGGCCGGACAGCGCCCAGCCCGCCCCCAGCGGGGGTCAAGGAAACTTGGGGCGGCCCGGCGTTTCCTTGTAATCGCCACGCCCCGTGAGCGTCACGTCCGCCGGGCGGGCCGCCCTGAGCGGATTCAGGCGGGCTGATGGCTGTCGGAC